>NZ_JBHVSY010000002.1:106960-457318 GCF_042884935.1 Streptomyces sp. NPDC058092
CCGGATAGCTGCCACCGGACGCGAGGACGTCACTGCGGGTACAGGTCAGCGTGGCCAGCGTGCACGTCCACCCGGTACCGCTCAACGACGTCGCGGTAAGCCCAGCCGGGAGAGTGTCGGTCACGGTGACGACGGTGCCGTCGGTCGCGCCGGTCCCGTCGTTGCCGACCGTGAGCGTGTAGGAGCCGGACTGACCCCGCGCAAAGCTGCCGCTGTGGCTCTTGCCGATCGCCAGCGTGGGCGGGCAGGCGCCGGTGATGGCCGTGGGATCGGTCGCGGTGTGAGTGGCGGTGTCGCCGCCTCCGGTGACGGTGGCGGTGTTGGTGACGGTGCTGGAGGCCGTACAGGCGACGTTGACCGCGAGGGTGAGCGCCGGATAGCTGCCACCGGACGCGAGGACGTCACTGCGGGTACAGGTCAGCGTGGCCAGCGTGCACGTCCACCCGGTACCGCTCAACGACGTCGCGCTAAGCCCAGCCGGGAGAGTGTCGGTCACGGTGACGACGGTGCCGTCGGTCGCGTCGATCCCGTCGTTGCCGACCGTGAGCGTGTAGGAGCCGGACTGACCCCGCACCAAACTGCCACTGTGGCTCTTGCCGATGGTCAAGCTCGGGCCAGGGGGGCTGTAGGAGATGGTCACCTGGCCGTTGTTGTTCGCCGTCCCGATCGTGGACGGCGCATAGTGTGTACCGGTGCTCGACGTGGTGGCGAAGCTGCTGCCCCCACCACCACCGCCCCCACCCGCCGAGGTGCCCATGCTGTTGACGGCGCCGCTGCCGCCGCCCCCGCCGGCGAAGTACCCACCACCACCGCCCCCACCGGCCCCGATTCTGGTAGCGGCGCAGCCACCGCCGAAGCTGCCCCCGGTGCCACCGGTACCGACCGTGGCACCTGAAAACCCGCTCCCTGGCCCGCCGTTCATGACCGCACACAACGGAACGGCCCCGCCGGCACCGCCGGCACCGCCGGTGCTGGTGCTGGTGCTGCCGCCGCCCCCACCCTGCCCCGGCGAAGCCCCAGGGCCGGTGGCACTTCCCGCGGTACCGCCGGTGGCATCCGGCGTTGTCCCGCCGTTGCCTCCGTTCCCTCCCGTAGAACCCTGTCCGGTGCCGCCGGCGGCGGCGCCGCCCCCGGCGACCACCAGCAAGGAGCCACCCGTGCTGATGCTGGAGGCCCCGCCCCCACCCGGCCCTTCAAAATGAAAACCACTGAGCGGATAACCCCCACCTGGGGCGCCGCCGTTGAACCCGCCGGCACCCGGCGTCCCGGTGCCGTTGCAGCCTTTGCCGCCGGTGCCGCCGACGTTGATGGTGAAGGCCGTCGGTGCGGCGGTTTGCGGGAGCGTGGTGACGACCCGCGCCCCCGTCCCACCGGTCCCCGTGACGGAACAGGGGGTGCCGGTGTTGTCGGCACCGCCGGCCCCGTCCGCGGTGATCGTCACGAACATTCCCGCAGGAACCGTCAGGGTCTGCGGAGCGCCGGTGAAGGTGAAGGTCTGACTGACTGGCGCGGCTGCCCGACTGCCGCTGCGATGACCTGCCGTCGGAGAGTCGGCGACGGCCGCCGGCACCCCCGCACCGGTGAGCACGGCACACACCGCTACGGTGACGCCCATACGCCACCAACCCCGCCCGGGCCCGGCCGGCGACGCCGCTGAAGCCGACACTTGCGCCGCCCGACGACCAGTGACACGCCAGAGGCCCCGCTCGCCCCAACTTTGAGATCTGTGAACGTCATTGGTCACAACACGCCGATCCTCTCTTGAAGCAATTCCCCGCTACGTCAGAAAACGGCCCGGGGGCGATAGAGCGACGACACACAAACACCGCTGTCGCGCAGGTAATGGAACCTGATAAAAGAACACAAAACGCGGCGAAACGCTGCAATCTACATCTGTCTGACAATCTGACAGGGCTTTGGCGACAACAACCCTCAAAGGCCTGCGCCGACGGTCTCGCCGATCAGTCACCGGTGAGGGCGAAAGCGTTTCGGACCGGCCCCGAGTCGGGACGGCGAGTAATCGTTCAAACGTTCGATTCTAGGAGCATCCATCGACCGCCTGCAGCAAGCGCCACGCCCCTTGTTCCATAGGCGCGTGCACCGCCCTCACGGACCACTCGTCTACTGGGATCTGTTGGCTCATCCATCGATCGCGGATGTGCCACCGTGCGCGGTTGTACGCCTCTGTTGATGTCAGCTACTGATGTCACGCAACATGCCTTGGAACTGCGGCTTCGCTCGTGGAAGCCGCGACCTGCCGGATGGGCCGGACGCTAGGCAGGCCTGCCGTTCGGGCGACCTTCCGCTTTTCTGGCGACTCGATCCGTGTCGCGCGCTTGGGCGCTTGCGCGAGGTGTCCGTTCTCGTCCTGGCGGTCGACGTACAGGATTTCTTGCTTTGCCTGCCGAACTCGTCAACGCCCACGTCTGTCCCGGCTCCTGCTTCACGAAGTCGTTCTCGTCGTAGTCACCGTTGATGTCGAGGATCCCGACGATGGACTCGACGTCCTTCGCGATGACGTCGATCGCCAGGAAGGCGCCGTCGGCTGACCAGGACGCAATGCCGGTACACGGTGGGCCGCCTGGGAGTACTCGTGTACTCCCAGGCGGCATGGGTTCAGCGGCGCTCGATCCAGTGGACCGCCCACACGTACACGCCGGTCGCAGACGCCTGCACGACCAGGCGCACGATTTCGTCGCTCGCGGTGACCGGCTCCTACCGCTGCGGCTGGAGCGGCCCAGCGTCCGTCGCACCGAGGCGGAACTGTGGGCGGAGTACGCGGAGGTTCTGCCGGTCGTTCTCGGCTCGCTCCTGGACCTCACGGTCAAGGTCCGGGACGTAAAGGCGGAGACCCCCACGGACCTGCGGATGGCGGACTTCGCGCACCTGTGCGCGCAGTTCGACGCGGCAACCGGCCTCGGGGCGCTCACCGCCTACCGGGCAAGTCTGGACGACCTGAACGACGACGTGATCGAGGGTGACCTCCTCGCACAGACCGTCCTCAGGCACGCCGAGACCATCGAGCCGGGCGCAGCGCAGCGAATGACGTCCACGGAGTGGCTGTCCTGCCTCAGCAGCCTCTACAGCGACGACTGCCGCCCCCTTCCCAAAGGGTGGCCCACCACCGGCAAAGTCCTCTCCGACCGGCTCAAGCGCCTCCAACCGACGCTGGCCGCCCGGCGCGTCCTTGTCGACTCGGGCCGCACCAGCGCGGGCCGCTACCTCGAAATGACCCACACGCTCCCCCCGGCCCCGCACGAGCAAGCACGGGCGTTCTGACCCGCGATCCGCACGCACAAGCGAACAGCAAGAAGAGCACGTGCTCCTCTTGCTGTTCGGCGGAACGCCGCCCCAAGGTCGCGCCGCGCAGCGGCCCCTTCTTCGCTCTGTGAGCGGCACCGAACTACAACAGGCAGGCCCTTCTTTGTCCCAAGAAGGAAGACGCTGCGTCATGTGCGTCATGCGGGCCGGAAAACGGCACCTGACCTGCGCCAACAGGCATGACGCACACGGCTTGCCCTGCGTCATCTGCGTCATCCGATGACGCACCCCATGACGCGGCGATGACGCACGCCCTAACTACTGCGTCAAGCAAAACCGCAGGTCAGAGCCCCGAATGACGCTACCGACGCAATGACGCAGAAATCCACGCCTCGGACACACGCGCGCATCTGCTACCTCCGCAAGGCCCCCAGAGGAGTCCCCGCATGACCACCGCCATGCCCCCGAGCCACGAAGCGCTCAAGGTCCCCGAAGTCATGTCCGCCCTGCGTCTCAGCCGCAGCAAGGTCTACGACCTCATTCGCTCGAAACAGCTCGAAAGCTTCACGTCCGGCCGCACTCGCCGCGTCCCGGTCGACGCCGTACGCCAGTACATGCGCAACCGCATTGAGGAGAGCGACTGATGGCCAAGCGCGCCAACGGTGAAGGAACGATCAGCAAGCGTGCGGACGGCCGGTATCACGCCGCGGCCTACGTCTACCGCCCGGACGGGACCCGCACCCGGAAGTTCGTCTACGGCAAGACCCGCAAGGAAGTGGCTGACAAGCTCACGGAGTTGCAGGAGAAGACCCGCCAGGGCATCCCGGCCGCAGAGTCCACGATGGCGTTCGGCGACTACCTGACGTACTGGCTCGCCACCATCGCGCCGCAGCGGCTCAAGCCGTCCACGCTGAACAGTTACGAGGGTCTGACCCGCCTGTACATCCGCCCCGCCCTCGGCAAGAAGCGGCTGAACCGGTTGTCGCCGGCGGACGTACGCCGGTTCCTGGCGGAGTTCAAGGTCTCCTGCCTGTGCTGCCTCCGCGGCGCGGACCAGGAGCGCCCCGAGGACAAGCGTTCGTGCTGCGCCGTGGGCCGCTGCTGCAAGCGCCGCCCGTCCGCCCGGACCGTCCAGTACATCCACGCTGTGCTCCGGTCCTCGCTTCAGCAGGCGATCCGGGAGGAACTGATCGCGCGGAACGTCGCACGGATCGTGGAAACCCCCACCGTCACCCGCAAGGAGGTGCGTCCGCTGGACGCCGCAGAGGCTCGCCTCATGCTCAAGACCGCCCGGTCTCACCGCCTCTACGCTCTGTGGCTGCTGCTCGTGTCGACGGGCCTGCGGCGGGGCGAGGCGCTCGCCCTTACCTGGTCGGACGTCGACCTCGCGAACGGTCAGCTCCGCGTCCGTCGGAACGTACAGCGCATCCGGCGTGAGCTGATCTTCGGCAGTCCCAAGACCATGCGTTCCATTCGCACGGTGTCCCTCCCGAAGCACTGCATGCGGGCACTCACACAGCACCGAGCCCAGCAGGAGCGGGAACGCACGGTTGCGGGGAAGAAGTGGCAGCCTGCCCACGGGCACCCGGACGGGCTGATCTTCACGACGACGACCGGCCGCGTCACGGACCCCCGCAACCTGAACCGGATGCTCACCATCCTGTGCCGGGACGCCGGCGTACGACGCGTGCGCGTTCACGATCTTCGGCACACCTGCGCGTCACTCCTGCTCGCTCAAGGCGTGGACGCTCGCACGATCATGGAAACTCTCGGTCACAGCACGATCACAATGACGCTCGACACCTACGCGCACGTCATGAGCACAACGCTCAAGGCCGCCGCCGACCGGATGGACGACGCCCTGAAACTGGACGACTCGGAGGAGGAATCAGACGACGAGCAGGAGCCGGACACCGAGGAGTGATCGGCACTTCGGACCGCGTTGATGTCAGCGGTTGATGTCAAAGGCCCCCCGGGATGATCCCGGGGGGCCTTTGACCTGTGTGCACTCGGCAGGATTCGAACCTGCAACCTTCTGATCCGTAGTCAGATGCTCTATCCGTTAAGCTACGAGTGCTTGTGCGTTCCGGGCTTTTCTGCCTGGTCGGCGTTGCGGGAACAACATTACATGACCTGCGCCGTAGCGCGAAATCCTTAAGCCACACCACCTCTGACCTGCGAAAACACCCTGTTTAGTGGTGCCGGGCGGCGCACGCTGTGCGCCGCCCGGGTCCGGGTACGACCGAAGCCCCGTGCCAGTGGCACGGGGCTTCGGTGATGGAGCGGAGGCGGAGGGATTTGAACCCTCGATGGGCTTTAAGACCCAAACCGCATTAGCAGTGCGGCGCCATAGACCGGACTAGGCGACGCCTCCAGCACACCTCGCGCGAGCGCGAGTGGTGCGTGCAGATGATGACACAGCTGAGCGCCGCGTCACCAACCGGTGCCTACGGTACTAGGCAGTCGGGCACGAGGGCAAAGCGCCTGCGGTTGCGCAACGTCGTGGCGTGCGGAGCGTTAGTGAGGGTGGAGGCCGTTCGCCCCGTCGAAGTGCACGAGTACAGGAGTCCGCATGTTGCGCCGTCTCGCCCTCACCGCCGTCGTGTCCCTCGCCGCACTGTCCGCCGCCGGGCCGGCCGCGACCGCGGCCAGCGGGCCCCTGCCACTCCCGCTCCCGCTCCCGCTCCCGCACGGGGACGATGGCCGTACCCGGCTGACGGTGACGGTCTCGGGTTCGGGGGACCCCGCGGCCGACGGCGTCTTCGAGCTGGAGTGCGGACCGACCGGTGGCAGCCATCCGGTGGCGCAGCGGGCCTGCGACCGGCTGGAGGAGCTGACGGACGAGGGAGCGGCCCCGTTCGCACCGGTGCCCCGGGACGCGATGTGCACGCAGCAATTCGGGGGGCCGGCCACCGCCCGGGTCGCCGGGACCTGGCGCGGGCGGAGCATCGACACCGTCTTCGCGCGGGGCAACGGCTGCGAGATCTCACGCTGGAACAATCTGCGGCCCGTGCTCCCCAGCGTCCGATGAGCGGGGGTCTGTACGCCTTTCCGCAGCACCCCGTGCACACAACCTTGGTGAGAGCTCCCCCTCATCCGCCGACCTGCGCCCCTTCTCTGCCTTTAGACTCCTTCCGTGACAGCCTGCGGCCCGAGGGGCAAGATGGGGCCCGCTGTCGGCAAGGTGCGGTAACCAGGGAGGAAGCGTCGTCGTGAGCAGCAGGCCATCCCGAGGCGCTGCTCGCCTCGCAGCCATACTCGATGCACTCCCCGACGGGCTGCTGCTCGTCAACTGCAACGGCACGGTCGTCAACGCCAACACCATCGCGCTGGAAATGTTCGAGATGCCGGGCACCGCACTCGTCGGGCGCGGGCTCCTCGATCTGCTGCCGGAGTTCGACTCCACGCTGATCCCGGGGTCGATGCGCCGCCCCGAGTCCGCCGACGACCGGGGCCGTACGAAGCCGACGCGGATGACCGCACGGCGGACCGACGGCACCGAGTACCCGGTCGAGGTCACCAGCGCCAGCCTGGAGGACGGGCAGGCCGCGTACAACGACTTCCAGAGCACGTACAGCGGCAGCTATACGGGTGACGAGCTGCTGATGCTCGTCGTACGGGACCTGTCGGGCACCGTCGACACCGAGGCCGAACTGGCCCGTTCGCAGCGGCAGACCGAGATGATCCTGCGGGCCGCGGCCGAGGGGGTCGTCGGTACGGACACGGACGGCCGGGTCGTCCTGGTCAACCCCGCCGCCGCGCAGATCCTCGGCTTCCGCGCCAGCGACCTGGGCGGCCAGGAGCTGCATCCGCTGATCCTGCACTCGCGGGCGGAGGGCGAGCCGTTCCCGTACGAGGAGTCGCCGCTCGCCGACACCCTCAGGTCCGGCCGCAAGCACCGGGTGCGCGGGCAGGTGCTGTGGTCCAAGAGCGGTGCGCAGGTGCCGGTCGACCTGACCACCGCGCCGGTCCGGGACGGGGACCAGCTGGTCGGTGCGGTCATGACGTTCACCGACCGCCGGCCGTACGAGGAGCTCGCCGAACAGCACAGGGCCGAGGTCGACGAACTGACCGCGAGCCACACCGCCGAGGTCACCGCCCTGACGGAACGGCACAGCGCGGAACAGGCCGACCGGGCCGAGCGGTACACCGCCGAACTGGAAGCGCAGGCCGAACAGCTGGCCGCGCTGACCGCCCGGCACACCCAGCTCACCGCCGTGCTCGGCGAGTCGCTGCGCGGGCCGCTGGAGGAGCTGCGCGGCGAACTCTCCACGCTCGCCGCCGACCCGGCCGGCCAGCTGTGGCCGGAGGCCAACCAGATCCTGCACCACCTGGCCGCGGGCTATGCCCGGATGACCACGCTCGTCGACAACGTGCTCGGCTACCAGCGCCTGGACGCCGGTTCGGAGGACCTGGTCAAGGCGAACGTGCTGCTCGACTCGGTCGTGACGGCCGGTATCGACGCGGCCGTCGAGCTGATCGGTCCCGGGCGGGCCCAGTTCGCGGTGCACGCGCCGCCGATCGAGGCCGAGGTGGACGCGGCCCGGCTGGTGACCGCCCTCGCCCATCTGGTCGCGGATGTCGCCGGGGTCGACTCGACCGGCAAGGCCCGCGTGGTGCCGGGCGGCGGCTACGTCGACTCGACGGTCGTCGTCGCGGCGGCGCAGCGCGGTGAGGTCGTACGGATCGAGGTGCGCGGACCGTTCGCCGGGGGAGACCCGGTGCACGAGCCGATCGTGCGCGGGATCGTACGGGCGCACGGCGGCGTGCTCCAGACGCACGAGGTGCCGGGGATGAGCGGCAGCGCGTACGTACTCGAAGTGCCGCTGGGCAAGGGCTCGGGAACGGTGATGTCACCGGCAGCCGCGCCGGAGGCGGGGTCTGTGCCCGAGCCGGGGGCGAAGCCGGGCTCCGGGGCGGGGGCTGAGCCGGGGTCCGAGTCGATGGCCGGTCAGTCGTCGACGGGCGGTGGACGGCGGCGGGCACGGCGGGCGTCCACGGACGCGTTCCTGGAGAGCCCTGTGGGTGGTTCCGGGGCGGGGGGCGAGTCCGGTTCCGGTTCCGGGGATACCGCGGCAGCCGAGCCGACGGGGCGGCGCCGGGCGCGTCGTGAACCCGCGGCGCAGGAGACGCAGGGCGCGCACGACATGATTCCCGTCCAGCAGGGCGAGGGCTCGGGGCGCAGGCGGGGGCGGCCGAGCCCGGCCGAGACCGGTACTCAGCACGCGCTTCCGGCTCGGCTGCCCGAGCAGGGCCGGCGGCCCGGGGAGCCTGCTGTCGAGCAGCGGGGGGCAGGGACGGGGCAGGCGTTGGCGCTGCCTCCGGCCGCCTCCGCGCCGTCCGAAGGGGCGGTGGTGACGGCGGCCGAGGGCGCACAGGGTGGCGGTGGCCGTCCGCAGCGTGGCCGGACCGTGCCGCCGCAGGGTGTTCCGGTTCCGGCCGAGGGGCCGATGCCGGTGCCGGCGGGTGGACACCGGGCGCGTCAGGGCGGCGAGAACCAGCTGGCTCTGCCGGCTTCCGCTTCTGCTGCCTCCTCCACTTCCGCTTCCGCCTCCGTTTCCGCCTCCGAAGGCCTCTCGCAGGTCGAGGACGGGGCTGTGCCCGCACCGGCGCCTCAGTCGAGCGGGCGGCGGGCGCGGCGGGCGTTGGCGGCCACGCAGGAGCGGTCCGCCCAGGCCGAGCCGACCGGGCCCCGTACCGCGTTCGCTCTGCCGCCCGCGGATGCCGACCGTGCCCCGTCCGCGGCCGTCGACGCGGACGCCTCGCTGCCCGGGCGCCACGACGCCGTACGCATCGCACCGGACGAGGAGCACACCCCGCCCCAGGCGCACCCCGTACCGACCGGGCGGCGCCGGGCGCGTCACACCGACGCGCCCCAGCAGCCCCAGCAGGCCGCGCAGGCCCCGCAGGCCGACGACCGGCCCGCCGGCCACCCCGGCGGCGATCCGGAGTGGCCGGCGGCCGGGCACACCACGCACACCACCGGCACCACGCCCGTCGCGGGCGCCGCCGACTCCACCGGCGTCGCGGAGAGCCGCCCCCGGAACACCGCGCCCGTACCGGACGCGCGCAGGCAGCCGCTGCCCGCAGAGTCTCCGATGCCCGGCGGCTCGTCGGACTCGACGCAGGGGCGCGCGTTCAGCGTGCGGACGCTCGGACAGGGCGTGCCCTTCGCCCAGCACATCGCGCACCAGCAGAACCAGACGCTCGGCGGTGCCGGACGGCGCCGTAAGCTCGCCGCCCCGCCGGAGGACCAGCGCACCCCACAGGCCGCACTGCCGCAGACCGCGCCCTCCCCGGCCGCTCCGTCGCAGCCCGCTCCGTCCCCTGCCGCTCCGTCCGGCGCCGCACAGGGCCCGAACCCGGGTTCGGGGCAGCTGCTGTCGGCTCCTCCTGAGTCCGAGGGACGCGCGTACGCCATAGGGGCACCCGACGAGGGCGCCGAGGGGCCGGAGCCGCTGGACGGTCCGGGTGGCGCGGTCGAGGTCGCCAACCGTCCGTCGCCGCAGCCGGTCGACGACGAGCTGCCCCCGGAGCCGCTGGACAACCCGCGCCGGCTGCTCGTCTGGCCCGCGCCCGATGCCTCCACCCAGCAGGCGCTGAGCGACCGCGGCTACCGGCCGGTGATCGTGCATTCCCGCGAGGAGGTCGACGCCCAGATCGCGGCGTTCCCCGCCGCGCTCTTCGTCGACCCGCTCACCGGTCCCATCACCCGCAAGGCACTGCAGTCACTGCGTCAGGCCGCCGTGGCGGCCGAGGTCCCGGTGCTGGTGACGGCCGGTCTGGGGCAGGCGTCGCGGGAGGCGGCGTACGGTGCCGACCCGGCCGTACTCCTCAAGGCGCTCGCCCCGCGCGACAGCGAACAGCATCCGCCGCGGGTGCTGTTGATCGAGGAGCACGAGGAGATCGCGCTGGCGCTGACGGACACGTTGGAGCGGCGCGGCATGCAGGTCGCGCGGGCCTCCACCGACAACGAGGCGGTGACGCTCGCCACCCGGACGCGGCCCAACCTGGTGGTGATGGACCTGATGCAGGTACGCCGCCGCCGGGCCGGGATCATCGACTGGCTGCGCGCCAACGGCCAGTTGAACCGGACCCCGCTGGTCGTCTACACCTCAGCCGACATGACCGGGTCCGAGCTGCCGAAGCTCAGCTCGGGCGAGACCGTGCTCTTCCTGGCCGAGCGTTCCACGAGCGACGAGGTGCAGTCGCGCATCGTCGACCTGCTCGCGAAAGTCGGCACGAACTGACCGGCGGACAGCCGGGGGTCACGACGAGGGCGGTACGGGTTCTCCCGTACCGCCCTCGTCATCCAGCCCCTCCGGGCCGGCCCGGTCAGAGCCGGGTGATGTCCAGCTCGCCCTCCGCGTACTGCTTGCGGATCGCCTTCTTGTCGAACTTGCCGACGCTCGTCTTCGGCACCGCCGGAATGACCGTCCAGCGCTCCGGCAGCTGCCACTTGGCGATGCCGGACTCGGCGAGGAACGTCTTCAGCGCCTCGTAGTCGGCGGCGGCGCCGTCCTTGAGCACGACCGTGGCGAGCGGGCGCTCGCCCCACTTCTCGTCCGGGACGGCGACGACCGCCGCCTCGGCCACGTCCGGGTGCGCCATGAGGGCGTTCTCCAGCTCGACACTGGAGATCCATTCGCCGCCGGACTTGATGACGTCCTTGGCCCGGTCGGTCAGGGTGAGGAAGCCGTCGTCGCTGATCACGCCGACGTCACCGGTCTTCAGCCAGCCGTCCTCGCTGAACTTGTCCTCGGGGCACGCGTCCTCGCCGTCCGCGCCTCCGTAGTAGGCCCGGGCGATCCAGGGGCCGCGTACCTCCAGCTCACCGGCCGACTCGTTGTCCCACGGCAGCAGCTCGCCGCCGGGGCCGACCAGGCGCGCCTCGACGCCGGCCGGGAAGCGGCCCTGGGTGACGCGGTAGGGCCACTCCTCTTCCTCGGTCAGCCCGGCGGGCGGGTGGGCCATGGTGCCGAGCGGTGACGTCTCCGTCATGCCCCAGGCGTGGCAGAGGCGGACGCCGAGCTTGTCGTACGCCTCCATGAGGGACGGCGGGCAGGCGGCGCCGCCGATGGTGACGCGGGCCATGGAGCTGAGGTCGCGCGGGTTGGCGGTGACCTCGGCGAGCAGCCCCTGCCAGATGGTGGGGACGGCTGCGGCGTGGGTCGGCCTCTCGCGCTCGATCATGTCGGCGAGCGGGGCGGGCTGCAGGAACCGGTCCGGCATGAGCATGTTGATGCCGGACATGAACGTCGCGTGTGGCAGCCCCCAGGCGTTCACATGGAACTGGGGGACGACCACCAGCGTGGTGTCCTTGTCTGTCAGCCCCATCGACTCCGCCATGTTGACCTGCATGGAGTGCAGGTAGAGGGAGCGGTGGGAGTAGACGACGCCCTTGGGGTCGCCGGTGGTGCCGGAGGTGTAGCACATGGCGGCGGCCTGGCGTTCGTCGAGCTCGGGCCAGTCGTAGCTGGTCGGCCGGCCGGCGATCAGCTCCTCGTACTCATGCACCCGGGGCGCCGCGCCGTCCAGGACGGAACGGTCGCCCGGCCCCGTGACGATCACGTGCTCGATCGAGGTCAGACGGGGAAGGAGCGGCGCGAGCAGCGGCAGCAGGGAGCCGTTGACCATGACGACCTTGTCGTCGGCGTGCTCGACGATCCAGATCAGCTGCTCGGCGGGGAGACGGAGGTTGAGGGTGTGGAGGACGGCGCCCATCGAGGGGACCGCGAGGTACGCCTCGATATGTTCGGCGTTGTTCCACATGAGGGTGCTTATGCGCTGGTCGCCGTCGACACCGAGCTCGTCGCGCAGCGCGTTCGCCAGCTGGGTGGCCCGTCGGCCGATCTCGGCGAAGCTGCGCCGCTGCGGCTCGGGCTCGCCGGTCCAGGTCGTGACCTGCGACTTCCCATGAATGGTCATCCCGTGTCGGAGGATGCGGGTGACAGTCAGCGGTACGTCCTGCATGGTGCTCAGCACGGCGTCCTCCCGGTGGGCGCTACGCGGCAGTAAGGTTCCGCTGATTCTGCTCACATACCAGTCGGTATGTCACTAGTCCCGGGAGTACGAATCGGTGTCGTTCGGCAGAACCGGGTCCGCCCGGCGCGCCGTCGTCGCCCGGGGTCAGCGGACCGGGGCCAGCTCCGGGTCCTCCCTGAGCTTGCCGAGCGCCCGCGACACCGCGCTCTTCACCGTGCCGACGGACACCCCGAGCACCTCGGCCGTCTGGGCCTCGCTCAGATCCTCGTAGTACCGCAGGACCACCATCGCGCGCTGCCGGTCCGGGAGCTTCAGCACGGCACGCCACATTGCGTCGTGCAGCGTCTGGTGCTCGGCCGGGTCGGGGGCTCCGGGGGCCTCCTGCTCGGGCAGTTCGTCGCAGGCGTACTCGTCGACCTTGCGCTTGCGCCACTGCGAGGTCCGGGTGTTCAGCAGTGCCCGGCGGACATAGCCGTCGAGCGCCCGGTGGTCCTCGATCCGTTCCCAGGCGACATACGTCTTGGTGAGAGCGGTCTGCAGCAGATCCTCGGCATCGCTCGGGTTCGCGGTGAGCGAGCGGGCGGCGCGCAGCAGTACGGGCCCCCGCGCCCGTACGAACGAGGAGAACGACGGATACGGGGCGTGCGGAGCCCGTGAGGCGTACGACGAGGCGCGCGAGGCGAACGGCGCGTGCGCTCCATGCGTCGCGTGCGCGGTGTGCGCGGCGTGCGCGGTGTGCGCGGTGTGCGCGGCGTGCGCGGCGTGCGTCGCGTACGAGCCGTGCGGGATGTGTCCGGTGATGGCAGCTCCCCCGGAGGTGCCCGTGCAGACTGGCGTGGTCATGGCTCCACGCTAGGAGGGGGCGCCGCCCCGTGGATCGGCCCCAGGTCCCGAAACGGCGTCCGCCTCAGGGTGTAGGAGTGGGGCCTGCCCCACCTCCTGTAGGTGGATCCGTCGTCTTCAGGGCTCAGGGTCGACCCCCCAGTCAGTCGTCCGCGCCCAGTATCAGCGCCGAGGTGGGTACGCCGGTGCCTGCCGTGACCAAGGTGCGGGCCGCCCCGGACAGCTGGTTCACCGACGAGCCCCGGATCTGCCGGACCGCCTCCGCGATGCCGTTCATCCCGTGCAGATACGCCTCCCCCAGCTGCCCGCCGTGCGTGTTCAGGGGCAGCGCGTCGGCCGCGACGAAGTCGGCCGCCTCGCCCCGTGCGCAGAAGCCGAACTCCTCCAGCTGCATCAGGACGAACGGTGTGAAGTGGTCGTAGAGGATGCCCACATCGATGTCGGCGGGGGAGAGGCCGGAGCTCCGCCACAGCTGCCGGGCGACCACTCCCGTCTCCGGCAGGCCGGTCAGATCGTCGCGGTAGAAGCTGGTCATCTGTTCCTGCGCCCGCCCGGCCCCCTGGGCGGCGGCGACGATCACGGCGGGCGGCCGTGGCAGGTCCCGGGCCCGTTCCGCGCTGGTGACGACGATCGCCTGCCCGCCGTCGGTCTCCTGACAGCAGTCGAGCAGCCGCAGAGGTTCGACGATCCACCGCGACGCGGCGTGATCGGCCAGGGTGATCGGCTTCCCGTAGAAGTACGCCGCGGGGTTGCGGGCGGCATGGCGCCGGTCGGTGACCGCGACATGGCCGAAGGCCTCCGGCGTCAGGTTGTACGTGTGCAGATAGCGCTGGGCGGCCATGGCGACCCAGGAGGCCGGGGTGAGCAGCCCGAAGGGGAGGTTCCAGCCGAGCGCCGTGCCCTCCGCGGTGGGCTCGCGCTGCTGCACGCCGGAGCCGAATCTGCGCCCGGAACGTTCGTTGAACGCGCGGTAGCAGACCACGACGTCGGCCACTCCGCTCGCCACGGCCATCGCCGCCTGCTGGACGGTGGCGCAGGCCGCCCCGCCGCCGTAGTGGATACGGGAGAAGAACGACAGCTCACCGATGCCGGCCGCCTGCGCGACGGTGATTTCGGGGCTGGTGTCCATGGTGAAGGTGACCAGACCGTCGACATCGGCAGGGGTCAGCCCGGCATCGTCGAGGGCGGCCCGCACCGCTTCGACGGCCAGTTTGAGTTCGCTGCGACCGGAGTCCTTGGAGAACTCGGTCGCCCCGATCCCCACGACCGCCGCTCTGCCGCCGAGCGAGGCGGCTCTGCGCAGGCTCATGCCGCCCCCTGGGGAACGCCGCCGGTCACACTCATGGGCACGGTCACCGTCACCGTGCCCGTGACATGCCTGCCGAGACCGTTGGTTCCGACGATCGACACCTCGGCCGTCCCGTCGTCCCCGATGGCGGTGACCGTGCCGCTCAGGACCATGGTGTCCCCCGGGTAGTTGGGCGCGCCCAGTCTGATGGCGACCTTGCGGAGCACGGCCGACGAGCCGAAGCGGTCGGTGACGTACCGGCCGACCAGGCCGTTGGTCGTCAGGATGTTCATGAAGATGTCCGGGGAGCCCTTCTCCCGGGCGAGTTCCGCGTCGTGGTGCACGTCCTGGTAGTCGCGGGAGGCGAGGGCGCCCGCCACGATCAGGGTGCGGGTCACCGCGATCTCCAGCGGCGCCAGCTTCTTGCCGACCTTCACTCCGGCCCCTCCTTCACCAGTGACTGGCCGAGTTCCTGAAGTACTTCGCTGCCGCATCCCAGATAGGCGTCGAGCTGACGACCCCAGAGGAAGTGACGGTGTACGGGGTGGTCGAGGTCCGCGCCCGTTCCGCCGTGCAGATGCTGTCCGGCGTGCACGACCCGTTTCCCGGCCTCCGACGCCCACCAGGCGGCGGTCAGCGCCTGCGGCCCGTACGGCAGCCCCGTGTCATGGCGCCATGCCGCCTCGTACGCGGTGACCCGGATCGCTTCGGTGTCCATATGGGCGTCGGCGGCGCGCAGCAGTACCGCCTGCTTGGTGGAGAGCGGACGCCCGAACTGCTCCCGGGTGTTGGTGTGGGCGACGGCCCGGGCCAGCGAACCGGCGCACACCCCGGCCTGCAGCCCGGCGAACGCGATCCGGCTTGCAGCCAGCACTTGCTCGTACGCCCCGGGGCGCCTGACGTCCTCGATGGACCCGAGTGCTTCTCCGTACGGCCTGGCCCCCCTGGGCCGCTCGGGTGCGTCGAGGGCGTCAGGCGCCCCTTCACCACCGAGCCGCTCCCCGCGCGCCCGGTCCAGGACGAGCCGCGCGGCCGACCACGGTGCCGTGGTCTCGACCGGCTCCGTCGCCACACCCGGATCACCGGTCCGTAGGATCCACAGCCCCCGCTCCGAGTCCGCGACGAGGACGAGGGACGCGTCCCGCAGCCACGGCACGTACGGCACGCTGCCGCTCAGCCGCCCCTCGCCGTCCGCCCGCGTCCCGCCGCGTGCCGGGAACGCCCCGGTGGCGACGTCCGTGCCGTCCCGCAGCGGGGGCAACAGCCGGTCCCGTTGTTCGTCGGTGCCGTGCGAGGCGACGGCGAGCAGCCCGTACACACAGCTCGCCGCGAACGGCACCTGCGCCGTCGTCCGGCCCTGCTCCTCCAGCAGGAGCACCAGGCCGAGCAGCCCGATCTCCTCGACCGCCGCGGTCAGTCCGGCCCCGCAGAGCTCCTTCCACAGCTCGGCGTCCGTCCCCGTGCCGGCCCCGGCCAGGCGTTCGTGCGTCGACAGATCCCCGAAGATCCGCGCCGCCAGCCCCTGCGCCGCGGTCTGTTCCTCGGTGGGTACGAAGTCCATGTCAGCCCTCGCCTCCCCGGAAGACCGGAAGCTCCAACTCCTGGTCTGCGCGGAGGAATTCCAGCCGCACCGGCATTCCCGTCCGCACCTTGTCGTACGGCACCCCGATCACATTGCTGACCATCCGTACCCCTTCTGCCAGCTCTATCAGCGCCACCGCGTACGGTCCGCCCCCGTCCGAGGCGCTGAAGGCCGGGAAGGGCGGGTGGTGCATCACGACGTGGCTGAAAACGGTGCCGTCGCCACTCGCCTCGACCGTGTCCCATTCCTGGCAGCCGCACGCGTTGCAGCCGGGCAGCCAGGGAAAGCGCAGCGTGGCGCACTCGCCGCACCGCTGGATCAGCAGCCTGCGCTCGGCGACGCCCTGCCAGAACCCGGCGTTGTCCCGGTTGATCACCGGCCTCGGGCGCGGGCTCCGGCCGCCGGAACGCGCCGCCCGCATCGCCGCGGCCGGCGCGTACTTGAGGATCCGGAAGCGGTGCGTCCCGGCAAGCTCACCCTCCGCGCGGACGTCCATCCGCGTCGTCACGAAATACCCCGTCCCCAGCTTGGTCGTCTTGCGCTCCGAGACGGACTCGATCAACGCGTCGAACGTGATGCGGTCGCCGGGCCGCAGCGGCCGCAGATACTCCTGCTCGCAGTCGGTCGCGACCACCGAGGTGCAGCCCGCGCCGTCGAGCAGCCCGAACAGCTCCTCGTACGCCTCGGAGCGGTCGGTGTGCCCCGACAGACCGCCCATCGTCCACGCCTGCAGCATCGTCGGCGGCGCGATCGCGTCCGGTCCCGCGTAGGCGGGGCCGGTGTCCCCCATCGCCTCGCACCAGTGCCTGATCATCGGCTCGTTGACCGGGTCCTTGCCGGTGCCCGCGGTCGCGGCGGCCCGCCCCTCGAACTCCTTGAGCCGCTCGTACAACCGGTCCGGCCCGCCCCGTTCCGCCCGCCGTTCCCGCGCGTCCGTCACCGCTTGCCCCTCTTCATGCCGAGCCGCATGGTCGCGACGATCTCCCGCTGCACCTCGCTCACTCCGCCCCCAAAGGTGTTGATCTGCGCCGCCCTGTTCATCCGCTCCAGCTCCCCGTCCCCGAAGGCGCCGGGCGAACCGCCCCGGATCGTCCCGGCCTCGCCCGTGATCTCCTGGCAGATCCGGTACACCTCGACTGCGCTCTCGGTTCCCACGAACTTCACGCCGCTCGCCTCGCCGGGGGCCAGGGAACCCGCGCCGACATCCCCCACCAGGCGCCAGTTGAGCAGGCGCGTCGCCGCCAGCCGGGCGTAGGCCTCGGCCAGCCGGGTCCGCACCCACGGCTCGTCGACCGGACGCCGGCCCGTGACCGGGTCGGGGGTGCGGGCGAAGGCGAGTGCTGCCTCGTAGAAGTCCTCGGCCTGCATTCCGATGGCGGCGAGAGCCACCCGTTCATGGTTCAGCTGGTTGGTGATGAGCCCCCAGCCGTCGTTCTCCGCGCCGACCATACGGGTGGCGGGCACCCGTATCCCGTCGTAGTAGGTGGACGTCGTGGTCAGCCCGCCCACGGTCTCGATCGGCGTCCAGGAGAACCCGGGGGCGTCCGTCGGAACCAGCAGGATCGAGATGCCCCGGTGCTTCGGCGCATCCGGGTCCGTACGGCAGGCGAGCCAGATCCAGTCCGCGTTCTGCGCGTTGCTGGTGAAGATCTTCTGCCCGTCGATCACCCAGGAGTCACCGTCCCGCACGGCCCTGGTGCGCAACGCCGCGAGGTCCGTACCGGCCTCCGGCTCGCTGTAGCCGATGGCGAAGACGAGGTCGCCGCGGAGGATCCTGGGCAGGAAGTAGGCCTTCTGCTCGTCGGTCCCGTATTTCATCAGCGTCGGTCCGACGGTGTTGAGGGTGACCATCGAGACGGGCGCCCCCGCCCGGTAGGCCTCGTCGAAGAAGACGAACTGCTCGTCGGGTCCGCGGCCCTGGCCGCCGTACTCGACGGGCCAGCCGAGTCCGAGCATCCCGTCCGCACCGATCCGGCGCAGCAGTCGGCGCTGCCCGGCCGGGTCCTCGGCCCCGGGCGCCGTCCTCGCGTCCCTCCTGGGCATCACCTTGCGGAAGTACGTACGGAGTTCGGCGCGCAGCTGTTGCTGACGCTCCGTCTGGGCGAGGTGCACGACAGCTGCCTCCCGGACACAGGCGTACGGATACGGAAGTACGGATTCGGGTACGCACTCAAGGTTTCTGACTGTCCGTCAGATCTGCCTGCCCTGTCAAGGTCGACGACGCCCCGACCCGACCGCCGGCACAACGCGAAGCGGCCTGCGCGAGGGCACCCAAGTGCCCTCGCGCAGGCCGCCGTTCAACCAGCCGTGACCCGACCCCCCGACCGGCTCATGGCCGGGACCCGGCTCACCAGAGATTGGTGAAGTTCACCGCGAGATACTCGCTGTGCTGGTCGACCACGGTGAACGCCGAGCCGTTCACCTGCGCGGAGTTGCTTCGGTTCGACGCGCCGGAGCCGACGGCCTGCTGCTGCGAGGTGGACGAATTGCCGGAGTTGTTGCCGCCGACGCCGCTGCCGACGACCGTGGCAACAGCCGCGTTCGATCCGTCGTTCGCGAACGAGCCGCTGTCGGCCTGGGCCACGCCGCTGAAGAGTGCGGCGGCGAGAGGCAGGGCTGCGACAGCGGCGAGGGCACGAGCGGTACGGATGCTTGCCATGTCAATTCCTCCAGGAACCGAAAGTACGGCTTGTTCCGGGGCAGTTGGCCGACCGCCCCGGCTTGGTCACGACGTCGCGACAGCAGAGTTGCCCACCGGATCCCCGGCGAACCACCCACACGATCCGATTCCCCCGCAAGCGTGAGGAACACCCGATAAACCCACTCACGCCGCCAAAGCCCCAGCTCACACCCCTCCCGCGCCCCCTCCCGCAGCCTCCGGCCCCGCCCGAGCCCGTACCCCGCAAGAGAAGAAGCGTTCCGGCACCCCAGCCGGCCGGCATCCCATCCCCTTCCCTTCTTCGAACGTCTGTACGAAAATAGAGCCATGGCCACCATCGACCGGCAGACCGCCACCCTGGCCCTGGCTCACGCACTCTCCGCCGCCGAGCGCGGGCTCCCCGTCATCCCGCTCTCCGCCGGAAAGCTCCCCGCCCTGCCCTCTCCGCACCGGAACGAGGACCGGCCGGTCACCTGCCGGGGCGCCTGCGGCCTTCCCGGACACGGCGTCCACGACGCCACCACGAACCCCGCCGCCGTCCGCGCCCTGTTCGCCGCCGCCCCCTGGGCCACCGGCTACGGCATCGCGTGCGGCCGGCCCCCGCACCATCTCATCGGCATCGACCTGGACATCGACACCACCGGCAGAAGCGACTCCGCCGCATCGCTCCAGCAGATCGCCCTGCACCACCTGTTCACCATCCCGCCGACCGTCACCGTGCTCACGCCCAGCGGCGGCCGCCACATCTGGCTGACCGGCCCGCCCGGCGTCTCCGTACCGAACTCCGCGAGCCGCCTCGCCCCCGGCATCGACGTCCGGGGCGCCGGCGGCTACCTGGTGGGCCCCGGCTCGGTCACCGCCCATGGCACGTACCGGCTCGCCCCGGGCACCGCCGACCTCCCGCCTGCCCCCTGCCCCCGCGCACTCCTCCACCTGCTCAAGCCCCCCGCACGCCCTCACCACCCCACGGCCCGGCCCGAACAGGGCCGGGGACTGGTCCGTTTCGTCCTCGCGGCACACGAGGGCCAGCGCAACACACGGCTCTTCTGGGCAGCCTGCCGCGCCTACGAACACGGCTTCGGCGACGCCCTGGCGGACGCCCTCACCCACGCCGCCGTCCGCACCGGCCTCACCGAACGCGAAGCCCGCGCCACCATCGCCTCGGCAGCCCGCCTCACCACGAGCTACGAGAACGAGGACGAGACCGGGCCCGGGACGGCCCCGTCCGGTCCATCGAGCCCAGGATGAAACGACAAAGGGGTGTCTCTCACCGAGAGACACCCCTTCCGACCAGCATCTACGCTGACCTGCAAGCGGTGGGTGTGGGATTTGAACCCACGGTGACATCGCTGCCACGACGGTTTTCAAGACCGTTCCCTTAGGCCGCTCGGGCAACCCACCCCGCGTCATCGGTCCATGGACCGCGGTTGACGCGAGAACAGCCTAGCCGGTCAGCTGTCGCCCTTGCGCTCCCCCAGGGTGACTTCGGTCGTTGCCGTCCTGCCGTCGCGCTTGTAGGTCACGGTCACCCGGTCGCCGGGCTTGTGGGTCCAGATCTCACCGATCAGGGTCGGACCGCTGTCGATCACGCTGTCGTTGAACTTCGTGATGACATCGCCCGCCCGGAGGCCGGCCCTGGCCGCGGGGCCGTCCTTCGACACGGCTGCCGTACCGCCCGCGCCCTGGTCGGAGATGACCGCGCCGCCGGTCTTGTCGTCCATCATGACCGTGGCACCGATCACCGGGTAGACCGGCCGGCCGGTCTTGATCAGCTGCTGGGCGACGTTCGTCGCCTGGTTGATCGGGATCGCGAAGCCGAGGCCGATGGAGCCCGCCTGGGTCTGACCGACACTGCTCCCGGCCGACTGGATGGCGGAGTTGATGCCGATGACCGCGCCGCGCGAATCGAGCAGCGGGCCGCCGGAGTTGCCCGGATTGATCGAGGCGTCGGTCTGCAGGGCGCTCATGTACGAGTTGCTGCCACCGGAACCGTCACCGGAGGCGACCGGCCGGTTCTTGGCGCTGATGATGCCCGTGGTCACCGTGTTGGACAGACCGAACGGGGCGCCGATCGCGATCGTCGAATCGCCGACCGCGACCCGGTCCGAATTGCCGAGGGACAGCGGGGCGAGCCCCGACGGCGGGTTCTTCAGCTTCAGAACGGCGACGTCGTAGCCCTGCGCCCGGCCGACCACCTCGGCGTCGTACTTCTTGCCGTTGGAGAACGTCACCGTGAGCTGGCCGCTGTCCGCCGCGGAGGCCACCACGTGGTTGTTCGTGAGGATGTGGCCTTCCTTGTCGTACACGAAGCCGGTGCCCGTACCGCCCTCGCCGTCACCGCCCTGCGCATCGATGGTGACCACGCTGGGCAGCGCCTTGGCGGCCACGCCCGCGACCGTGCCGGGGTCACGCTTGAGGTCCTGCGGATCGGCCGACGCCGAGACCGTGGTCGAGCCGTTGGAACCGCCGTTCCGGTCGGCCGCCCAGTAGCCGAGGGCGCCGCCGATACCGCCGGCGACCAGCGCCGCCACCACCACCGCGGCCACCAGGGCGCCGCCCATGCCCCGCTTGCGCGGGCCTTCGGGGGAGTGGAGCTGAGCCGGGGCGCCCCAGACCGGACCTCCGCCGTCCGCGCCGTGGTGCGCGTACGCGGGGACGGCGGGAGGGGGCGGGGGCCAGTTGGCTTCGGCGGCCGACTGGAACCCGGGGGCAGGCGTGGCCGGAATGGGAGCTGTGTGCGCGGTCGCGTCGGCCGGTTCGCCCGTCGGGGGGAGCGGCTGCCGCGCGGTTGCCGCGTCCGGCGCCTCCGGGTGCGCCGGGGCGGGCGTGGGTCCGTGTGGGGACGCGGGCGTGGGTCCGTGTGGGGACGCGGGCGTGCTCCCGGGCGACCCCTGAGAAGCGTCGGCCGGCACTGGAGGTGTGGACGGAACGGACGGAACGGCCTCGCCCGCAGTGCCCTCGTTGCCCTCGTTCTCTGTGCTCACAGCTTTTTACTCCTCGGTTCCACATCATTTTCGGCAAGAGATCCGCTGTGTACGTGTCCCGGGACAGCTTTTCCCACGGCACGTCAGGCCACTGTAAGCAGGACCTGTGCATCCGCACGCCCATCTTTACATCCGGCAAAACGGGCACCCGGTGCGAGGCGCGTGCTGTCGCGGCGCGAGCTGTACCCAGCACTCCCTCCTCGGTGACACCATGACGCAGTGACCCACGCACGGCAGCAGTCCGCACACCCTCCCATCCAGGTCATCGCCCACCGGGGCGCGTCCGACGACGCCCCCGAGCACACCCTGGCCGCATACCGGAAGGCGATCGAGGACGGCGCCGATGCCCTGGAGTGCGATGTACGGCTCACCGCCGACGGGCACCTCGTCTGCGTACACGACCGCCGGGTGAACCGCACCTCCAACGGCCGCGGCGCCGTCTCCGCACTGGAGCTCTCCGAGCTCGCCGCCCTCGACTTCGGCTCCTGGAAGGACCGCGAGGAGTCGGAGTCCCCGGACTGGGATCCGGTGCCGGGGGAACTCACCTCCGTACTCACCCTGGAACGGCTGCTCGAACTGGTCACCGAGACACGGGCCGCCGGGCGCCCGCTCCAGCTGGCCATCGAGACCAAGCACCCCACCCGCTGGGCGGGTCAGGTCGAGGAGCGGCTGCTGCACCTGCTGAAGCGCTTCGAACTCGACGCGCCGCCGGCCGACGGCCCGTCCCCGGTGCGGATCATGAGCTTCTCGGCACGCTCCCTGCACCGCATCCAGGTCGCGTCGCCCACCCTGCCCACCGTCTATCTGATGCAGTTCGTCTCGCCACGTCTGCGTGACGGGCGGCTGCCGGCGGGGGCGCGGATCGCCGGTCCGGGGATGCGGATCGTACGCAGCCACCCCGGCTACATCGAGCGCCTGCACCATGCGGGGCATCGTGCACACGTCTGGACGGTCGACGAACCGGAGGACGTGGAGCTCTGCATCGATCTCGGAGTCGAGGCAATCATCACGAACCGCCCGAAACAGGTTCTGTCACAACTGGGACGCCCTTAACACCAGTTACACGGAGTACACCGGCGCATTCGAACCGTATTCGATCGTTACGAGTGCGTCACCAGCAGGCGATTGGCCGGTTTCCGGCCCAGTCCAGGGGGGCATCCACTCCGTGGCGTGGGGCAAAGGAGGTCTCGGGGGTGGCGTTGGTGGTGGCACAGGAAGTGCCCACGTCGTCGAGCATGGCCGTACCCCATGGCCCTGCGGGCGTGGGTCGGGCGCGGCATCGGATGCGTGAGCAGTTGCGCAGCTACGGGGTGCCGGATTCGGTCGTCGACGATGCTGTATTGATCCTTTCCGAACTACTCAGCAACGCCTGCCGGCACGGCAGGCCACTGGGGCGACACACGGATGTGGGTGACGGCGACATCCGCGCCGCATGGCGCGTGGACAGAACGGGCGGGCTGACCGTCGAAGTGACGGACGGAGGCGGTCCGACCCGACCGATTCCGGCCACACCGTCGGTGACGGCGCGCGGCGGCCGCGGGCTCAACATCATCAGCGCGCTCGCCGAGGAGTGGGGCGTGCGCGACAGCGTTTCCGGCGAAGTCACCGTGTGGGTCCTCGTCAGCGAGGGGCACGGGCGGGTGTCCGGGGTACCGGATGCATCAGGGCTCGACGGGCTGGGCTTCGCGGACGCCTTCGACGACGTGGGCTGACGTTCCCGCACAGGCACGGGTACAGGTACGGACACGACTACGGGGCCGCGCACAGCTACGGGTACGGGCACGGGAGTGTGCGACGACTGCGGTACGACCACCCGCACCGGCACACGGATCGGTGGACGGACGTACGGGCGACCAGGCCGGCGGGCGTACGCGCGGGCGTTCGGCACCTCTGCAACCGCCGGGCACGCGGGCGCATGTGCCCCGGACGCGACGCGGGCCGCTAGGCTCGCGGCCCAGACCGCACTGTCGCAATCGGGAGAAAGCCCACCATGGCCAAGAAGCGCCCTCAGACCAAGGCCGGGAAGCAGCAGCTCAAGGATGGCGAGATCCCGGTGGTGGGGGCTCGCGAGCCCTGCCCGTGCGGTTCGGGCCGCCGCTACAAGGCGTGCCACGGCCGCGCCGCCGCCCAGGCCGTGACCGAACTCGTCCACCGGCCCTTCGAGGGGCTGGCCGGTGAGTGCGACTGGGTCGCTCTGCGCGAGCTGGTGCCCGCCGCCACGGTCGAGCTGACGCTGAAGGGCGGGCTGCCCGAGGGCGTGCCTTCGGTAACGCTCGCGACCGTCCTTCCGATGGCATGGCCGGCGCTCCGCCGCGACGACGGTTCGGTGCTGCTCGCCCTGCAGAACGACACCCCGTCCGGTGACCTCAGCCGTGACCTCGCGGACACGCTGCAGCGGGCGCTGGCCGCCGAGCCCGGTTCGCCCGTGGCCGCCCGGCGCGCACCGGCGGAAGGTCCGCGGCTGCAGGACCTGCTCGACCCCGGCGCGGCGTTCGAGCCCGCGGTCCGCTCCGGCTTCGAGTTCTGGGTTCCGGACGCGGAGAACGCCACGCCCGAGGTGTCCGCGTCCCTGGAGCGGGCGAACGAGGCGGCGATCCCGACGTCGCGGCTCTCCGGCGTGGACGCCGCGTACTGGTGCGAGACCCCGGAGAAGAACCACCTGCGCTGGGTCATGCCCCACCCCGAGGAGCAGCTCCTCGACGCGCTCGCCCGGCTGCACGCCGCCGGCACCTCGTCGCTGGGCGAAGGGACGCGGCTGGTCGGTTCCTTCCGGGCGCACGGGCTGATGGTCCCGGTCTGGGATCTGCCGCGTGCGATGGGGGCCACGGAGTGCGAGAAGCCCGCGGCCGAGCTCGCCGAGCGGCTGACCGCGGCGCTCGCTTCGGACGCTCCGCTCACCGCCGAGGAGCGGCGGGCCCGCGGCGGGCTCACCAACCGCCAAGTGACGCTCAGCTGACAGTGACGATTCCGGGGCCGTACAGTGATGCGCGTCACAACTCCCCGTACTCGCAGGTAAATCGCTGTCCGAATACGTGAGATCGAATTTGCGAACGGCAGATCTCTTGTTACCGTTCTAGAAGCCCGGTCGCTGGTGCATCCCCCGTCGCCAGCGATCGGGCATCCTCATTTCCGGATACGGCGCACACAGCGCACGACGCGGAACACGAGCCCGCGCACGACTCCCCCGCCGGTACGGACGCCCCGGGCCACCGAGCCCCTCCCTGCGCGACCGGCCCCGGCTTCCCAGCACCTGCGTGCCGCCGTCAACTCGGCACGCCAGGGCCCTGATTGACGGCACGTCCGCCTCCACGGCGGCCGGACACCCGGAAATGCTCAGCGAATACCCTTCCGCAGAGTTAGTCGAATAAATTTTCGAAGAATCCTTCCAGGAAGATTCGGAAGATCCATCAGAAAACCCTGCGTCGACCCACTTTGCAGCGGCAGGCTTTGCATGGACCGACAAGAGAACGAGGGTGGAGAGAACCGGGGCGGAGAGAGGATCCGGAAAAGTCGCCCGGCCTCATCCGCAGACACCCGTCGACCCCCATAGACCCCGTGGATACCTGTCGCCACTGTCGACAGGTATCGGTTCCGCCCGAATTCCTGACGGCCTGACGGGGATATCGACGGAATATGAACGCCCCGGCCCCGCACGCCCCTTTTGTTACGTCGACTCGGGTCGGCTCACGCCCGAATGAGTGAGCCGACCGCCCGTCAGTAGGCGAGCCGGCTGCCGCCGTCCGGTGCTCCGTTGCTCGCCTCGACCAGCGCGTCCAGCACCGCACCCACATCCGGCAGCCACGGCGCGGCGGGCCCGGGGACGGGGACGGAGGCTCCCCGGTTCGAGCGCGGCCGGGGGCCCGCTGCGGGAGCCCGCTCCCAGCGCACCTGCCCCGCCCCCACCTCGGACGGCGGAAGAACGAGATAGCCGCCCTCGCCGTGGAATCGCAGCGAGCTGGGCACCCAGTCCTGGGCGTGCAGCAGCTCACCGAGCCGTTCGAGGGTGTACGGGGCGACCAGCAGCGACCACCGGGTCGGCGTCGCCACCACGGGTCCGAGCCGCGTGCCCATCCTGTCCAGCTCGGCCAGCGCCCGGGCGGCGGCCACGGCCGGCAGGCTCAGCGCGCACGGGGCACTGCCGCCGGTGGCCAGCACGATCGGAGCGGTGGGGCGGTTCGCCCACCACCAGCGCACCATGCGCTCGTCGGTGGTCGCCGCGAGGAGACCGGGATCGAAGGGGTGTGCGCCGGGTACGACGCACTCGGGATCGGGACAGGCGCAACCACGGCCGCGGTCACCGCGGCCACCGGCCGCCTCCGGTCCCACTCCGGGGAGCACGGGCCACTGCCATGCGGTGGCACAGGTCAGGACCGCGTCGAGCTGGGCGGGCCTTCCCCTGCGCCGGAGCCGGAGCCTGCGTCGCCTACCGAGGATCTCGCGCATGAGCGCTCGTTCCTTTCCGTTGAACGCCGAGGGTCCACATCACACCACGCGTACGTCACAACACGCGTTCATCACTTCACTGTGCGTACATGCTCTTCAAATCTGCGGTACGGGTGGGTCGTCGGTACCGAGCATGGGCCGAGCCTGGTCGAGCAGGGGCGAGACGGGTCCGGACACGATCATGGCGAGGAGCGGCGCACGTATCGCGCCTGTCGTCCCACGGTGCAGACCCCGCCACTCGGGGGTGGGGCGCGGCCGTCACAAGAGAGGACGTCCGGGCCCGCTGCCGGGTTCCGGGGCGATCAGAACTGCCCCTGGTCATCATCGATTACGTACCCAGCATGCCCGAAACGACGCTCCCTCCGGGACTTCACCCCGAGAACACCCCTTGTCGAGCACACCCAGTCGACCGCAAATAGCCGCCACAGGGTGCATTTTTCAGCCAACTTGACAGTAGCCCGGACACCATAAATCCCGCAGGGACAATGCTGGACATCGCCTTACTTGTGCGTGTACATGTGGATGCTACGTGTACATGTGGATGCACTGATAGCGGCGCAGAATGACATGGGGGTTTGCGATGCTATTCGACGAATCGCACCGGCGGGAAAGCCGACTGCCATGAGCGCCCCGCACCTGCCGAAAGTGGCTGGAATCGATCCCATGGTTCCTGTTTCAGCGCACACTGCCGGTTCTCTGTCCGGAGTACCGGCCGCCCCCGGAGCCTTCATCCAGGACCGGCTCGCTGCCTGGATCTCCGATCTCACCACGCTCCACGAACTCACCGAGCGACTGGCCAGAACCAGCACACTCGACGACGCCCTGCATGAGCTGCTGGACGCCGGAGCCGCCCTGGTCGGCGCCCGTCGCGGACTGGTCGTGTTCGAACCGTCCGACCGCCGCGGCCCCGTCAGCACCATCGGCCTCGGACTCGCCCACGCCGAGCTCGGACACATCGAGACGGTTCCGCGCAGCGCCACCTCCTACGGCCGGATCCTGGAAGGGCTCCCGGACACCGAAGGCGCCCTGACCATCCCCGATCTGCTCGGCGACAGCAGCCTCGACCCCCGCCGCCGCGAGGTCGCCGCCCGGCTCGGATACGCCGCCAGCCACGCCCTGCCGCTCAGCGCCGAAGCGACCGGCAGGCTCGGTGCCGCCGTCTGGTTGTACGACGAACCCGCCGAACCGCTGGAACGCCAACGCCATCTCCTCGACCTCTACGCCGGACACGCGGGCGAGCATCTGGCCAGGCTGCTGGAGCTGGAGCGGGCCAGGGCCGATGTCGCCACCGTCACGGAGGAGCTGCTGCCCACCCGGCTGCCCCGGGTCCCCGGCGTACAGCTGGCCGCCCGCCATCGCACGGCACCGCAGGGCGGCGGCGACTGGTACGACGCGCTGGCACTGCCGGAAGGCGCACTCGGTCTCGCCGTGGGCTCGGTGAACGGCTCCGGGCCGAGCGCCCTGGCCGCCATGGGCCGGCTGCGCGCCGGTCTGCGGGCGTACGCCGTGATGGAGGGCGAGGATCCGGTCGCCGTGCTCTCTGATCTGGAGCTGCTGCTGCGGCTGACCGAACCCGCCCGTTCCGCCACCGCCCTGTTCGCCTACTGCGAACCCGCCCGTCGCACGATCCTGCTGGCCGGCGCCGGCCACACCCCGCCCCTCGTGATCGGCGACCGGCGCACCGAGTTCATCGAGACCTCGGTCTCCGCGCCACTGGGCATGCTTGCCTGCTGGGAGGCGCCCAGTGTGGAGATCACCCCGGCGCCCGGCGAGACCGTACTCCTCTACACCGACGGGCTGCTGCGCCGTACCGGCGACTCGATGGACCGGGCGTTCGCACGGCTCCACTCGGCGGCGGCGCGCGTACCGAAGGCGCTGCGGGACGACGCCGGATCCGTCGCCGACCACGTACTGCGGACCGTCCTGCCCGACGTGCTCGACCAGGACGACAGCGCGGAGGACGTGGTCATTCTGGCCGCACGCTTCGACTGAGAGCTCTACGGCCTGCCCCGGCCGACTCGTACGGCCCGCCCCGGGCCGGACTCCGTGTAACAGGTCTTCCGGCCCTGTGCCCCCTTCCGTACGCCCGTACGATGGACGGGGTCCAGTGTCGTATCAAGGAGAGACAAGTCGTGGCTGAGGAGCTCACCCCGGAAACCCCGGAGACCGAGGAAGAAGAGACGGTCAAGCAGCGGAAGAACGGCCTGTACCCGGTCGTCTCCGATGAACTCGCCGCGAACATGAAGTCCGGTTGGGCCGATACGGAACTCCACGGCCTCGAACCGATCGCCCAGGCCGAGCACACCGCCGCCCGCCGTGCCGCGCTCTCCGCGCGTTTCCCCGGTGAGCGTCTGGTCATCCCCGCGGGCCACCTGAAGACCCGCTCCAATGACACCGAGTACGCCTTCCGTGCCTCCACCGAGTACGCGTACCTCACCGGCGACCAGACCCAGGACGGCGTCCTCGTCCTGGAGCCGACCGAGCACGGGCACGAGGCGACCATCCACCTGCTGCCGCGCTCCAACCGCGAGAACGGCGAGTTCTGGCTCGACGGCCAGGGCGAGCTCTGGGTGGGCCGCCGTCACTCCCTCGCCGAGGCCGAGCAGCTGCTGGGCATCCCGGCGAAGGACGTGCGCGAGCTCCAGTCCGCGCTGACCGAGGCCACCGGCCCGGTCCGTAACGTCCGCGGCCACGACGCCGGCATCGAGGCCGCGCTGACCGACAAGGTCACCGCCGAGCGCGACAAGGAACTGCGCGTCTTCCTCTCCGAGGCCCGACTGGTCAAGGACGCCTTCGAGATCGCCGAACTGCAGAAGGCCTGCGACGCCACCGCACGCGGCTTCGAGGACGTCGTGAAGGTCCTCGACAAGGCCGAGGCCACCAGCGAGCGCTACATCGAGGGCACCTTCTTCCTGCGCGCCCGCATCGAGGGCAACGACATCGGCTACGGCTCGATCTGCGCGGCCGGCCCGCACGCCACCACCCTGCACTGGGTGCGCAACGACGGCCCGGTGCGCTCCGGCGAGCTGCTGTTGCTCGACGCCGGTGTGGAGACCAACGACCTCTACACCGCCGACGTGACGCGCACCCTTCCGATCAACGGCACGTTCACGCCGCTGCAGCGGAAGATCTACGACGCCGTGTACGAGGCCCAGGAAGCCGGCATCGCGGCCGTCAAGCCCGGTGCCGACTACCGCGACTTCCACGACGCGGCGCAGCGCGTACTCGCCGAGAAGCTCGTCGAGTGGGGCCTGCTGGGCGACCTGTCCGTGGACAAGGTCCTGGAGCTGGGCCTCCAGCGCCGCTGGACGCTCCACGGCACCGGCCACATGCTCGGCATGGACGTCCACGACTGCGCCGCCGCGCGCACCGAGACGTACGTCAACGGAACGCTGGAGCCCGGCGTCTGTCTCACGGTCGAGCCCGGTCTGTACTTCCAGGCCGACGACCTGACCGTGCCCGAGGAGTACCGGGGCATCGGCGCCCGGATCGAGGACGACATCCTCGTCACCGAGGACGGCAACCGGAACCTCTCCGACAAGCTGCCGCGCCGGGCCGACGAGGTCGAGGCGTGGATGGCTCGGCTCAAGGGCTGATCCGAAAGGCCCGGCCTGCCCGGCAGGCCCGGTCACGGGTCTTCCACGCGTCGAAGGACGCCCCGCTCAGGACACCATGAGCAGGGCGTCCTTCCGCCATTTCAGAACCTTGTCGAAGCTCACCACGGCTCCGCGGCCGGGACGGTTGCCGAAGTGCACATGGTCGGCGAGCTGCTCGATCAGACAGAGCCCCCGGCCGTCCTCCGCGCCGAGCGACGGGTACTGCAGGGGATCGCGCTGCTGCGCGGACGTGCGCAGCGTGCGCCTGGCGGGGAAGCCCGGCCCCGAATCGACGACTTCGATACGGCACTTCTCGCCGTCCAGATAGGCGGTGACCCGGTACTGCCCGGAGGCCGTCCCGGGCAGCTCGTCCCATACGTCCCACGGATCCCGGTCGTCGCTCTGCTCGCCCTGGACCCTGTGGTCGCCGCCGTGCTCAACGGCGTTCGCACAGGCCTCGGTGAGCGCGACCGAGAGGTCGAAGGAGATCTCCGGATCCACGCCTGCGGTCTCCATCGTGCCCAGCAGGAAACGACGGGCGAGCGGAACGCTCGCAGCCTCGCGCCGCAAATGGAGGGACCACCAGATGCTCATGCTCCAGCCTCCTGGCTGCGGCTCGACATACCGATACGTATTGCCGCGCAGGGGCGTTCGTAAGCACAGACCGGATGTGAGACCGCTCATTCGGCGGATACCAGCACTCCGTACACCCGTGTATGCCGAACCCGGCCGATCCCCCCACCCGGTGTCCGAACCCGGCCACAGCGGCCCCGGCCCCATCCAATCGGCTGGAAGGTGACCTTCCGGACCTGCCGTACGGAGGCCCGGGGCGCGGTGCGATGATGGCCCCGCCATGTCTATGCCTGTCGCACGCGCCGGAGCCGGTCTGCGGCTCCTGAGGGCCGCGGTGTTCACCGCGGTCTGCATCGCGCTGTCCGCGGCAGGTCACTCCCTGGCTTCCTCCGCGGCCGTCCCCTGGTGGACCCTGCTCGCCGGCTTCCTGGGGGTCTTCGCGGTGGTGGCACCGCTCGCCGGACGCGAGCGCTCGCTGCCGTCCATCGTCGCCGCGCTGGCCGGCGGACAGCTCGCCCTGCACACCCTCTTCGGCGTGGGGACGCATCCCGCCCCGACGGACACCGCGGCGGGCGACGACCCACTGATCCGGTTCGCGGCAAGCCTCGTGTGCGGCATGGGACCGGCGCAGTTGAACGCCGCCGAAGCGCACCGCATCGTCACCACCGCGGGCATCGACCCGGCGTCGGTGGCGGCCCGGGGCCACCAGCACATGGCCTCCGCAGCCGTCTCGGACCCGGCCGGCCTCGCCGGTCTGCTGCCCAGCCTGCCCATGCTGCTCGGCCACCTGCTGGCCGCCGTGGCCAGCGGCTGGCTGCTACGACGCGGCGAGATCGCCCTGTTCCGGCTGGCCCGGCTGTCCGCACACGGCGCGCAACAGGTCGCGGCCGGGGCCCGGCTGCGTGCGCTGCGCGCCGCGCTCGCGCTCGTGAACGCCCTGCGCGCCGGGCTTCCCGGGGGCCCGGCGACCGGGCCGCGCATCCTCCGTACCGCGGCCGACGCCCCGTCCCCCGCCACCGGGGACCCGTTGCAGCACATGGTGATCAGGCGCGGGCCGCCACCCGCATACGCACTCGCAGCCTGACGCGACACCCTCCGCCCGACGCACGCACCACTCGGCGCACGCACCGCTCGACGCACGGACCACCCGGCGCGTATGAGCCGGTGGTGCACAAGTCGGTGCCGTACACGCCGTGCACGCACGCCGCATATGGGGAAGAGGTGTCGCGATGCCGTCGCGCACCCGCGTGCCGGACCACCTTTTCTTCGTGCTTCCGTGGAGTAATCCCTGTCATGAACGTTTCCCGCATCGCCCTCGCCGGCGGCGTCGCCGCGTCCACCGTGCTGATCCTCGCCGGTACGGCCTCCGCGCACGTCAGCGTGCAGCCGCAGGGTGAGGCCGCCAAGGGCGGCTACGCCACCGTCAACTTCAAGGTCCCCAACGAGCGCGACAACGCCTCGACGACCAAGGTCGAAGTCAACTTCCCGACCGACCACCCGCTGGCCTCCGTCATGCCGCAGGCCGTGCCCGGCTGGGACGTCCAGGTCACCAAGAGCAAGCTGGCCAAGCCGCTGGACATGCACGGCCAGAAGATCAGTGAGGCCGTCTCCAAGGTCATCTGGACCGCCACGGGCGACAAGAACGACCGCGGCATCCGCCCGGGCGACTTCCAGCAGTTCCCGCTCTCCATCGGCCAGCTCCCCGAGGACGCCGACCAGTTGGTGTTCAAGGCCATCCAGACGTACGACAACAAGGAAGTCGTCCGCTGGATCGAGGAGCAGAAGGACGGGGCCGAGGAGCCCGAGAGCCCGGCGCCGGTCCTCAAGCTGACCGCGGCGACCACCGGCGAGCACGGCGCGAGCGCCGACGCCACCGCGCAGACCGCGGACAAGCAGACGACGGCCGCGGCGGCCGCGTCCTCCAGCGACACCACGGCCCGCGTCCTCGGCATCGTCGGCATCGTCATCGGCGTCGCGGGTGTCGCCTTCGGCGTCCTCGCAGGACGACGCCGCGCCGCCTGATCACAGCCCCACCAGTCCCACGCAGCCCCACAGCCCCACCGACCCATCAGGAATCAGTGCTCCATGCGTAAGAAAACTGTGCTGGCCGCGGCGTTCGTCGCCGCGGCCGCACTCACCCTGTCCGCCTGCGGCAGCAGCGACGACAGCGGCGCGAAGAAGCCCATCGCCGATGTGTCCGTCCAGCCCAAGACCAAGGCCGCGACGGTACTCGACCAGCCGTTCACCAAGCCCGACCTCGTCCTCACCGACACCCACGGCAAGAAGTACGACCTCCGCGAGCAGACCAAGGGCAAGCCGACGCTGATCTACTTCGGCTACACCAACTGCCCCGACGTCTGCCCGCTCATCATGAGCAACATCGCCATCGCCAAGAAGTCGCTTCCCAAGGCCGACCAGGAAAAGCTCCAGGTCGTCTTCGTGACCACCGACCCCGAACGGGACACCCCGTCCTCGCTCAGCAGCTGGCTCAAGTCCCAGGACGCCTCCTTCATCGGCCTCACCGGCGACTTCCCGGCCATCCAGGCGGGCGCACGCCAGATCGGCATCGGCATCGACGCGCCGAAGAAGGAGAAGGACGGCACCATCGTCTCGATGCACGGGTCCCAGGTCATCGCGTTCTCCCCGAAGACCGACAAGGGCTACCTCGTGTACAGCGAGGACACCTCGCCCGACGACTACACGAAGGACCTCCCCAAGATCGTCAAGGGGGAGAACCCGTGAACCGCCGCACCACCCTCGCCGGCGCCGTCGCCCTCGCCACCGGGCTGACGCTGGCGGGGTGCTCGTCCTCGGACAGCAAGCCCGAACTGAAGGTGACCGGCGCATTCATGCCGCAGCCCGTCAGCGACATGGCGGCCGGTTTCCTCGTCATACGGAACAGCGGCGGCACCTCCGACCGGCTCACCTCGGTCACCAGCTCACTCTCGGACGACATCACGATCCACGAGACGAAGAACCAGACGATGCGCATGGTGACGTCCTTCGAGGTGCCCGCGGACGGCGAGCTGGATCTGGAACGCGGTGGAAGCCACATCATGTTCATGAAGCTCAAGCAGCAGCCCAAGCGGGGCGAGAGCGTGCCCGTGGAGCTGCACTTCGAGAAGGCCGAGCCGATAAAGGTCGACCTTCCCGTGAAGGAGACCACCTACAACCCGAAGAAGCAGTGAGGGACTGACTCGCCATGACAGCCGCCACCGCCCCGCACTTCGGACCGCCCCCGGCCGCTCCCGCACTGCGCCGGCCGCTCGCCGCGGCCGCACTCCTCGCCGCCCTTGTCGGCATGGTGTTCGGCCTGCTGCTGGGGGGCGCGGGCCCCGCGTCCGCGCATGCCGCACTCACCGGGAGCGATCCGCAGGACGGGGCGGTGGTCGGCACCGCGCCCAAGCAGGTCACGCTCACCTTCTCCGAACAGGTCGCCATGAGCGACAGTTCCGTCAGAGTCCTGGACCCCGACGGCAAACGCGCCGACACCGGCGCCGCACCACGTGATCTGCAGAGCGGCTCCACCGTGAAGTACGGGGTTTCGCTGCACAGCGGACTGCCCGACGGCACGTACACCGTCGCCTGGCAGGCCGTCTCCGCGGACAGCCACCCCGTCTCGGGCGCCTTCACCTTCTCCATCGGAGCCCCCTCCAAGACCACCGTCGCCCTCCCCACGGACGAGGCCGGGGGCGGCCTCGTCGGCACCCTCTACGGCATCGCGCGCTACGCCGCGTACGCCGGTTTCATCCTGCTGGCCGGGGGCGCGGCCTTCGTGCTGGCCTGCTGGCAGCGCGGGGCCGGCGCACGCCCGCTGCAACGCCTGGTCGTACGCGGCTGGATGACCCTCACCGTGGCCACCCTGGCCATGCTGCTCCTGCGCAACCCGTACACCGGTTCCGGGAAACTGGCGGACGCCTTCGACCTCGACGGCCTGAAGGCCGTGCTCGACACCAAGCCCGGGGCGGCGCTCGTATCCCGGCTGCTGCTGCTCGGCGCTTCCGCGCTCTTCATCGCCGTGCTGTTCGGGGCGTACGCGAAGCGTGAGGACGAGCGCGAGAAGAAGGACCTCACCTTCGGACTGGCCATCGGCGGCACCGTGATCGCCGCCGGGATCGCCGGGACCTGGGCGCTCGCCGAACACGCCTCGACCGGGATCCAGCCCGGCATCGCCATGCCGGTCGACGTGCTGCACCTGCTGGCCGTCGCCGCCTGGCTGGGCGGGCTGACGGCCCTGCTCGTCGCGCTGTACCGGACGCCGGACATCGGAGCGGCGGCCGTACGGCGCTTCTCCCGCGTCGCGTTCGGCAGCGTGCTCGTGCTCGCCGCCACCGGGATCTACCAGTCCTGGCGCCAGGTCGGCACCTGGTCCGCGCTGACCGGCACCGGCTACGGGCAACTGCTGCTCGTGAAGGTGGGGCTCGTCGCCGTCCTGATCGGGATCGCCTGGATTTCGCGCCGCTGGACCGCACGAATGGTCACGAACGGAGCCGACGCGGTGGGAGCGGAGGCCGAAGTCGCAGTCGAGGAGTCCCGGACCCCGGCCACGCCGTCGTCCGCCGTCGAGGACCCCGCGCGGGCGGCGCAACTCGCCCGGCAGAGGGCCGCCGTGGCCACCGCCGAGAAGAAGCGGGTCCGCGATGCCGACCCCGACCGGTCCGGGCTGCGCCGCTCGGTGCTGGCGGAAGTCGGGGTCGCCGTGGCGCTGTTGGCCGTGACGACCGTACTGACCTCGACCGAGCCGGGACGTACCGAGGAAGAAGCGGCCCGCAGTTCGACGGCGGCATCCGCCCCGGCAGCCGAAGGCCCGGTCACTTCGACGCTGCCCTTCGATACGGGCGGCAAGAACGGCAAGGGAACGGTACGGATGGACATCGACCCCGCCCGTACAGGCACCAATGAGATCCACCTCTGGGTCGACAGCACCGACGGCAAGGCCATGGACGTCCCCGAACTGAAGCTCGCCTTCACTCTGGAGTCCAAGGACATCGGCCCGCTTCCCGTCACCCCCGTCCGGCTCGCCGAGGGCCACTGGACCGCGAGCGGCGTCCAGATCCCGATGGCGGGCAACTGGAGGGTCGCGGTGACCGTGCGTACGTCGGACATCGATCAGACGACCATCGACAAGAACGTGAAGATCGGCTGAGCAGCATCGTGAGTGGAAACAGCGGAATCAGCGGAATCAGCGGAGCAGGCGGAAACAGCCGCAGAACCTCCTACGGCAGCAGGAAGACCTCCGCAGGCAAAGCGAAGTCCTCCGCGAACAGCAGGGACTCCACCGGCAACGGCAAGCCCTCCGCCGACGGCACGGACGGCGGAGCCCCGGGCAGCGGTGTCATCTCCCGGCGGCGGCTGCTCGGCAGCGCCGGCGCGGCCGGTGCGACCGGGCTGGTCCTGGGAGTGGCGGGCGGTGCGACCGGCTATGCCGCGACCAGGCCCGACGAGCCGACCGCGCTGACCGCGGTCGGCTCCACCCAGGTGATGTTTCACGGGAAACATCAACCGGGGATCACCACTCCGCTTCAGGCACGCGGCCATCTCGTCGCCTTCGATCTGGCGCCCGGCGCGGGACGGAAGGAAGCGGCTGCCCTGATGCGCCGATGGTCGGCCGTGGCCGGGCGGCTGATGGCCGGCGAACCCGCCGGCAGCGGCGCTGCGGACGGCGCGGCCCATGACACCGGGATCGCGCTGGATGCCGGACCGTCCTCGCTGACCGTCACCTTCGGATTCGGCCGCACCTTCTTCGAACGCACGGGCCTGGTCGGCCACCGGCCACCGGGGCTCGACCCGCTGCCGCCGTTCTCCTCCGACCATGTCGACGCCAAGCGCTCCGACGGTGACCTCTGGGTACAGATCGGCGCCGACGACGCCCTCGTGGCCTTCCACGCGCTGCGTGCCGTGCAGAAGGAGGCCGCCCCCGCCGCCAGGGTCCGCTGGCAGATGAACGGCTTCAACCGCAGCCCCGGCGCCACCGCGCGGCCGATGACCGCCCGCAATCTGATGGGCCAGATCGACGGCACCGGCAACCCCGAGCCCGCCGAGAGCGACTTCGACCGGCGCATCTTCGTCCCGGACGGGACGGACAAGAAGTACGACTGGCTGGCCGGCGGCTCGTACGCCGTCGTACGCCGGATCAGGATGCTGCTCGACGACTGGGAGAAGCTCCCGGTGGAACGGCAGGAACAGGTCATAGGACGCCGCAAGAAGGACGGCGCTCCGCTGAGCGGCGGCACCGAGACCACCGCGATGGACCTCGACAAGGCCGGCCCCGACGGCAAGCTCCTGATCCCGGACAACGCCCACGCCCGGATCTCCTCCCCCGAGAAGAACGGCGGCGCGGCCATGCTGCGGCGCCCCTTCTCGTACCACGACGGCATCGCGGTGGACGGCACGCCGGACGCGGGGCTGCTGTTCATCTGCTGGCAGGCGGATCCGCTGCGGGGGTTCGTTCCGGTGCAGCGCAAGCTGGACCGGGGCGATGCCCTGTCGCCGTTCGTCCGGCACGAGGCCAGCGGCCTGTTCGCGGTGCCGGGCGGTGCGGCGGACGGCGAGTACGTGGGGCAGCGGCTCCTGGAGTCCTGAGCGGCCGGGGCGCATTAGGGTGACGGTATGTCCGCCACGCGCTACGCATATCTCGGCCCCGAAGGCACCTTCACCGAGGTCGCCCTCCGTACGCTCCCGGAAGCCGCCACCCGCGAACTCGTCCCTATGGTCTCCGTACCGGTGGCTCTGGACGCGGTGCGCAACGGCGAGGCCGCGGCAGCGCTCGTACCGATCGAGAACTCGGTGGAAGGCGGCATCACAGCGACGCTCGACGAGCTGACCACCGGCGAACCGCTGATGATCTACCGCGAGGTGCTGCTCTCCATCACCTTCGCGCTGCTGGTGCGGCCCGGTACCAAGCTGTCGGACATCAAGTCCGTCACCGCGCACCCGGCCGCGCAGCCGCAGGTGCGCAACTGGATGGCCGCCCATCTCCCGGACGCCGTGTGGGAGTCCGCGGCCTCCAACGCCGATGGCGCCCGGCTGGTGCAGGAGGGGCGGTACGACGCCGCCTTCGCCGGTGAGTTCGCTGCGGCGACCTACGGTCTCGAACCGCTGGTGACCGAGATCCATGACGCGGTGAACGCGCAGACCCGGTTCGTCCTGGTGGGTCGCCCGGCCCGGCCGGCGGCGCCGACGGGTGCGGACAAGACGTCGGTGGTCATCTGGCTGGGCGAGGACCACCCCGGCGCGCTGCTCGAACTGCTCCAGGAGTTCGCGGTGCGCGGGGTGAACCTGATGCTGATCCAGTCGCGGCCGACGGGGGCCGGAATCGGGAACTACTGCTTCGCGGTGGACGCCGAGGGGCACATCGCGGACCGCCGGGTCGGCGAGGCGTTGATGGGGCTGAAGCGGATCTGCCCGAAGGTGCGGTTCCTCGGGTCGTACCCACGGGCCGGGGTGGCGCGCGAGGACGTACGGCCGCTGCGGGCGGGTACGTCGGACGCGGAGTTCACCGAGGCCTCCGACTGGCTGGCCCGCAATCTGGACGGCCGGGGCTGACGGTCCGGCCGTACGGGACCGCCCGTACGCACCACCAGTACCGCGGCGCGTCCGCACAGCCACCAGTACTATCTGCCGATCTGCGAATCCGCCGATCCGTTCTGCCGATTCTCGGTATCCACAGAGTTATCCACAGGGGTGGTTCTCGACCTGGGGACAAGTCGACACTCGCCGGCGCACCAATGCGGCATGGTCGACATATCACCCCAGTTGCCCCAGATGCATCCACAGGCCGACAGGCCACGCAGGCCGCCCCGTGTCACCCCAATTCCGTTGATCAACTCTTCAGGATGGAGAATTCCCACCCGAACGAGCGTCTGAAGTGGGTTTGAACGGGTAATCCGTGAGTCCTGAAGCGACTTTCGGAACGATCTCCTCCGGCATCCACAACTCTTCTTCACAGCCTGTGGATAACTTCAAGAAGTGCCCATACCTGTGGACAAGTAAGCGTCAACTCCCCTTCCAGGCACGGCAGATGCGTCAAGGCAGCTGACACCTTCCGCCCCTTTTAGGGGAATAGACTCTTTTTTATTGACAGCCGAGAACGGTCGGGATCGGCCGCGCTCGATCAGGATCAAGTCCGCCCAACGCAATACCCGCCAGCATTACCAATTCAGGCAATTCGGGCAAAATGACACGCTTGGCAATATCGGTTCGAGCTGGAGAAGCACACACCGGTAGCCTGGAGGGGTGATTGACCTTCGCCTGCTCCGTGAGGACCCCGACCGTGTTCGCGCCTCCCAGCGCGCCCGTGGAGAGGACGTCGCGCTCGTCGACGCCCTTCTCTCCGCCGACGAGCGGCGCAGGTCGTCCGGTGTCCGCTTCGACGAACTCCGCTCCGAGCAGAAGGCGCTCGGCAAGCTCATCCCCAAGGCTTCGCCCGAGGAGCGCGCCGAGCTCCTGAAGAAGGCCGAACAGCTGAAGGCCGACGTCAAGGCGGCCGACTCGGCACAGGACGAGGCCGACGCAGAGGCCAGGCGCCTGATGCTCCAGCTCGGCAACATCGTCCACGAGGACGTGCCGATCGGCGGCGAGGAGGACTTCGTCGTCCTGGAGACGCATGGCACGATCCGTGACTTCGGTGCCGAGGGCTTCGAGCCCAAGGACCACCTGGAGCTCGGCGAGATGCTCGGCGCCATCGACATGGAACGTGGCGCCAAGGTCTCCGGTTCGCGCTTCTACTACCTGACGGGTGTCGGCGCGCTGCTGGAGCTCGCCCTCGTCAACGCGGCGATCGCGCAGGCCACCGAGGCCGGATTCGTCCCGATGCTGACGCCGGCGCTGGTCCGCCCGCGCGCCATGGAAGGCACCGGCTTCCTCGGCCAGGCCGCGGAGAACGTGTACCACCTGGAGAAGGACGACTACTACCTGGTCGGCACCTCCGAGGTCCCGCTCGCCGCTTACCACATGGACGAGATCATCGAGGCCGACAAGCTGCCGCTGCGGTACGCGGGCTTCTCGCCGTGCTTCCGCCGCGAGGCCGGTACGTACGGCAAGGACACCCGAGGCATCTTCCGCGTCCACCAGTTCGACAAGGTCGAGATGTTCTCGTACGTCGACCCGGCGGACGCCGAGGCCGAGCACCGCAGGCTCCTGGACTGGGAGAAGCAGTGGCTCACCGCTCTTGAGCTGCCCTTCCAGGTGATCGACGTCGCCACCGGCGATCTGGGGGCCTCGGCCTCCCGGAAGTTCGACTGCGAGGCGTGGATCCCGACGCAGGGCAAGTACCGCGAGCTGACGTCAGCATCGAACTGCGACAGCTTCCAGGCACGCCGCCTGTCCGTCCGGATGCGCGAAACCCGCGACGGCAAGAAGGTTCTCCAGCCGCTGGCCACGCTGAACGGCACGCTCTGCGCCGTACCGCGCACGATCGTGGCGATCCTGGAGAACCACCAGCTGGCCGACGGATCGGTGCGGGTGCCGGAGGTCCTCCGGCCGTACCTGGGCGGGCGCGAGGTTCTGGAACCGGTCGCCAAGTGACCTTTCCGTACAAGCTCATCGCGACCGATCTCGACGGCACGCTGCTGCGTAACGACGACACGGTCTCGGAGCGCACCCGTGCGGCGCTGGCCGCGGTCACCGCGGCCGGTGCCGCACACATCATCGTCACCGGCCGCGCGGTCCCGTGGACCCGGCACATCCTGGACGACCTGCACTACGAGGGGCTCGCGGTCTGCGGCCAGGGCGCGCAGGTCTACCACGCGGGCGAACGCAAGCTGCTGACCTCGCTGACGCTGGACCGGCAGCTCGCCGGTCTCGCGCTGTCCAAGGTCGAGGCCGAGGTCGGCCCGTTGGCACTGGCGGCGAGCCGCGACGGGCTCGACGGCGATGTGCTGGTCGGCCCCGGCTACCGCGTACAGGAAGGCCACCTTCCGGCCGTCTTCGCCGAGGACCCGGCCGAGTTGTGGTCGGCCCCCCTGAACAAGGTGTACATCCAGCATCCCGATCTCGACGACGACGCACTGGCGAAGGCCGCGCGAGCGGCTGTCGGGAACCTGGTGGATGTGGTCATGGCCGGTCCGGGCGTGGTGGAGATCCTGCCGCTGGGGCTGAGCAAGGCGACCGGACTCTCGCTGGCCGCGCGTCGGCTGGGCGTGACGGCCGCGGACACCCTGGCTTTCGGAGACATGCCGAACGACATCCCGATGTTCGCCTGGGCGCAGCGGGGCGTCGCGATGGCCAACGCGCATGAGGACCTGAAGGCCGTTGCCCAGGAGATCACCGCTTCCAACGAGGACGACGGCATCGCTGTGGTGCTGGAGCAGTTGCTGTAGCCGTACGGGTACGCGTACGGGTTTCGAGTACGGCCTGGGCGGCAGGACCAGCTGCTCCGATCCCACCGCTGCCCACACCAGTGGCCGTACCCGTACCGGTACCCGTACTCGACGGCGCTGCTGCGGAGGATGCGCGGATCGAACGCGCGCGGGGTTCACCGCCCCGACGACGGCTTAGCAAGCCGCTGCCTTACCACTCGGCCAATCCTCCGGGAGGGCGGCCGCGCGATGCGCAGAGAAAGCCGCCCCGGGCGTCCTGCTCCGATCGGCACGGCGGAGTCGTCGGTGACTACTCCGGTGCCGGCTCGGGCCCGCCCTGCTGGGAACTCGACGGACTCGGACTCTCGGTCATCGTCGCGCTCCTCTCCCGGTCTGTGGAGTGCATGTCGGCTCGTGGACGATCCTGTCGGGGCGTTCTGCACCGACTTCGGCCTGTGCTGCACCAACTACTGTGCCCGGCGCGGTCCTTCGGTGCCACCCATTTTCCGGGCAGCACCGAAGGACCGCGAACACCCGTCGGGTCACCGCTGCTTGTTGCTGCGGCGGCTCAGATCCTTCAGGTGGCGGGCGAGATCATCCATCCTGCCGTCGATACGGACGAGGTCCTCGGACACGTGCCCCAGCCGCACGCTCATGGCGCCGACGACCTGATGTGTGACGTCCAGCCTCCGGTCGAGGCTGTCGAGCCGGAGCGACATCCGGTTGAGGACGGGCCCGAGCTCCTGAAGTGCGCTGCCCACCCCGGCGAGGCAGCTCTCGACCCGGGTGACGCGGTGTTCGAGCGAGGCGTAGCCCGCGCGCAGGTCCTGCTCGGCGTCGAGCAGATACGTGCGGACGCATCGGGCGATGTCGCTGTCGCGAAGAAGCATCGCAACGTTGAGCACGGTCCTGCGGGTGTAGAGCCGAAGCTGGGTCGCCGCCTGTGGATAACTTTCCGGCGCCTGGCCCGCCCATAGCGACACCATGTCGCTATGGAAGGAGCGCAGCTCAGCGCCTCGGAGCACGCGCATCCCGTTTTCCACGAGCTCGTCCTGATGGCGGTCGGTGAGCCTCCTGACAGCAGTTGTGGATACTTCGAAGTAACGAGCCACGTCCTCTGTGCGAAGGTGAATTCCGTCCGGGAGCATGACAAGGCTCTTGACCTTGTCGAGGACATCGACGCGCCCCATCTGCTCGACGCGCAGCGCACGCGATTCGAGCAGGGCTACTTCCGTGGGCATGGGCATGCCTTCCGATCGTGAAACCGACGTTGCACAGCCCTGTCCCGGGCCTGAGGGGCGGAGGACGCTCACGGTTGCCACTCACTCGATGACCGACCCGGCGGGGCACCCTCTCGCCGGCATCGGCAATCCCTGTTTCACGAAAGCTACGACGCCACGGATTCCAGTTGCCTCCACGCACCCTGCTCAACGAACCGATAACCGTACAGTTACGCGTACTACTGTCCGAAATGCGTCAACCCCCGCCCTGAAGGCGAGGGTTGACGAGGGCGGCAGTGACCGGAACAGAACACAGGGGGAGGTGTCCGGAAGGAAGTGTCCGGAGGGGAACCCCCGGTCACTTCTCCCCGGTCACTCTTCCCCGGCCAGCTTCAGCGCACGCAGCTTCTGCCCCGCGTACCAGGTCGCCACGACCGTGACCGCCGCCAGCAGGACGGTCGCGACCGGCAGCCCGACGTCGGAGGTGATCGTGCCTGCCCCGCCGACCTTCTCGGCGACCGCGAGGGACCACTGCTGCACGCTGAGCGTGCGCGCCCCCGGCACCAGGGAGCCGAACAGCGCCTCCCACACCAGGGCGTAGACGAGGCCGAAGACGACCGCGTGCCTGCTGACGGTGCCCAGCAGCAGGAACAGCGAGCTGTACGCGATCGAGGCGACCAGTGCGGCGATGGTGTACGCCACCGCGATCTGCTGGCCGTTGCCGTTGAGGATCAGTCCCGCGATCAGCGTGGGCAGCGCGGAGAAGACCATCGTGACGGCGATGGCCACGATCAGCTTGGTGAAGATGATCGTCGGCCGCTTCACCGGCTTGGCCAGCAGATAGACGATCGATCCGTCGTCGATCTCGGGACCGATGGCTCCGGTTCCGGCGATCACGCCGATCAGCGGCACCATCGTGGCGATGGCGAAGCCGCCCAGCACATCCGAGGCGACCTGGTCATCGGCTCCGGCGAACGTCCGTACCGCGACGGCGATGATCACCAGCAGGGCCGGCAGGACGAAGAGGATGGCGGCCCGGCGCCGGCCGAGCAGGGCCCGGTAGGTGAGCCGGGCGACTGTGGGGTCGTACATGACGCTTCACAGCTCCTTTCAGGCCACTACTCAGGCCGCTACGAGATAGGAAAAGACCGATTCGAGGGACTCGTCGGACGGCGAAACGGTCAGAAGGCGAATTCCGTGTTCCCGTGCGACCTTCGGCAGCAGCTCGGTGAAGCGTCCGAAGTCGACCGCCTGGATACGCAGGGCCTGTTCGCCCAGGTCCACCTCGATACCGGCCGTCGACGGGTCGGCGATGAGCGCGGCGGCGAGCGCGCGGTCGTCGCTGGAACGTACGAGATAGCGATGCGGGCGGTCCGTCATCAGCCGGCGGATCTTCCGGAAGTCACCGGACGCCGCATGCCGTCCCGCCACGATCACCTCGATGTGCGAGGCGAGTTGTTCGACCTCTTCGAGGATGTGGGAGGAGAAGAGCACCGTACGGCCCTCGGCCCCCATGCGTCGCAGCAGCTCCATCAGCTGCATCCGCTGGCGCGGGTCCATCCCGTTGAACGGCTCGTCGAGCAGAAGTACCGACGGTTCGTGGACCAGGGCGGACGCCATCTTGACGCGCTGGCGCATGCCCTTGCTGTACGTCGAGATCTTGCGGTCCTGCGCGTACTCCATCTCGACCGTGGCCAGCGCCTTCTGCGCCTCCGCGTCACCCAGCCCCTGCAACTCGGCATTGGCGACGACGAATTCGCGGCCGGTCAGGAAGTCGTACATCCCTTCCCGCTCGGGCACGATCCCGATCTCCTTGTACACCGCTTCGTTGCGCCAGATCGTCTGGCCGTCGAGCGTGACGGTGCCCGTCGAAGGGGCGAGGAAGCCGGCCATCATGTTGATCAGCGTGGACTTCCCCGCGCCGTTGGGGCCGAGCAGCCCGGTGACGCCCGGGCCCACCGTCATGCTCACGTCGTTGACGGCGACCACATTGCCGAACCAGCGCGAGGTGTGGTCGATCTCGATGGTGGTCACAGCCCGACCCTCCGGTAGCGGCGCATCAGTACGGCGTACGAGCCGGCGACGAGCGCGAGAACAACGATCAGATAGACCACGCCGGCTCCGGCCCCCGGGCCTTCCCCGCCGGGGAAGGCCGAATTGGCTCCGAGGAACGCGGTCTGCACACCGTCGATCAGCGTGATGGGGGAGAAGAGCCCCAGCCACTCGATGGCCCCGGCGGAATCCGTCTGCCAGGCGATGGCCTGGACCGTGGAGACTGCGCCGTAGGAGATGGTCAGCACGGCGATCACCGCGGCGACACCGAAACCGCGGCGCGGTGTCAGCGCGGCCATCACCAGCCCCAGGCCGGCGAAGAGCACGGAGAGCAGCGCCACCGACACCATCCCCTGTCCGAACCCCTTGGTCTGGTCGACGAAGTCGAACTTCCCGAGCAGCGCGCCCGCATAGAGGATGACGAGCGGCGCCCCGGTGAGGATGAAGAGCGCGGACGCCATGGCCGCCAGCTTCGCGACGACATAGTCGACCCGCTCGATCGGCCGTGAGAAATACAGCGGCACGCTCTTGAAACGCAGGTCCCGGGAGACCGACTGAGGTGCTTGCGCGGCGAGGAAGAGGCCGATGACGGCCTGCAGATAGATCGCGTACGCCGTGTACTTGATCGGCAGGGCCGTGCTCCCCGGGGTGGCGATGGCGACGGCGACGATGATCGCCGCAATCATGCACATCACACCGAAGAGCAGCATCGGCAGCACCTTGGACTTGGCGGACCGCCCCAGTCCGAAGGAACCTCGCAGGGACTGCGAGTAGAGCGAGCGCCGCGCATAGCCGCGGCCCAGCCGCGCGCCGTCGTAGGAGCGGTACCCGATGTTGTGGATCCGGGAGGTCTCGCTCCCGCTCACGGCCCCGGTCTCAGTGCTCATCACCGACCGCTCCCCTTCTGCTGTACGGCCCCGACGACCGCGGGCGCGGTCTGTGCCACGGCTGCGGCCTGCGGTTCCCCTTCGGTACGGAAGACCTCGGCAATGTGGTGACGCCGCTGCTCCATCCGTACGAGACCGAGTCCGAGCCCGGCGACGCTGTCACGCACGATGTCGTACGTCTCCTCGCCGGTTGCCTCGATCAGCAGGATGTGGCCCGCACCAGGCAGCCCCTGCCCGTCGAGACCGTCGTGGCCCACGAGCTTGACGCCGGCCCCGGTGAGGGCCTGGCGCAGCGCGTCGGTGCCGTCCGGGTGGGTGTCGCTGTCGGTGACCTCGACCGCGAGGGTCGTGGTGGTCTGGGTGAAGTCGCTGGTGGAACTGGAGCGCAGCAGTGTGCCGCCGTCGATGACGACGACATGGTCACAGGTGCGTTCCAGCTCGCCCAGGAGGTGCGAGGTGACCAGGACCGAGATGCCGAAGTCCGTGTATACGCGGCGGATCAGCCCCAGCATCTCGTCGCGGCCGACCGGGTCCAGGCCGTTGGTCGGCTCGTCGAGCAGAACCAGCTGCGGGTCGTGGACCAGCGCCTGGGCCAGTTTCACGCGCTGCTTCATGCCGGTCGAGTAGCCGCCGATGGGGCGGTAGCGCTCTTCGTACAGACCGACGTGGCGCAGTGTGTCGGCGGTGCGCTCGCGCGCCGCCGTCGGTGGCAGTCCGGACATCCGCGCCATGTGGACGACGAACTCGGTGGCCGAGACGTCCGGTGGCAGGCAGTCGTGCTCGGGCATGTAGCCGACCCGTTCCCGGATGGCGGCGCCACTGGTGGCGACGTCGAGCCCAAGCACCGCGGCCCGGCCTTCGGTCGCGGGGGACAGACCCAGCAGGATCTTGATCAATGTGGACTTGCCGGCCCCGTTGGAACCCACCAGGCCGGTTACACCGGGCCCGATGTCCAAGGAGAGCCGGTCAAGCGCGGTTACCCGGGGGAACCGCTTGCTCAGGCTTTCGGTCGCGATCACAGTCACGTCTTCGAAGATAGTGGCGTGGGCCACAGCGGACGTCAGCCCAGGCGGCTGGATCCGCATCAGACTCCAGGCGTACGGACCCGTAGGGGGCCACCACAAGGGAGGAGTTCCGGAGTCGGGGGCAGAGGCCGGAGTCGGGGGCGGGGCGGGGGCGGGGCCGGAGTCGGGGCGGGGCCGGGAGTTGTCCACAGGTCTCCGCACACCCCTTGACGTAGTCGCCGGACATTGTCACATTCATCAGTGTCACGTTACGGACACGTACCGCACACGGCAGGGAACGGGCGGTGGCATGACCTCGGCAGTGAAGGACGAACAGGCCCCGGAGCTGCGGGGGTTCAGAGAGGTGCAGCGTCTCGCGTACGACTGCGCAGAGGAGGTCGCCGCCCGGCTCCGGCCGGGGGTGACCGAGCGCGAGGCGGCCCGGATGCAGCACGACTGGCTGCGCGAGCGCGGGGTGCGGGACTGGTTCCACCTACCCTTCGCCTGGTTCGGGGACCGCACGGCCTTCGCCGGCTTCAAGGTGCCCCTGCAGTTCTTCCCGACCCATCGGAAGCTGGAGCCGGGGATGCCGTTCATCCTCGACATGGCCCCGGTGTCCAAGGGCTTCACGGCGGACATCGGCTACTCCGGCTGCCTCGGGCTCAGCCCGCTGCACGACAAGCTCCTGGCCGATCTGGAAGTCCACCGCGAGCTGATTCTGCGCGAGGTGCGGGAGCGGCGTCCGCTGCGCGAGATCTACGAGGACGTCGAACGTCTGATGATCAAGCAGGGGTACGCCAACAGACATCGCGCGTACCCCTTCGGCGTCATCGCGCACAAGGTCGGCAGCGTCACCGAGCGCCGCTGGTCCCCGCATGTGTTCGGCTTCGGCACCCAGTCACTCAAGGGACTGGTGAGCGACGCACTGCACGGACACCGGGACGGCTGGTCGCCGCTGTGGAGTCCGTACCGCTTCTCCGACCATCCGCCGCAGCCCGGGCTGTGGGCGGTCGAACCCCACCTCGGATTCCGGGGTACGGGCGCCAAGTTCGAGGAGATCCTGGTGGTCACCGACTCCAAGGACCCCGAACAGAGCGCCTTCTGGCTGGACGACGATCTGCCGCATGTGCGGCGCTGGGCCGAGGAGAGGGTGGCGGCATGAGTCTGCCGGGGGCGCGCGAGCGCCGGGTTCGTACGGGCGGAATCGAGCTGTGCGTCGCCGAGTTGGGTGACGAGTCACGGCCGACGATCGTCCTCGTCCACGGCTACCCGGACAGTAAGGAAGTCTGGACGGACGTGGCGAGGCAGCTGGCCGATCAGTGGCACGTCGTGCTGTACGACGTACGCGGGCACGGCCGGTCCACAGCACCGACGCCGCTGCGCGGCGGCTTCACCCTGGAGAAGCTCACCGATGACTTCCTGGCCGTCGTAGATGCGGTGAGTCCGGACCGGCCGGTGCATCTGGTAGGGCACGACTGGGGGTCGGTCCAGTCCTGGGAGTTCGCCACGGTCAAGCGGACCGAGGGCCGGATCGCCTCGTTCACCTCGATGTCCGGGCCCTCCCTGGACCACTTCGGCCACTGGATCAAGCAGCGGATGACCCGGCCCACCCCGCGCCGCGTCGGCCAGCTGCTGGGACAGGGCGCCAAGTCCTGGTACGTCTACATGCTGCATACGCCGGTCCTGCCCGAGCTCGCCTGGCGCGGCCCCCTCGGCAGGCAGTGGCCGCGGATCCTCCAGCGGCTGGAGAAGGTGCCCGCGGGCGACTATCCGACGTCCTCGCTGCCCAGCGATGCGGCGCACGGCGCCTGGCTCTACCGCGACAACGTCCGAACCCGGCTGCGCCGACCGCGTACCGACGCCTATGCGCATGTACCGGTCCAGCTGATCACACCGACCGGCGACATCTTCCTGTCGGAGAAGCTGTACGACCAACTGGAGCTGTGGGCCCCACAGTTGGTACGCCGCTCCCTGCCGGCAAAGCACTGGGTTCCGCGCACCAGACCGGACCAGCTCGCCTCCTGGATCAGCGAGTTCGTCGCCGCCAACGAGTCGGCGCGGGCGGACGGCCGACCGGTGCAGAACACCGCGCCGACCGGGGCGTACGCGGACCGGTTCGGCGGACAACTGGTCCTCGTGACGGGCGCGGCCGGGGGCATCGGCCGGGCCACCGCTTTCGCCTTCGCCGAGGCGGGTGCCCGAGTGGTGGCCGTGGACCGGGACGCGGAGGGGGCGGCCAGGACGGCGGAGATGGCCCGGCTGATCGGCTCCCCGGCCGCCTGGGGCGAAGCGGTCGACGTCAGCGACGAACAGGCGATGGAGAAGCTCGCCGAGAAGGTCGCCTGCGAGTACGGCATCGTCGACGTCCTGGTCAACAACGCCGGGATCGGCCTGTCCGGCTCCTTCCTGGAGACGACGAGCGAGGACTGGAAGAACGTCCTCGACGTCAATCTGTGGGGTGTCATCCACGGCTGCCGGATCTTCGGCAGGCAGATGGCCGAGCGCGGACAGGGCGGCCATATCGTCAACACGGCTTCCGCCGCCGCCTATCAGCCCTCCCGGGCGCTGCCCGCGTACAGCACCTCCAAGGCAGCCGTGCTGATGCTCAGCGAGTGCCTGCGGGCCGAGCTCGCCGACCGGTCGATCGGGGTCAGCGCGATCTGCCCCGGCATCGTCAACACGAACATCACCGCGACGACGCACTTCGCCGGTGCCGACGCCGAGGAGGAGAAGCGGCTGCGGAAGCGGACCAGCCGCTTGTACGGGCTCCGCAACTACCCGCCGGAGAAGGTGGCCGAAGCGATCCTCAAGGCGGTGGTGCACAACCAGGCCGTCGTGCCGGTGACGCCGGAGGCTCGCGGCGCCAGGTTCCTGTCCCGGTTCAGCCCCGGTGCGCTGCGCGGGATCGCCCGGCTGAAGCCGCCGCTGTGAACGGCCGCGGGCAGTCGGCGGCGGCCGGCCGGACCGCCGCCGGGTACCGGATCGAGGACCTGGCGCATGCGAGCGGCGCCACGGTCCGAACGATCCGCGCCTACCAGGACCGCGGCCTGCTGCCGACGCCGGAACGAAGCGGCCGGGCCAACGTCTACCGCGACACCCACCTCTCGCGGCTCCGGCAGATCGCCGATCTGCTGGATCGCGGCTACACCCTGGCCAGCATCAAGGAACTCCTGGAGGCCTGGGACACCGGCCGCGGCCTGGGCGGGGTGCTCGGGCTCGTCGCCGAGGTGCACGGCCCCTGGACGGACGAGCAGGCCGACCGGATCAGCCGGGCCGAGCTGAACAGCAGGTTCGGCGGCAGTCCGGACGACGAGGCGGTCGCCGAGGCGGTGGACCTCGGCGTGCTCGAACGCATCCCGGGGCGGAATGACGAGTTCCTGGTCCCGAGCCCGCAAGAGCTGGCTGTAGCGGTCGAGTTGCACGCCGCCGGCGTACCTCTCAGCGCAATCTCCGGTCATCTGAGGGAACTTCGCGACCAGGTCGAGCACATCGCCTCGCGGTTCCTGGAGTTCACCACCGAGCACGTCTTCGCGCGGTATCTCGGCCATCGCCCGCCGACGGACTCGGACGCGGCGGAAGCGGCCACGATGGTGCGCAAGCTGCGCCCGCTCGCCCAGCAGACGGTGGACGCCGAACTGGCGCGTGCGATGCGGATGTTCGCCACCCGGCATCTGCAACACCACCTCGGCGCGGACAGGCCGCTCACCTCGGAGTCCTCGCCATCCGCGACGTACCAGGTGGATCTGCCTTCGGAAACAATTCGGTCCGTACAACGCCTGGTTGGGTCGGAGAACGTGTCCGCCTTCGTCGCGGCAGCGGCGGAACGCGAGGTGCAATCAAGGACATTGGACGCACTTGCCTCACCCACTCGCGAAGTAAGGCACATTACCCACAACGGTTGATTCTTCACTGGCTTGTCCACAGAATTGCCAATTAGCCTGTGGATAACTTGAGTTGGCTGTGGATCAAACCTGTAGACGGAAATTGCTACAGCGAATAAAATTACTGTAGTGAATCGAGGTGAAATCCGGATGCGCGTGAGCGACCGCCGTGGGCACTCTGACGGAATGGACGAAAGACGCATCATCAAGGTGTCCAAGTACCTCTCGAAACACCTGCGGCACCAGCCGGAGCGGATCGGCATCACGCTCGACGCGAACGGCTGGGTGCCGATCGGCGAACTGCTGCGCGCCACGGCCCGCAACAACTTCCCGATCACCCGGAGCGAGCTCGACCATGTGGTCGCCGTCAACGACAAACAGCGCTTCGCCGTCGAGAACGGCCGTATTCGCGCCAGCCAGGGCCACACCGTCCCGGTGGACCTCGCTCTCCCGCCGGCCGAGCCGCCCGCGTACCTCTACCACGGCACGGTGGGCAGCGCGCTGGACGCGATCCGCAGGGAGGGCCTGCGGCCCATGAACCGCACGCACGTCCACCTCTCGCCCGACCGTGAGACCGCGACCAGGGTCGGGGCCCGGCGCGGTCGTGCCGTGGTTCTGTCCGTGGACGCGGGCGCCCTGCACCGCGCGGGCCACACCTTCTACGTCAGCGCCAACGGAGTCTGGCTCACCGCTGCCGTGCCACCCGCGTTCCTGAGCTCCCGCGACTGATCCGGCGACCGCCGGGCCGAGGGCCTGTGCTCTTCCGCGGAGGCGGGCCCACCCGTTTTTGGACCCGTATGGTCGTAGACATGTGGTCGTAGACATGCGTCTGAGCACTGTCATTCTGCCGATCCACCGCTGGAACGAGGGCCAAAGGCTCTGGCAGCGCGCCGAGGATCTGGGGTTCCACTCCGCCTACACCTACGACCACCTGGCCTGGCGGACCTTCCGCGACGGTCCCTGGTTCGGCGCGGTACCGACCCTCACCGCCGCGGCCGCCGCCACCCAGCGGATGCGCCTGGGCACCCTCGTCACCTCAGTCAAGCCTCGTTCGCCCATCGCAGCCCGACCAGCGGGTGGCTTCTCCGCACAGGCGCTCAGCGCCGTCCCGCACCGAGCAGCTCACTCAGGCGGTCGCCGATGACGGACACCCCAGGGCGCGGCTCGCTCTCGTAGTACCAGGGCTTGCGCCGGCGCAGCAGCGCATCACCGTGCTCGCTCCAAGTGAATCCGGGTTTCCGCAGAAGCTTCCGGAACACCACGTCGGCTGCCTCCGGGTGGGCGGTGGCCAGTCGGCGGATCGGCAGTGGCGTGATCGACTCCTCGCGCAGGTACGTGCGCAGCAGGTCCTGGTGCTCTCTGCGGCCTGCGAGGGCGGGGTCCTCGAAGAGGTCCCGCAGCATCCCGTAGTCCGCGTAGAAGTTGAGCCCGTCGACGCGATCGTAGATGACACCGATGGTGTCCGAATCCGCGAGTTCCCACGGCAGTTCGAAGAAGGGCAGGCCGGGGAGCCGCCTGCCCCGAGCACGGCCGGGCTGTCCGTCGACTGTTGCCTTCTGGCGTCGGCGGTAGTAGGCGTTGAGTCGTTCCTCGGCTTCGGCAGGCGGAAGGACCAGTTCGTCGCTGCCGCAGAACTCGATGAATGCGGCTCGGTCCTCCCGCATCCGCTGCCATCCCTGCTCGATCTTCGCGGGGTTGCGGAAGACCAGCTCGTGCTGGCTGGTGGCAAGGCGGAGGGCGGCTTGGGCGATCTCGACGGCGCTGGACTCGGGGTAGTACGACATCGCCCCGGACACCAGCCACGCCCCGCCTGTCGAGTGCACGGGTACCAGGCAGGTGTGGAGAAACCCTCCCTTGGACACTCCACGGAACGCGGCCAGTCCGACGTTCGAGTACGTGCGAAACTCCAGGTCGTTGACCAGGTTGAGCAGGACGACGGCGTCCCTTTCCTTGCGCCGGATCTCGAAGACGCCCTCGACCGGGTCACGCCAGCCGAGCAGCATCTCCCGGTCGGAGGCGGTCAAGTCCTTCCGTGCGGCGACGAACCGGTCCACCACCGTCGAGCCGCCCGGCAGGCGGTATCGCAGGATGAAGTGGTCGGTGATCCGGATCGCCTCGCCTTCGTCCAACTGCCGTTCAGGCCCTGCGGCCTCCAGCAGGAGAGGCGTCAACCACCGGTCGAAGCGGGCGCTCTGCGCGAAGGCGACCAGTCGCCCCTTCAACGTGGCACTGCGCTCGATGAGATCCGTCAGCGACGGTCCACCGGCGCCCTGATTCGTGCCCTCTACGGGGTCATCCATGTCCAGCCCTTCCGTGCAAGCCGGCTCCGCTTGAAGTGTGAGATGTCCGACCTCAACCCGCCCAGTGACGGTATGCCTCGATCCACTCCGAGCCATCAGGCGCCGGGACGGGCAGCGGCAGCTCCAGGATTCCGATCGACTGCCGCATGCCGCCACGAGAGCACAGGGTGACGATCCGGCCGTCCGGTGTGAGGTCGATGCCGCGCACGGTCACCTCGACGCCGAGGACCGCGGTGGTGAAGGGCAGACCGAGGTGTTCCTCAATCTTGGTGAACAGACCGGTCAACTGCTCGTCCTCGCCATAGGCATCGATAGTCGCCTCGTCGATCATGGCTTCGAGTTCGGCTTTGCCCAGCATGTCCATGAAGCCACCGTAGCGGCCTCCACTGCGACGCCGGCGCGGCTTCCTGGTTCTGGCTCCGGCGGCACATCCGTGGCAGCGGAAAGCCCCGCGTATCGTCTGAGGCATGCGTCTGAGCACTGTGATTCTTCCGATCCACCGCTGGAACGAGGGCCAGAAGTTCTGGCAGCGCGCCGAGGACATGGGGTTCCACGCCGCCTACACCTACGACCACCTGGCCTGGCGGACCTTCCGCGACGGACCCTGGTTCGGCGCGGTACCGACCCTCACCGCCGCGGCAGCCGCCACCCAGCGGATGCGCCTGGGCACCCTCGTCACCTCACCCAACTTCCGGCACCCCGTCACGCTGGCCAAGGACCTCATCACGCTGGACGACGTCTCCCGCGGACGCGTCACCCTCGGCATCGGCGCCGGCGGCAACGGATTCGACGCCACGACGCTGCGCCGGAGCGACGAGGAGGCATGGACGCCGCGCGAACGGGCCGATCACTTCGACGAGTTCGTACCGCTGCTCGACCAGCTGCTGCGCGAGCCCTCGGTGACGTACGAAGGCCGGTTCTACGCGGCGAACGAGGCCCGGAACATCCCCGGCTGTGTGCAGCGGCCGCGGCTGCCCTTCGCGGTGGCCGCCACCGGGCCGCGCGGGATGAAGCTCGCCGCGCGGTACGGCCAGGCATGGGTCACCACGGGCGACCCGAAGCTGTACGAAGCGGGCACCCCGGAGCAGTCCGTGGAGGCCATGCGAGGGCAGCTCACCAAGCTGGGCGCGACCTGCGAGTCCAGCGGCCGGGATGTCGCCGAGCTGGACAAGATCCTTCTCACCGGTTTCACACCGGACCGTCCGCTGAAGTCCTTCGACGCCTTCGTGGATTTCGCGGGCACCCACTTCGCGCTGGGCTTCACGGAGATCGTCATTCACTGGCCGGTCCCCGACTCCGACTTCGCCGCGGACGAGAAGATCTTCGAACGCATCGCCACCGAGGGCCTGTCCCAGCTCGGCCGCTGACCGGACACCCGGACCAGCACGAGCGGACCGGGCGGACCGGCCAGCGGACCGGCCCGAACCCGACCTGCTGGCATATGCGTCAGGCATGTTCCCCGGTCAGGGGCGCGCATCTTCATATGCGCGCCCCTCTGCACGCCCGTGCACCGTCGTACGCGAGAATGAGCGTGTGACCTCAGCTACCGACTCGCCCTCGCCTGCCGCTCCCCGGCTGATCGCCACCGACCTGGACGGCACCCTGCTGCGCGACGACAAGACCGTCTCGGACCGTACGGTCGCCGCGCTCGCCGCCGCCGAGGAGGCCGGGATCGAGGTCTTCTTCGTCACCGGACGCCCGGCGCGCTGGATGGATGTCGTCAGCGACCATGTCCACGGCCACGGCCTGGCGATCTGCGCGAACGGCGCCGCGGTCGCCGATCTGCACGCGGACGGCAAGCTGGTCAAGGTCCGCCCGCTGGCACGCGACATCGCCCTCGACGTCGTGCACACCCTGCGCGCCGCAGCCCCCGGCACCTCCTTCGCCGTCGAGCTGACCACGGGCATCCACTACGAGCCGGCCTACCCGCCCTTCCACCTGGACCCGGGTGCCACCGTCGCCGTCGCCGAGAAGCTGCTCCACGAGGAGAAGCCGGGCGCCGGCGCCCCGGTGCTGAAGCTCCTCGCCCATCACGCCGAACTGGCCCCGGACGACTTCCTCGCCCTGGCCCGTACGGCAGCCGGCGACCGGGCTTCCTTCACCCGGTCCAGTCCCACAGCCCTGCTGGAGGTCAGCGGACCCGGGGTCTCCAAGGCCAGCACCCTGGCGCTCTGCTGCGCCGAGCGCGGCATCTCGCCCGCCGAGGTCGTCGCCTTCGGCGACATGCCCAACGACGTGGAGATGCTCAGCTGGGCGGGCACGTCGTACGCGATGGGCAACGCCCACCCGGCCGCGCTCGCCGCCGCGTCCGGCCGGACCACCACCAACGGCGACGACGGCGTCGCGGTCGTCATCGAACGCATCCTCGCCGAGCGCCGGACGCCCGACGCCCCACGCTGAGACGCGCTGCTCCCGACGCCCCACGCTGACGCGCACCGCTGAGGCCCACGCCCCGACGCCCCTGCGGGGCCGGCCCCCTGAGCTCCCGGCGGCCTCAGATCGGCGCCTCCCACACCACCGTCGTGCCGCCCCCGTCCTCCCCGATGCCGGGCCCGAACCAGCTCGCGCCACCGAGCGATTCCGCCCGGCGCGCCAGGTTCCGCAACCCGCTGCGCCGACCGCCCTCCGGGAGGCCCACCCCGTCGTCGGCGACTGACAGCCGCACCGCGTCCCTCCCGTCGGGCAGTGCGACGGTCGCGTCGACGACCACATCGATCGACGAGGCCTCCGCGTGCCGGAAGGCATTGGAGAGCGCCTCCCGCAGCGCCGCGATCAGGTTCTTACCGGTCAGCTCGCCGACCAGCGAGTCCACCGGGCCGAGGAAGCGGTGCGAGGGTTTGAACCCCAGCGGGACCGCCGCCATGTTGATCTCGCGCAGCACGCGGGTGCGCAGCCCGGACGGCGCCTCGGCCGGTTCCTGCTGCAGCGCGAAGATCGCGGTGCGGATCTCCTGAATGGTCACGTCCAGTTCGTCGACCGCCCGGCCGACACCCGTCTGCACCTCGGGCACGACCGACCGGCGCTGGGCACTCTCCAGCATCATTCCGGTGGCGAACAGCCGCTGGATGACCAGGTCGTGCAGATCGCGAGCGATCCGGTCACGGTCCTCGTACACCGCCAGCCGCTCCCGGTCCCGCTGCGCCTCGGCCATCATCAACGCGAGCGCGGCCTGCGAGGCGAACTGGGTGGCGAGGGTCCGTTCCGTCTCCGTGAACGGCCGGTCGCCCCGGGCGCGAGGGGTGGCAAGCGCGCCAAGCACCCGTCCGCCGCTGTGCAGGGGCAGCAGCATGCTCGGGCCGAAGTGGTGTGCCAGCCCGGTGATCATGCGGGGATCGGTGGCCGAATCGTCGATGAAGACCGCCTCGCCGCTCAGCAGCCTCGCCACCACCGGGCTCTCCGGCCCGATGATCACCCCCAGCGGGGCGCAGGCGTCATCCGCGGAGACGGCGACGATCTCCAAACCGCCCTCCTCGGCCGGCAGCAGCACGATCCCGGCGGCGGACGCGGCGAGATGGCGGGCCTGTTCGGCGACGACGGAGAGCGCGTCATCGGCGTCACCGCCGGAGAGCAGGGCAGTGGTGACCGCCACCGACCCGTCGATCCACCGCTCACGCTGGCGTGCCGCCTCGTACAGCCGGGCGTTGCCGATGGCGATCCCGGCCTCCGTGGCGAGCACCCGCAGCATGTGCAGGTCGTAGTCGTTGAACTCGCCCCCGTCGTCCTTCTCCGCCAGATAAAGATTTCCGAAGATCTCCCCCTGGACCCTGATCGGGACGCCGAGGAAGGTGCGCATCGGGGGATGGCCGGGCGGGAATCCGGCGAACCGGGGATCGGCCGTCAGATCGGCGAGCCGCACCGGGACAGGGTCGCGGATCAGCGCGCCGAGCAGTCCGCGGTGCCCGTCGGGGCGGCGGCCGATCTCGTGCGCCACCTCGTCCGGCACTCCGTAGGTGACGAAATCGGAGAGCCCCTCGCCCTCCTGGTCGACCACGCCGATGGCGGCGTAGCGGGAGTGGGCGAGTTCGGCCGCCGTCTCGCAGATCCGGTCGAGGGTGGAGTGCAGTTCGAGGCCCGTGCCGACGGAACGCATGGCTTCCAGCAGCTGCGGTACCCGGGCGGTGAGTTCGGTGGACAGGCCCTGCAGGCTGCGGGTCGCCCGGGTCGCGGCTTCGAGTGAGTCCTTCGGGTCCTGCTCTGGCATACCCCGAGACTAGTTAGTCCCTATTAGTGAGGAAAGTCGGCTATCGTGCCGCCCCGCTCACACCCGCACGCCGACGGCTCCTTCGGAACCTCTGCGCTCTCCCGCTCACACCCGCACTCCCATCGCCTCCTCAGCCACCCCTTCGGTCTCCCGCTCGCGCTCCAGCATCCGGCGCAATGGGCCTTCCTCGGCGGCGAGATCGGCGTACGGGCCCCGCTGCACGACCCGGCCGGCCTCCAGCACCACCACCTCGTCGACGGCTTCGAGCCCTTGCAGGCGGTGGGTGATCAGCACCGTCGTACGCCCCCGGGTGGCGGCCAGCAGGTCCGCGGTCAGGGCGTCCGCGGTCGCCAGGTCGAGGTGTTCCGCGGGCTCGTCCAGGACGAGTACGGGGAAGTCGGCGAGGATCGCCCGGGCCAGGGCGAGGCGCTGGCGCTGGCCGCCGGAGAGGCGCGCGCCGTGTTCACCGACGAGGGTGTCGAGCCCGTCGGGCAGTGCCTCGGCCCAGTCGAGCAGCCGTGCCCTGTCGAGGGCGGCCCGCAGTTCCTCGTCCGTCGCGCCGGTACGGGCCAGCCGCAGGTTCTCCCGGATGGAACTGTCGAAGATGTGGGCGTCCTGGGCGCACAGCCCGACGAACCCCCGCACCGTGTCCCCCTCCAGCGCGCAGGCCTCGACACCGCCGATCCGGTACGTCCCCTTCCGTGCGTCCAGGAAGCGGAGCAGGACCTGCGCGAGGGTCGTCTTGCCGGAGCCGGAAGTCCCGACCACCGCGATCCGCCGACCGGCCGTCAGACGCAGGTCGACGGAGTCCAGGGCGTCCCGTTCCGCTCCCGCGTACCGGGCGGACAGCCCCCGTACCTCCAGCGGGAAGGGCGATCCGGGCGTCCCGGCCGGGCTGGCTGGTTCGCGCACCGGCAGCGGGGCGTCCAGCACCTCGTACACCCGCTCCGCGCTGCGCTTGACCCGCTGCCGGTACTGCACGGCGAGCGGCAGACCGGTCACGGCCTCGAAGGCGGCCAGCGGCGTGAGCACCACCACCGCGAGCTCCACACCCGCGAGCCGCCCGTCGTACACGGCGGGGAGGGCGACGAGTGCGGTGGCGACGACGGTGAGGCCGCCGATCAGGGCGATGAGGCCGCCGCCGAGCGCGGTGGCGGTCGCCGCGCGGGCGGCGATGCGGGTGAGGACGCCGTCGGCCTCCCGGGACCGCGCCTTGCGGGCGGGCAGGGCGCCCGCGACGGTCAGTTCGGCAGTCCCGCCGAGCAGGTCGGTGATCCGGGTGGCCAGATCGGCACGTGCCGGGGCCAGTTGGCGTTCCGCGTGGCGGGAGCAGGCGCCGCTGACCAACGGCACCCCCGCTCCGGCCAGCAGCAGTCCGGCGGCCAGCACGACGCCCGCCGCCGGCAGCAGCCAGCCGATGAACCCGGCGGTCGCCGCTCCCACGACGACGGCGGTCCCGGCGGGCAGCAGCCAGCGCAGCCAGTAGTCCTGCAGGGCGTCGACATCGGCGACGAGCCGGGAGAGCAGGTCCCCGCGCCGGGTCCGGCGCAGACCGGCCGGCGCGATGCGCTCCAGCCCGCGGTAGACCGCGACGCGCAGCTCGGCGAGCATCTTGAGCACCGCGTCGTGGGACACCAGGCGCTCGGCGTAGCGGAAGACGGCCCGTCCGAGGCCGAAGGCGCGGGTCGCGGTCACGGCGACCATCAGATAGAGCACCGGAGGCTGCTCGGAGGCACGGGAGATCAGCCAGCCGGAGACGGCCATGAGTCCGACGGCCGAGCCCAGGGCGAGGCTTCCCAGCAGCAGCGCGAGTGCCAGCTGTCCGCGCTGCGCCCCGGCGGCCTCCCGGACCCGGGCGAGGATCTGTCCGGGGCGGGCCGCGGTGTCCCGCAGCGCCTCGGGCTCCGGCGCCGCGGCACTTCCTGCGGCGGGTGCGTCCGTAGGACCTGGCACCGCGACGGACTCCTCGGGCTTCTCCGGCCGGAGCGTCACAGGTTCCAGTCTCACCACCCGGTCGGCCAGCGGAAGCAGCGCCGGGCGGTGCACGACCAGCAGCACGGTCCGCCCCTGCGCCAGTCTCCGTACCGCCTCGACGATCCCCGCTTCCGTCTCGCCGTCCAGGCTCGCGGTCGGCTCGTCGAGCAGCAGCAGCGGGCGGTCGGCGAGGAAGGCGCGTGCGAGTGCGAGCCGCTGGCGCTGACCGGCGGAGAGGCCCGCACCGTCCTCGCCGAGGAGCGTCTGCGCACCGTCCGGCAGTTCCGCCACGAAGTCGTACGCCCCGGCGTCCCGCAACGCCGCCGTCACCGCGCCGTCGTCCGCGTCCGGCCGGGCCAGCCGTACGTTCTCCGCGATCGTGCCCGCGAAAAGATACGGGCGCTGCGGGACCCAGGCGATCCGTTCCCGCCAGCGTTCCGGGGCCAGGGTCGCCAGATCGACGCCGCCGACCCGCACCCGCCCCTCGTCGGGTGCCGTGAAGCCCAGCACCACATCGAGAAGGGTGGACTTCCCGACGCCGCTCGGGCCGACCAGAGCAACGGTCTCCCCCTCGTCCACCACCAACGAGGCCCCGTCCAGGGAAGCTTCGGTACGGCCTTCGTGCCGTACGGTCACCCCCTCCAGCTCCAGTCGCAGCGACTCCGGAATGTCCTCCGTACCGCCCGGCCGGGGCTCGGTCTCCAGGACCGAGAAGATCTCCTCCGCGGCCGAGAGCCCCTCGGCGGCCGCGTGGTACTGCGCGCCGACCTGGCGGATCGGCAGATAGGCCTCGGGGGCCAGGATCAGCACCACCAGACCGGTGTAGAGGTCGAGTTCGCCGTGTACGAGCCTCATGCCGATGGTGACGGCGACGAGGGCCACCGACAGGGTCGCCAACAGCTCCAGGGCGAAGGACGACAGGAACGCGATCCGCAGGGTCCGCAACGTGGCCCGCCGGTACTGCGAGGTGATGGCGCGGATGGATTCGGCCTGTGCCTTGGCACGGCCGAACACCTTCAGCGTCGGCAGTCCGGCGACCACGTCGAGGAAGTGCCCGGAGAGGCGGGAAAGCAGCCGCCACTGGCGGTCCATCCGCGATTGGGTGGCCCAGCCGATCAGGATCATGAAGAGCGGGATGAGCGGCAGCGTGACCACGATGATCGCTGCCGAGACCCAGTCCTCGGTGACGATCCTGGCAAGGACGGCCACCGGCACGACCACCGCGAGTCCGAGCTGTGGCAGATAGCGCGCGAAGTAGTCGTCGAGCGCGTCGACGCCCCGGGTGGCGAGCGCCACCAGGGAGCCGGTGCGCTGCCCGCTCAGCCAGCCGGGCCCGAGCTCCGCGGCCCGCTCCAGCAGCCGGCCGCGGAGTTCGGACTTGACCGCCGCGCTGGCCCGGTACGCGGCCAGTTCGGTCAGCCAGGAGACCAGCGCCCGGCCGAGCGCTACCGCCGCGAGCAGGATCAGCGGGGTCCGCAGCCCGGAGACGGTCAGCCCGTCCTCGAACCCGCCCACCACCACTTCGGCGACGAGCATGGCCTGGGCGATGACCAGCGCTGCCCCGACGACTCCGAGCGCCACCACGGCTGCCAGGAAGAGGCGGGTGGCGCGCGCGTAGCGGAGCAGGCGCGGGTCGATCGGTTTCACGTGAAACAGCCCCTAGCGAACTCGGTCGGTGGGCCGGGGCCTGTCCGGCGGTTCGGGTCCGGACAGGCCCCGGATACGTGCCCGGCGGATCAGAACCGGACAGGCCCCGGGTGCGTCAGTGCGCTTCGGCGATGTGCTGCGTGCCGATGCGCTTGCGGAACACCCAGTACGTCCAGCCCTGGTAGAGCAGGACGACGGGGGTCGCGATCCCCGCACACCAGGTCATGATCTTCAGCGTGTACGGGGTGGACGAGGCGTTGGTGACCGTGAGGTTCCAGGCGTCGTTCAGCGAGGACGGCATGACGTTCGGGAAGAGCGCCAGGAAGAGCATGGCGACCGCGGCCACGATGGTCACGCCGGAGAGCGCGAACGCCCAGCCCTCACGTCCCGCCGCGACCGCACCGATCGCACCGACCACCGCCAACACGGCGGTGATCATCGCCAGCAGGCTCCAGCCGTCGCCGTTGTCGATCTGGGTCCAGATCAGGAAACCGAGGGCGAGCACCGCGGTGACCGGCCCGAGCTTCAGCGCCAGCTTGCGCGCCCGCTCCCGGATGTCCCCGACCGTCTTGAGCCCCGCGAACACGGCACCGTGGAAGGTGAAGAGGGTGAGCGTGACCAGTCCGCCGAGGATGGCGTACGGGTTGAGCAGGTCCCAGAAGGTGCCCACGTACTCCATGTCGGCGTCGATCTTCACGCCGCGCACGATGTTCCCGAAGGCCACGCCCCAGAGCAGGGCCGGGATCAGCGAGGTCCAGAAGATCGCGTGTTCCCAGTTGGTCTGCCACTTCTCCTCGGGCCGCTTCGACCGGTACTCGAAGGCGACACCCCGCACGATCAGGCAGACCAGGATAATCAGCAGCGGCAGGTAGAAGCCGGAGAACAGGGTGGCGTACCACTCGGGGAAGGCGGCGAAGGTCGCACCGCCCGCGGCGAGCAGCCACACTTCGTTGCCGTCCCAGACGGGCCCGATCGTATTGATCAGAACCCGCCGCTCCTTGCGGTCCCGGGCCAGCAGCTTGGTGAGGACACCGATCCCGAAGTCGAATCCCTCCAGGAAGAAGTAGCCGGTCCAGAGGACGGCGATGAGTACGAACCAGACGTCGTGGAGTTCCATCTCTCAGCTCCTCTGCTCTCAGTAGGAGAAGGCCATCGGCCGGTCGGCGTCGTCATGGTCGTCGCCGCCGATCCTGGTGGGCGGGTTGAGGTCGGCCTCCGTGAGCTCCGGCGGCCCGGCCTTGATGTACTTCACGAGCAGCTTGACCTCGACCACCGCGAGCGCGGCGTAGAGCAGGGTGAAGCCGATCATCGAGGTGAGGACCTCGCCCTGGGAGGCGCCGGGGGAAACCGCGTCGCGGGTCTGGAGCACGCCGTAGACGACCCAGGGCTGGCGGCCCATCTCGGTGAAGATCCAGCCCCAGGAGTTGGCGATCAGCGGGAAGAGCAGCGTCCAGAGCGCGACGATCCAGTAGCACTTGGCGAGCTTCGGGCTGAGGGCCTTGTTCTTGAAGAGGACCAGATGGGGAACCTCGTCCTCACCGGTCCGCATCGCCGGCGGCAGCATGAACTTCCGTCGCGTCAGCCACAGTCCGAGGATGCCGAGGGCGAAGGACGCCATCCCGAAGCCGATCATCCAGCGGAAGCTCCAGAAGGCGACCGGGATGTTGGGCCGGTAGTCGCCGGGGCCGAACTTCTCCTGCTCGGCCTTGTTGATGTCGTTGATGCCGGGGACGTACGAGGTGAAGCTGTCGTCCGCGAGGAAGGACAGTATCCCGGGGATGGAGATCTCCACGGTGTTGTGGCCCTTGGCCACGTCGCCGACCGCGAAGATCGAGAAGGGTGCCGAGTTCTGCCCCTCCCAGAGCGCCTCCGCGGCGGCCATCTTCATCGGCTGCTGCTTGAACATGACCTTGCCGAGCTGGTCACCGCTGACGGCAGTGAGAAGTCCGGCGATCACCACGGTGACCAGTCCGAGCCGCAGCGAGGTCCGCATCACCGGGATGTGCTTCTTGCGCGCCAGATGGAAGGCGGCGATGCCGACCATGAACGCGCCTCCGACCAGGAAGGCGGCGGTGACGGTGTGGAAGAACTGGGCGAGCGCGGTGTTCTGGGTGAGCACATGCCAGAAGTCGGTGAGCTCGGCCCGGCCGCGCTCCTTGTTGATCCGGTAGCCGACCGGGTGCTGCATCCAGGAGTTGGCCGCCAGGATGAAGTACGCGGACAGGATGGTCCCGATGGAGACCATCCAGATGCAGGCGAGATGGATCTTCTTCGGGAGCTTGTCCCAGCCGAAGATCCACAGGCCGATGAAGGTGGACTCGAAGAAGAACGCGATCAGTGCCTCGAACGCGAGCGGGGCACCGAAGATGTCGCCGACGAACCGGGAGTAGTCGGACCAGTTCATACCGAACTGGAACTCCTGAACGATGCCGGTGACGACGCCCATGGCGATGTTGATCAGGAAGAGCTTGCCCCAGAATTTCGTCGCTCTGAGGTACTTGTCCTTGTTCGTCCGCACCCAGGCGGTCTGCAGGCCGGCGGTGAGCGCGGCGAGAGAGATCGTCAGGGGGACGAACAGGAAGTGGTAGACGGTGGTGATACCGAACTGCCATCGCGCCAGGGTTTCCGGCGCCAGAGCTAGCTCCACGTCGTCTTCTCCTTACGTCGCCGTAGTCGCACCGACAGTTTGCCCGTTAAATCCGACTAATCAGGGGAGGAAACAGGACACGCTTGTGAACGCGTTCACATTCACAAGCAATTATGACGCACGGACTTTCGGGACGTTCGGGCGGGGTACCCCTCTTGGGATGTTCCGATCAATCCCCCCGAAGCAGACACCCCGGAACACCTCGGTCCGGGCACCTCCCAGCCCCCGAACGCGAAGGCCCCGCACCTCGCCGAACGAGGTACGGGGCCCTGGGCCTTCCAGTGCGCGCAGGCGGTCTGCGCGCTCTACAGCTCCCTGCGGTACGACTCCGTGACCTTCAGGAACAGGTCGTTCGCCTCGTCCTCCCCGATCGAGACCCGCACCCCCTCGCCCGCGAACGGCCTGACCATCACACCGGCCCGCTCGCACACCGCGGCGAAGTCGGCGGTACGGTCCCCGAGCCGCAGCCAGACGAAGTTCGCCTGAGACTCGGGAACGGTCCACCCCTGGTCCGCCAGCGCCCGCTGCACCCGGTTCCGCTCGCACACCAAGGAGCCGACCCGCCCCAGGAGTTCGTCCTCGGCACGCAGCGAGGCGACCGCCGCGTCCTGTGCGAGCTGGCTGACCCCGAAGGGCACCGCCGTCTTGCGCAGCGCGGCCGCCACCGGCTCGTGGGCCACGGCGAAACCGACCCGCAGACCCGCCAGGCCGTACGCCTTGGAGAACGTCCGCAGCACCGCCACATTGGGCCGGTCCCGGTAGATCTCGATGCCGTCCGGCACCTCGGCATCGCGGATGAACTCCCGGTACGCCTCGTCGAGCACCACCAGGACATCGCCCGGCACCCGGTCCAGGAACCGCTCCAGCTCGGCCCGGCGCACCACGGTGCCGGTCGGGTTGTTGGGATTGCAGACGAAGATCATCCGGGTGCGGTCCGTGACCGCGTCCGCCATCGCGTCGAGGTCGTGCACCTCACCCTCGGTCAGCGGGACCTTCACCGAGGTCGCACCACTGACCTGCGTGATGATCGGGTACGCCTCGAAGGAACGCCAGGCGTAGATGACCTCGTCCCCCGGACCCGAGGTGGCCTGGAGCAGCTGCTGCGCCACACCGACCGAGCCGGTTCCGGTGGCGAGGTGCGAGACGGGCACACCGAAACGGTCGGCCAGCTCGTTCATCAGACCGGTGCAGGCCATGTCCGGGTAGCGGTTGAAGTTCGCGGCCGCGGCCAGGGTGCTCTCCATCACCCCGGGCAGCGGGGGATAGGGGTTCTCGTTGGAGGACAGCTTGAAAGCAACCGGTCCACCGGCAGCAGCCGGCTTGCCCGGCACATAGGCGGGGACGCCGTCCAGCTCGGCGCGCAGCTTGGGGCTCGTCTCGCTCACCGCAGGTCCTCCTAGACCGTCTGTACACATCAATACTGCTCACCTTATGAGGATTGGGCTCCGCTGCGAATGGCCGGAGCGTCCCGAACGCCCCGCGCGGCCGGGACCAGAGCTTCCCCTCGTCCCGTGCGGCCGGGGACGGGGGGGGAGCGCTTCCCTCCCTGACGCGCGCCGGTGGCTCACTCCGTGGCGCGCGTCCCCCGAAGAGGTGAGATGAGACCTCTTCGAGACATCGACCATTTAGTAGGCCCCTCGGCTTCGACGCATGACACACTACGGTCAACATCGCCAACGACCTTGGTTTTCAAGGCATTTGATGTTCAATGATCATGCAGAAACGTGCCTGTCAACGAGTGAATATGCGGCCGGGCCAACCTGCCTTCCGAGCCCTACTATCGGCTCGCCATGACAGCAGCAGGGAAGCACCAGGTGAGCCGGACGGAGACACCCCGGCGCGGCGGCCGGCAAGGACGAGCGGGAATCCGGGATGTGGCCGCCGCCGCCGGGGTCTCCATCACGACCGTCTCCGACGCGCTCAACGGCAAGGGCAGGCTCCCGGACGCCACCCGCCGCCATGTCCGTGAGGTCGCAGAGCGCCTGGGCTACCGCCCTTCCGCCGCGGCCCGAACCCTCCGTACCGGCAAGTCCGGCCTCATCGGCCTGACCGTGACGACCTACGGGGACGAACCCTTCACCTTCACCGAGTTCGCCTATTTCGCCGAGATGGCCAGAGCGGCCACCTCCGCCGCGCTCGCCCGCGGCTACGCCCTCGTCATCCTGCCCGCCACCTCACGCCACGACGTCTGGTCGAACGTCGCTCTCGACGGCACCGTCGTGATCGACCCCTCCGACCAGGACCCGGTCGTCACGGAACTCGTACGCCAGGGGCTGCCCGTCGTCTCGGACGGCCGGCCGGCCGGCACCCTCCCCGTCACCGCCTGGGTCGACAACGACCACCGGGCCGCCGTGCTCGACCTCCTCGACCATCTCGCCGCCGCCGGAGCCCGCCGCATCGGCCTGCTCACCGGCACCACCACCGACACATACACCCGTCTCTCCACCACCGCGTACCTCCACTGGTGCGAGCGTGTGGGCCAGGACCCGGTGTACGAGTCCTACCCCGCCCACGACCCGTGCGCGGGCGCGGTCGCCGCCGACCGGCTGCTCGCCCGCCCGGACCGGCCCGACGCCGTCTACGGGCTCTTCGACCCCAACGGCACCGATCTGCTGGCAGCCGCCCGTCGATACGGCCTGCGCGTCCCCGAGGACCTGCTGCTGGTCTGCTGCAGCGAGTCCACCGTGTACGCGACGACCGAGCCCCCCATCACCACCCTCTCGCTGAAGCCGCGCAGAATCGGCACGGCGGTCGTCCAGCTTCTGATCGACGCCATCGAAGGCGTGGAACACGACGGGCCGGTGGAGCAGGTCATACCGACGGAGCTCATCGTCCGGACGTCCTCGCAACGCCGTCCACCCCGCACCACGGTCAGTGCGCCCCGCTCCCCCGCCGGGGATTGATCAGGCGATTTCGGACCAATCGGCCGGTGAACCTGACGTGCGCCCGGATTCACCACCCCTGGTGCGTCACAGAGCACGATTCGCATTCCTATGATGGGCGCACGACACCGCGGACCGCCCCGACCAGCAGGGCCCGTCAGGTGTACGGCGGCGCGACGGTGGTGGAGGGGTCGATGACACAGGGGGCCGGTCAGGAACCCGTGGTGCGGACTGCGACGTTGCGTGACTTCCGCGTACCGCCCTATGCGCAGACTCCGATGCCGCCTTCACCGCCGCACCCGGGCAACGCCGTTCCGGGAGACGGGCTGCCGGAGGGGTACACCCCCACCGCACGCGACCTTCCGGTGATCAACCGCGGTGACACCGCCCAGGTGCGGGCCGTCCTCGACCCGCGGCCCGCCCCGGAGCCGGGGCTCGGACCGCTGTACGTCGTCGGCGACGTCCACGGCTATCTGGACGAGCTCCACGCCGCCCTCGCCGAGCAGGGCCTCATCGACGCCGCGGGCAACTGGTCCGCGGGCAATGCCCGGCTCTGGTTCCTGGGCGATTTCACCGACCGGGGACCCGACGGCATCGGCGTCATCGACCTGGTGATGCGCCTCTCCGCCGAGGCCGCGGCCGCGGGCGGCTACTGCAAGGCCCTGATGGGCAATCACGAACTGCTGCTCATCGGCGCCAAGCGGTTCGGCGACACCCCGGTCAACTCCGGCGCCGGCACCGCCACCTTCCAGGCCGCCTGGCTGCTCAACGGCGGCCAGAAGAACGACATGGAGCGGCTCCAAGACGTCCACCTCCAGTGGATGTCCCGGCTCGACGCGATCGTCGAGGAGGACGGGCATCTGCTGACACACTCCGACACGACGGCATACCTCGACTACGGCAGCACCATCGAGGACGTCAACGACACCGTGCACGCCATTCTCACGCGTAACGACGCCGACGAGTGCTGGGACCTCTTCCGGAAGCTCACGAAGCGGTTCGCCTTCCGCGACGAGGCGGGGCCGCAGGCCGTACGGGAGCTGCTGTCGGCCTACGGCGGACAGCGCATCGTCCATGGTCACAGCCCCATTCCGTACCTCCTCGGCGAGGTCGGCTCGGAGGACGGAGAGGACGGTTCCGGTCCCGTGGTCGACGGCCCGCACGTGTACGCGGACGGACTCGCCATCGCCATGGACGGCGGAGTGACCATGGCCGGAAAGCTACTGGTCGTCCAACTGCCCCTGCATGACTGACGTCCATCAGGGAAGACGCTCCACGACCTGACCACGCCGACCACCGGGCCTATTTACGGAAACCCCCTGTCACCCCGTGCCGTGGGCGCTCTACCATCGGCGTATCAGTAGCAGGCTCTCCTCCGTTTCCGCCCAACTGCCCGGTCCGAGCGGGCATTCAGGCCCAACGGAGCATCGGGGGATGCACATGAACAGCGCTCCGCACCTGCTGGCCGAGGACCGCCCCGAGTACGAGCGGATCCTCGACGACGCACTGCGCCACGCCCATGAACGACCGGATCTGGCCGCGGTCGGCAAGCGGCTCAACGCCGTGCAGCTGCGCACCATGGCGCTGGACGCCACGGCGCTGATCAGCGCGACGGCCGCCACCGAGTACGAGCACTATGTGAAGGCCCGCGAAGAACTGCGCGGACCGGACGAAGGAACGGACGAGGACACCGGTCCCGGGTCCGGCATAAACCGTCAGAGCCAGTCGGGCGCCGGCATAGGAGCGGTCGTCACGGTTCTGGCACCCGTGCTCGCCGGCACCGCCGCGTTCATATTCCTGCTGGCCGGCTATCTGCTGAAACTGCTCAGCCCGCCGCCGTCCTTCGCCTCCACCATGGTCGCCGCAGGCTGGTTCTTCGCGGCGGTCATGGCCGCCGCCATCCTGGCCGCCGCCGTCGGACTGCTCGTCACCGCACTGCGCAACGGGTCGACGTCGCAGCCCGCCGAGGATTCCGGGGGCGAGCTTCCGGAGGATGTGGCGCGCGCCAGGGAGGCATGGCGCCACGCCCTGCTGGAGCGCGGCATCCTGCCGTTCCTCAGGGACGCGCTCGCCGACCCCGAAGCCGGCCCCGCGGCACGCACCCCGCACCGCTCGGAGAACCGCATCCCGAAGATCGGCTACAGCCGGCCGGACTTCACCAGCCCCGACGACGGCCCGGCGGCGGGCCCCCGCCCGACCTTCACCAGCCCGGACTTCACCAGCCCCGACTTCGGCGGCCCGGAGCATGAACCGGACTGACCGGATCCGGGGAACACGTACCCCCACCAGGGACACCGCGTCGGCCAACGGGCCGCGCGCCGGGCCGGCGTGGGTCAGCGGTCCCATGCCTTCGGGCGCGCCAGCGCCTCCCACTCGGGACGGAGCAGTGAGAGCACCGCGACGTCATGGCGGCGCCCCCGGTGCAGACACGCAGATCGCCGTATCCCCTCCTGGACGAACCCCGACCTGAGGAGAACGGCGAGCGCGGCCGCGTTGTCCGTGTGGGTGACCGCCTGAAGGCGGTACATGGGCAACTCGCCGAACGCCAGGTCCGTCAGCGCGTCGACTGCGTCCGTGCCGTATCCGCGACCGCGGTGCTGCGGAGCCAGCAGCAGCTCGACCTCGGCCGTACCGTCGGCGACATCCTGTTCGGTCAGGGCCACGTGGCCGACAGGCGTGCCGTCGGGAAGCACGACGACGAAGTCGTCACGGTCCTGGTCGTCGTGGCCGCGCTCGATGCGTTCCCGCAGCGACGTGAGCGAACGTGGCCAGATACCCATCGCATGAGCGGTTGCCGGATCGGACCGCCACTCCTGCAGCAGTTCGGCGTCATCGACTTCCACGGGAACGAAGGCGACGTTCCGCCCTCGCCAACACGGCTTCCGGTCCGCCTCGTTCGCCTCCGCCGCGCTATCGCTCATGCGCGGAGCCTACGGACACGCAACCGCCCTGATCACCTGCTTTTGGCACCGAGCGTCCGGAGCCTGCCGTGCGGACGCGGAGAGCCGCGGCCGAGTGGCGAAGACCTGCTGCGGTCTTCGCCCCTCGGCCACGCGTCGGACCGATCAGTCCGCGATCGGCAGATAGACCCGGTTGCCGGCTGCCGCGAACTCCTTGGACTTCTCCGCCATGCCCGCCTCGATCTCCGCCTGCGAACCGCCGTGTTCACGGCGGATGTCCTGGGAGATCTTCATCGAACAGAATTTCGGCCCGCACATCGAGCAGAAGTGCGCGGTCTTCGCCGGTTCGGCGGGCAGCGTCTCGTCGTGGAACTCCCGCGCCGTGACCGGGTCGAGAGCCAGATTGAACTGGTCCTCCCAGCGGAATTCGAAACGGGCGTCGGAGAGCGCGTCGTCCCAGTCCTGCGCCCCCGGGTGCCCCTTGGCGAGGTCCGCCGCATGGGCTGCGATCTTGTACGTGATGACGCCGGTCTTCACATCGTCGCGGTTGGGCAGGCCGAGGTGCTCCTTGGGCGTGACGTAACAGAGCATCGCCGTGCCCCACCACGCGATCATCGCCGCGCCGATGCCCGAGGTGATGTGGTCGTACGCCGGAGCGACATCGGTGGTCAGCGGGCCGAGCGTGTAGAACGGCGCCTCCTCGCAGATCTCCTGTTGGAGGTCAATGTTCTCCTTGATCTTGTGCATCGGGACATGGCCCGGGCCCTCGATCATGGTCTGGACGCCGTGCCGCTTGGCGATCGTGTTCAGTTCGCCGAGCGTGCGCAGTTCGGCGAACTGGGCCTCGTCGTTGGCGTCGGCGATCGAGCCGGGGCGCAGACCGTCGCCCAGCGAGTACGTCACGTCGTATGTGGCGAGGATCTCGCAGAGCTCCTCGAAGTGCTCGTACAGGAAGGACTCCTTGTGGTGCGCGAGGCACCACGCCGCCATGATCGAACCGCCGCGGGAGACGATGCCGGTCTTGCGTCGGGCGGTCAGCGGGACGTACGGCAGGCGCACGCCGGCGTGGACCGTCATGTAGTCGACGCCCTGCTCGGCCTGCTCGATGACGGTGTCCTTGTAGATCTCCCAGGTCAGCTCCTCGGCCCGGCCGTCGACCTTTTCGAGCGCCTGGTAGAGGGGAACGGTGCCGATCGGCACGGGGGAGTTGCGCAGGACCCACTCACGGGTGGTGTGAATGTTGCGGCCGGTGGAAAGGTCCATGACCGTGTCGGCGCCCCAGCGCGTCGCCCACGTCATCTTCTCCACCTCCTCCTCGATGGAGGACGTCACCGCGGAGTTGCCGATGTTGGCATTGACCTTCACCAGGAACCGCTTCCCGATGATCATCGGTTCGATCTCGGGGTGGTTGACGTTGGCCGGCAGTACGGCCCGGCCCGCGGCGATCTCCTCGCGCACCACCTCGGGCTCGGTGTTCTCCCGGATCGCCACGTATTCCATCTCCGGGGTGATCTCACCCCGGCGGGCATACGCGAGCTGGGTCACCGGCTGCCCGTTCCGGCTGCGGCGGGGCAGCCGGGGCCGGCCGGGGAAGACCGCGTCGAGGTTGCGCAGCCCTTCCCCATGATCTCGGCTTCGCTCGAGCAGGGGAGACCCCATTTGCGGCGAGGTGTGCTTGAGCCCGTCGTCCTCGGGGCGCGCGGGGCGGCCCGGGTACTCCTCGGTGTCGCCGCGCGCGATGATCCAGTTCTCCCGCAGCGGTGCGAGCCCGCGACGGACATCGGTCTCGGTGCTGGGATCGGTGTACGGACCCGACGTGTCGTACAGCGTCACGTCCTTGCCGTTGGTGAGGTGCACCTGACGGACCGGCACCCGGAGGTCCGGGCGTGAGCCCTGGACGTATCCCTTGTGCCAGCCGATGGACTTCCCGGCCTCGTCACTCTGGTTCGAGGCAGGCGTGCGTGCGTCCGATGTGGTCATGAGACCTACTCCCTACGCCGGCATTACCCGGTAACAGGTTCGGCGGTCGGCGCAGCCTGTCCCGTACGGATGTACGGATATCAGCGCCCTCTCAGCCCGGTGCTCCGAGCTCCCGCGTGTGCAAAGGTTCCTCCACGCTAGCCCCCTGTCCGGCCTAATGAACAGAGGGCCCCTCTCTTCTTGCGATGATCGGCCGGTGACGTCCCCCCAAATCGACTCCGAACCGCGAGGCCATCAGCACGGCCACTCGCACAGCCATGGTCCTGCCGCGCCCGTCTCGAAGCATCTGCGCAAGGTCATCGCGGCCGTGCTCATCCCGTTCGCCACCGCGGTCGTCGTCGGCCTGGTGGTGCTCTGGCCGGGCGGTGCTCCTCCGCACGAGCGGACCGGTGTCGGTTTCGACCGGCAGACCCAGCAGGCGAAGGTGGTGAAGGTCGACAAGGTGGACTGCAAGGACGTGAACGCCGCCCAGATGCCCATCAGCGGTGAGACCACCCCGCCGTCGGGGAGCGCGCCGGGGCTGTGCGAGAAGGCCACCGTCGAGGTGACGACCGGTCACGACAAGGGCCGGACCTTCGTCGAGATCGTCCAGCCCGACGCACCGCGTCAGTTGCGCCAGGGTCAGGGCGTGGTCGTGGCGTACGCCCCCGACGCACCCCACGATCTGCAGTACTCGGTGACGGATGTGAACCGGAAGTTCCCGATGGCGCTGCTGGCCGGGATCTTCGCCCTGGTCGTGGTCGCGGTGGGCAGGATGCGTGGGGTGATGGCTCTGGTCGCGCTCGCCGTGTCGTTCGCGGTACTGACCCTGTTCATCCTCCCGGCCATCCTCCAGGGCTCGAATCCCCTGCTCGTCGCGGTGATCGGGGCCAGTGCGATCATGCTGATCGCGCTCTACATGTGCCACGGTCCGACCGCCCGCACCTCGGTCGCGGTGATCGGCACACTGATCTCGCTCCTGCTGATCGGGCTGCTCGGATCGCTCTTCATCGGCTGGGCGAGCCTGACCGGCAACACCGACGACAGCACCGGCCTCATCCACGGCCTGTACCCGCACATCGACATGAGCGGCCTGCTGCTGGCCGGTGTCATCATCGGTTCGCTCGGGGTCCTCGACGATGTGACGGTCACCCAGACCTCGGCGGTCTGGGAGTTGCACCAGGCGAACCCGACGATGGGTGCGCGGGGGCTCTACAGGGCAGGGATCAGGATCGGGCGCGACCACATCGCCTCGGTCGTCAATACGCTGGTGCTCGCCTACGCGGGCGCGGCGCTGCCGCTGCTGCTGCTGTTCTCGATCGCCCGGAGCAGCGTGGGGGCGGTGGCCAACAGCGAGCTGGTGGCGGAGGAGATCGTACGAACACTGGTCGGCTCGATCGGGCTGGTCGCCTCGGTGCCGGTGACGACGGTGCTCGCCGCGCTGGTCGTCTCCGCGGACCGCACAGGGCTCGGCGCGGAAGCCGGAGCTTCAGCACCCGTACGGACCGGGAGAGGCCGCCGTCGCAGGGCGAAGCCTTGAACGCCCCCACCACGGAGAGCGATTCACCCATTCGGCGGGTGTCGCGTTCGACCTGCGGGCCGGTCTGCGACCCCGTGCTCTTCAGCCGGCGTTCTGCTCCTCGGCGAGGATCCGGCCCAGAGCCTCTTCCAGATTGCCCTCGAAGTCACCCAGCGTGCACTCCTGCCCGAGCGGCACGAGTTTGTCCGTCCGATCGAGAAAAGCCACAAGTGGCGCGGTACCGGCCCGGAAGAGGGCGCGATCCTCGCCCACCTGAAGCCGGATATGTACGTCGGAAAGCCCCTCGGGCTCCGTGGGTCCGATGTGCACATCGCCGTCGCCACTGGGGCTGTTGAGGCCGTCGAGCAGCAGCTCGCGGCCGAATGCCCAGGTGACGGGGGCGTCGCCGGGCAGATGGAAGGTCATCCGGATCGCATACGGATCACACACTTCGTACCGGAGCTCCACCGGGATCCGGAAAGAGAGCTCCTCGGAAACGAGGAAGCTCATCATGACCTCAGCTTGAACCGACTCGCGCATCGTTCAACCCCGCAGTAGATGAATCTGGCCAGGAATGATCCCCCATGGCCCTATTGACGCCATCGTGGTGCACGCGATAGCAGATCACAAGGAGTGATTTTTCAGATACTGATAGAGAACACGAACGAACGCAAGAGGTTGGCCACTTCGCCACGTAGTTGTTCGACTGCGGGGAGCAACCGGTCTTCCTGCTCCAGGGGTACCGAAATGGCCATCGCGGCGGCGGTGAATCCGGCAGTGATCGGGATGGCCGCGCAGACCGTCCCCAAGGCGTACTCCTGTCGTTCGATGACAGGTTCCATTCGTTCCAGCGACCGCAACCGCTCAAGGAGCGTCACGCGGTCCCTCACCGAGTAGCGGGTCAGCGGCCGTACCGGATGCCGGTCCAGATGGTCCTCGCGGGCCTTCTCGTCGAGTTGGCTCAGCAGACACTGGCCGATCGCATGGGCGTGCCCGGTCTCCCGGAAGGACGCCGACTCGTCCACCGCGGGGATGGCTGGGGTGTCGGCGACGGCGACGAGTTCGATCTCGCCCTCGCGGTAGACGGCGCAGTACACCGGTGCGCCGATGGTGTCGCGCCAGCGGCTCAGCGACTCCGTCATTCTGCTGCGACGATTCCGCAGGGAACCTTCATCGACCAGGCGCTCAGCGGCGGTTCCGAAGAGGAACACACCGTTCTCCCGGCGCAGATAGCCCTCGTGGGCCAGGGTGCGCAGCAGATGGTAGGCAGTGGGAAGGGGAAGGCCCGCTTCCCTGGCCAACTGCTTCGCGGGCGCCCCGTCTCGATGGGCACCCACAGCCTCCAGCAGCCTCAGCGCTCGCTGAACCGAACCGATCAACGTCGGGACAGCAGTGCTCGATGCCGTGGTCAACGGTCACCCCCAGGCATGGTGACGGGCAGTCAGCCCGCCTGTGGGGGCCGCCCCCACAGACCGCCGCATGACTGGGTTCGGAGACCGAACGCCGTACAAACCACTGGTCAGGGTGGTGACGGACAGTTAATTCCCAGGTGGTGGCGGCGGACTGCCACCATATCGGCCGCATCCGCGAGGGAGGTCGTTTCGTCTTCTGCTTAGCTCAGCTGGGCTAATCGCCCCGGCCGCCTTCCGATCGTCCTACCAGTCGCCGCGCGAGGAGGACGACGACATGAACTTGCGTACGACGAAGACGAGTCCACCGACCAGGATCACGAACACGAGAACCTTGAAGAGCAGACCGATCACGAACCAGACCACACTGGCGATCAGGCCGCCGAACACAACGATCGCGATGACCGGCACCGCGATCCACTTCACCCACCAGGGCATCCCCGCGAATATCTCCCGCACGGCCATCGTCCTTGCCTCGTCTCTGTGAGTTCCTGTTCCGCTGCTCCGATACTTCGATGCTAGACGCGCGGAGGGGGGCGGCGGCGGGCCCGCAGCCCTTGAAGTCCCCTGATCGACCCCCTAGGGATCCCTGATACCGGAGCCCGGCCCTCCGGGAGCGCGGCTCAGCTCTCCGGTGGCGAGAAGACCACCATGACCCGCAGGTCCTCGGTGATGTGGTGGAACTTGTGGGCCACTCCGGCGGGGACGTACACCACGCTCCCTCTTCCCACCTGTGTGGTTTCCATGCCGACCGTGATCGAGGCGCGGCCACTGACGATGAAGTAGACCTCGTCCTCCTTGTGCGGCTGCTGCGGGTCGAGCTCGCCGGCGTCCAGCGCGTACAGGCCGACGGACATGTTCCGTTCCTTCACGAACTGCAGATACGCGCCGTCGTTCGCGGCCCGTTCGGCCTCCAGCTCGTCCAGTCTGAATGCCTTCATGGCCCGTCCGCCCCTTGCCTCTGTCCCGCCGGTGTCCGCCACCGATCCTGTCTGCCACGATCAGACACATGAAGAATTTCGTAGTCAAGACGATCGCCAACGCGGGTGCGCTGGCCGTGGCCATCTGGCTGCTCCAGGACATCACGCTGAGCGGCGGCAGCACCGGGCGCAAGGCACTCACGCTGATCGTGGTCGCCCTGCTCTTCGGCCTGGTGAACTTCGTGGTCAAGCCGATCGTGAAACTGCTCACCCTGCCGCTCTTCATCCTCACGCTGGGTCTGATCACCCTGGTGGTCAACGCGCTCATGCTGCTGCTGACCTCCTGGCTGGCCGGGCAGTTCAACCTGAGCTTCCACGTCCACGGTTTCTGGACCGCCGTACTCGGCGGCCTGATCATCTCGATCGTGTCGTGGGCGCTGAACGTGGTCCTGCCCGACGAGGACTGACCCGACACCTATGGAGACAGCGCAGTCCGGACCGGTGGCGCACCGGGGAGAGAAGTGAGGAACGGTATGAGCACCATGGGTGACGGAACCCGGGCGGTACGGGCCGGGCTGCCCGAACCGGAGCAGTTCGAGCCGACGCTGCCCGGGCCGGCCTTCGCCGCCCACTTCCATCTCTCCGGTGAACCGGTCGGCCCGTACACCTACGGCCGGGACACCAATCCGACGTGGACCCACCTGGAGCGCGCCATCGGCGAGCTGGAGGCGCCGGGCGAGCCGGTCGAAACGACCGTCTTCGCCTCCGGAATGGCGGCGGTCTCGGCCGTGCTGCTGTCCCAGGCGCGCACCGGCGACGTGGTCGTGCTGCCCGATGACGGATATCAGGCGCTGCCGCTGGTGCGTGAGCAGCTGGAGGCGTACGGCGTCCAGGTGCGGACCGCACCTACCAGCGGCGATGCCCAGCTGGCGGTCCTCGACGGCGCCAAGCTGCTGTGGATCGAGACCCCGTCCAATCCGGGGCTCGATGTCTGCGACGTACGACGGCTCGTCGGGGCCGCGCACGCGGCCGGCACGCTGGTGGCCGTCGACAACACCCTCGCCACACCGCTCGGCCAGCGCCCGCTGGAACTGGGGGCCGACTTCTCCGTGGCCAGTGACACCAAGGGCATGACCGGACACGGAGACATCCTGCTCGGCCATGTGACCTGCCGAGATCCCGAGCTGGCAGCGGGGGTACGGCGCTGGCGCAAGGTCGTCGGCGCGATCCCGGGACCGATGGAGGCCTGGCTCGCGCACCGTTCGCTGGCCACGCTGGAGCTGCGGATCGACCGGCAGTGCGCCACCGCCCTGACCCTGGCCGAGGCACTGGGCAAGCGCCAGGGGGTGACCGGTCTGCGGTATCCCGGGCTGCCCACCGACCTTTCGTATCCGAACGCCGTACGGCAGATGCGGCGCTTCGGCTCCGTGGTGTCGTTCGTGCTGCCCGACCGCGAGCGGGCCGAGCGCTTCCTGACCGAGCTGCGCCTGGTCGACGACGCGACGAGTTTCGGCGGCGTGCGCTCCACCGCGGAACGGCGGGCGCGCTGGGGCGGTGACGCCGTACCGGAGGGCTTCATCCGCTTCTCGGTCGGCGCCGAGAGCCCGGACGACCTGGTGGCCGACGTGGAACGGGCACTGGACGCGGCGCTCGACGAGAGCTGAGCCGGCACCGGCGGTACGGACGGTCCGAGCCTCCCCCCTCGTGGCTCGGACCGCCCCGGCTCCCCATATGAAGAACCTCCCGGACAAGGCTAATTGACTCTCCGTCAGTGTCCAATCACGGTAGCGACAGCGACCTATCGACATATTTATAGTTGTACGGGACCGAAGCGTCGCGAGGGCGGGAGGGGACAGGACATGGACCTGGCCCTGCTGCGCACATTCGTCACGGTGCACCGAGCGGGCTCCTTCACCAGGGCCGCCGCCCTGCTCGGCCTCTCCCAGCCCGCGGTCACCTCGCAGATCCGCACCCTGGAGCGGCAGCTGGGCCGCCCGCTCTTCCTGCGCCGGGCCCGCGGCGTGACCCCGACGACCATCGGCGACGAACTCGCACACCGGGCAGCACCGCATCTGGACGCGCTGATCGAGATCGCCGAGACCGAGCTCGACGAGGAATCGGGCCTGCGGACCCTGCATCTGGCCGGACCGCCCGAGTTCACATCGGCGCGCGCACTGCCGGCACTCACCCCGCTCATCGCCCAGGGTCTGGCGTTGCGCAGTTCGTTCTTCACCGACGCCGAGGAGACGCTGGAGGGGCTGGCCGCCGGGCACCATGACCTGGCCATTGCCACGGCCCGTCCGCGCGGTGAGCTGCTCACCGCGACGCCGCTCTGCGACGAGGAGCATGTACTGGTCGCCGCGCCGCGCTGGGCCGGGCGCCTGGGACCCGGGGCCCTGCGGCACAAAGGGCCCGTGGTGCTGGACCAGCTGCCGGTCGTGGAGGTGCACGAGAGTCTGCCGCTGGTCTCCCGTTACTGGGCCGCCGTGTTCGACAGCCGGCCCGCCGTCGCGGGAACCGTCATCGCTCCGGATCTGCGGGCGGTCCTCGAATGCACGGCGGCGGGTGCCGGACTCGCCGTACTGCCGCGCTATCTCTGCGAGGGGGCGCTGGAACGGGGCGAGGTGGTGGCGCTCCTCGATCCTCCCGTACCTCCGCTGCGCACCTACTTCCTGGCCGTGCGGACCGGCACGCTCGCACTGCCGCACATCGCGCGGGCGCACGAGTGGCTGCTGCGCGCTGCCGCCGGCTGGTGAGCGCAGGGCGGTCCGGCGCGGCTCAGGTGTTTCAGAACCGGTTCCGTGGGCCACTCTCTTGCCATGACCGAACGTCCCGTGGTCAAGCGCACCGCACGCGCCATCCTGCTCGACGGCAACGACCTCATCCTCATCAAGCGCACCAAGCCCGGGGTGGATCCGTACTGGCTCACGCCGGGCGGCGGGGTCGAACCCGAGGACGCGACCGTCGTCGACGCCCTGCACCGCGAACTGGACGAGGAGCTCGGCGCCAAGATCACCGATGTGGTTCCCTGCTTCGTCGACACCGTGGAACACATCGAGGGCGGCGGGGTGAAGGGCGTGAAGGTCCAGCACTTCTTCGTCTGCCGGCTGGAGTCCATGGACCTGTCCCGGCGCCACGGCCCGGAGATCGACGATCCCTGCGGGGAGTACGACGTCGTACGGGTGCCGTTCAGCCGGATGGGAATCGCCGCGGTTCATCTCGTACCGCTGTCGCTGCGGCACTACCTGGACGGCAATATCGAGGGCGTACGAGCGATGCACGCCCCTGACCTGGGCTGACCGGCTGCCGCTCGTGGGGGTGAGGCCGTTGGGCTGCTGCTCCTCGGGTCAGGCGGGGCCGGTGGCTGCCAGTTCCTCGACGGAGTCGTGCCGGATACGCTCGGCCCGGTGCGGCGTAGCCGTGACCGGCGTTCCCGGCCGCGCGCCGGTGGGCACGCACGATCGTGGAATCCACCGAGCCGGCCCGGTCCAGGGCCTCATCAGCGTTGGCCTGGGCACCGTGTTTCACGTGAAACCACTCAACCGCACCGGCCACCACCCACACCCCGGAGATCCTCGGGGACTGACTCGGCGTCCCGGGCACCCTGCCCTCCCTGCTCAGCGGTCTCGTCCTGGCGCCCGGTACGCCGTGGAGGTGTGCCGCTGCACGGAGGGACCACCGTATTGGTGTCGACACCATGAAGCCGGAGCAGGTAAAGGAGTGGACGAGCGATCACCGGATCGGACAACCTGACCTTCATGACCGTCCCGCAGTCCCGTCCACTCGCCGCATTGCCTGTCCGGCGTCTCAGCCTGGGCGACCTGGCCGCCTGCGCCGACCTCTGCGAGAACCGGGGCTGGCCACGTGATGAACACCGATGGGGCCTGCTCCTCTCCGCAGGAACCGGCTACGGCCTGGACGATCCCGGCGGCGAGGGACTGATGGCCGCTTGTGTGGTGACCTCCTACGGCCCGCGACTGGCTGCCATCGGCATGCTGCTCGTCGCCGAACGGTACGCGCGGCAGGGAGTGGCCCGGCAGCTGATGCGCCATGTGATCGACCAGGCTGCGGACACGCCCCTCAGCCTGTACGCGACACCTGCGGGGCAACCTCTCTACGAACAGCTCGGGTTCTCGGTCGTGGGCCGCGTCGAGCGGGTCACCGGGCTCTTCCGGCCGGCCGGCGACGGAGCGTCCGCCGCGGCCGTACGCCCGGCCACGGCAAGGGACCTGCAAGCCATCGTCCGGCTGGACTCGGACGTCTTCGGCACGGACCGGACACATGTCCTCGCCCGGCTGCCCGCGTATGCCGACCACATCCGGATCGCCGAGGACGGCGGACAGCTCATCGGTTACGCGGCGACCTGGCCGAGCGACCGTAAGCATGTGGTCGGCCCGCTGGTCGCGCCCGACACCGCCACGGCTCAGGCCCTCGTCACCTCGCTCGCCGAGGCGACAGATCTACCGTTGCGCGCGGACATCGACACGCGCCATGCGGATCTGCTCGCCTGGTTCAAGGAATGCGGTCTGCGGGCGGGCTCCGGAACCACGATGATGACGTATGGGACTTCGGACCTGCCGGGCGACTGGACCCGTCGCTACGCTCCGCTGACCGTGGCGACGGGCTGACGCACCCGGCTCGGCGAATCGGCGGCGCCGAGGGCCGCTGCGATGAGCGCTTCCGCGTCAGGGAAGGTCAGCAGTCGGCGGCAGTGGTGGTGTGCATGGGGTGACTCCGTGGTGCGGCGCGATGCGATGCCTTGCGGGTGCGAGAGCGGTCAGTGGTGGGCCGCGGGTGCCGCGAGCGGTTCCGGGCTGTACTGGGCGACGAGTCGGCTCCGGGTGACCGTGCGACGTTCCAGAACGCCGGAGGCGACCGCGAGGATCAGGGCGGAAGTGGCCAGCGCGGCACCGACCCAGTTGGGCGCGGTGTAGCCGAGGCCGGCTGCGATGACGAGGCCGCCGAGCCAGGCCGACAGCGCGTTGCCCAGATTGAAGGCACCGATGTTGACGGCGGATGCGAGGGTCGGAGCACCGGAGGCCTGGTCGAGCACCCGCTTCTGCAGCGGCGGCACGGTTGCGAAGCCCAGGCCCCCGATCAGCACGATGGTGACGGCCGCCGCGATCTTGTTGTGGGCGGTGAGGGTGAACAGGGCCAGGACCACGGCGAGGGCGCCCAGCGACACGTACAGGATCGGCATCGGATGGCGGTCGGCGTACTTGCCGCCGAGCAGGTTGCCGCCCACCATGCCCAGCCCGAAGAGGACCAGCAGCCAGGTGACGGAGGACGCCGAGTATCCGGCGATCCCGGTCATCATCGGGGTGATGTAGGTGATCGCGGCGAAGACTCCGCCGAAGCCCAGCGCGGTCATCGCCATGGCGAGCAGGACCTGCACATTGCGGAACGCGGCCAGCTCGTGGCGGAGCCGTACGCCTGCGGGCCGGGGCTGATCGGGGACGAGCCCGGCCACACCGAGAAGACCGACAACTCCGAGCGCGGCCACAACGAAGAACGTGGTCCGCCAGCCGACGTCCTGTCCGATGTAGGTGCCCAGCGGTACGCCGGCGACATTGGCGACAGTGAGGCCGGTGAACATCACGGCGATCGCGCCGGCCTTCTTCTGCGGGGCGACCAGATCGGCGGCCACGACCGATCCGATGCCGAAGAAGGCACCGTGGGCGAGTGAGGCGATCACGCGGCCGGCGAGCATCACGCCGAAGACCGGGGCGACGGCGGAGACGACATTGCCCGCGATGAACAGCCCCATCAACAGCATGAGCATGCGCTTGCGGGTGACGCGGGTGCCGAGAACCGTCATCAGCGGGGCACCGAGGACGACCCCGAGGGCGTATCCCGTGACGAGGAATCCTGCGGTCGGGATCGAGACCTGGAAGTCCGCGGCAACCTCGGGGAGCAGCCCCGTGATCACGAACTCGGTGGTTCCGATACCGAAAGCCCCAATGGCGAGGGCGAGGAGCGCGAGCGGCATGGGTGTCACCTTCCCCCAGACTTGCGTCTGCGCGTTACAAGCGTTGACAATAATTGCAAAACTCATTAATTGCACGCGTGGTCTATTGCGAGGGTCGCCTATCCTGGACACAAGCAGCTCCGAGACGCAGGAGAGACCCCATGACAGCGACAGACCCCGCACTGACCGCCCTGTCCCAGGGCTGGTGCGCGCTCTCCCTGCTCCACGGGAAGATCGAGGCCCGTGTCGAGCGGGCTCTGCAGACCGGGCACGGGCTCAGCGTGCGTGAGTACTCCCTGCTCGACGTCCTGAGCCGGCAGCACAGCGGCCCCGGTGGCCATCTCCAGATGAAGCAGGTCGCGGACGCCGTCGTCCTCAGCCAGAGCGCCACCACCCGCCTGGTCACCCGGCTCGAGGACCGCGGACTGCTGACCCGGTATCTCTGCGACACCGATCGCCGCGGCATCTACACCGACGTCACCGAGGCCGGCCTCGCCCTGCTCACGGAGGCCCGGTCGACCAATGACACCGCGCTGCGCGCCGCACTCGACGAAGCCGCCAGGAACCCCGAGCTGGCCCCGCTCGTCCGGGCGGTCGAAGAGCTCAAGGCCCCCGTACCGGTCGCATGAGTCGCCGCGCAACCGTGACCGGTCCTGTCCCCGCACAGGCCGGGGAAATCGCCGCGCCATGCTCATGGGCTGCGTAGTGTGCCGATCATGAGCGATCTGGAAATACGCCCCACGGCCCTCACCGACATCCCCGCGATCGTGGCCATGCTCGCCGACGATCCACTGGGAGCACAGCGTGAGTCACCGGACGACCTCGCCCCGTACCGCGCCGCGTTCCGGCAGCTGGCGGACGACCCGAACCAGCATCTGGTCGTCGCCGTGCGCGGGGACCGCGTCGTCGGAACCCTGCAGCTGACCGTGATCCCCGGACTCTCCCGGCGCGGCTCGACCCGCTCGGTCATCGAGGGCGTCCGCGTCCACGCCGACGAACGCGGCAGCGGTCTCGGCACCCGGCTGATCGAATGGGCCGTGGACGAATCCCGGCGCCGGCACTGCCAGTTGGTCCAGTTGACATCCGATGCGACCCGGACCGATGCTCATCGCTTCTACGAGCGGCTCGGTTTCACCGCCAGCCACGTGGGCTTCAAGCTCACGCTCTGACCGCGGCCCGAATCCGGGAGGGTGTCCGTGCACTGCATCAGTGACGAACAGCGCAGGATCAGGCTGGGACGACGGCATCGCCTGGCCCCGTCCGCACGGACCGCGTCCCCGGTGTCCGCAGCGGACGCGGTCGTCGCTCTGCACGCCACCGACGCCGCCACCGTCTTCCTTTCCACCTGCGCCCGGATGTCCGAGGCCGGCGTCACCGCGGTGGAGCGGGCTCTCTACGAGGACGTCTCGCTGGTCCGGCAGCTCTCCATGCGCAACACCCTCTTCGTCGTGTCGCAGGAACTCGCCCCCTACGTCTACGCGTCGAACGCCCGGGCAGTGGCCGCCAAGGAACGCCGCACCTTCCTCAAGCACCTGGCGGACGACGGCCATGGGCTGGATGAGCACTGGCTCGCCGACGCCGAACAGCAGACCCTTGCCGCCCTTGCCGCCGGCGGTCCCGTCACCGGCAGCGAACTCTCCGCCAGTGTGGCTGCCCTGCGTACCAGGATCACCGTTTTTCCCGGCAAGAAGTACGAGGGAGTGCAGGGTGTCGCCTCCCGTGTCATCCGGATCCTGGCAGCCGAAGGCCACATCCGCCGGGACCGGCCGCGTGGTTCCTGGACCTCCAGCCAGTTCCGCTGGACGATCTCCGAACCCTGGCCTTTCGAGGACCCCGCACAGGCGCAGGCGGAACTGGCCCGGCGCTGGCTCCGCTCCTACGGCCCGGCCACCGAAGCCGATCTCAAGTGGTGGACGGGGTGGGGGCTGGGCCCGGTCCGCAAGGCACTGGCCGCCGTCGGAGCCGAGGAAGTCCGGCTCGACGACGGCGCCCCGGGATGGGTCCTGCCGGACGATCTGGAACCGGAACCGGCCATGGAACCCTGGGCCGCGCTGCTTCCGGCGCTCGACCCCAGCGCGATGGGCTGGGCGGATCGAGGATTCCACCTCCCTCCCGGGCACCGGAAGGCGCTGTTCGACCGGTCGGGCAATATCGGCCCGACCGTGTGGTGGGACGGCGAGATCGTGGGCGGCTGGGCACAGCGAGCCGATGGCGAGCCGGTCTGGCGGCCGCTGTCCGGCATCGGCCGGGATGCCGCTGCCGCGATCGAGGCGGAAGCATCCAGGCTGGCGCAGTGGGTGGGCCGAGCACGGATCACTCCACGCTTCCGCACCCCATTGGAACGGGAGTTGACGGCGTGAACCGCCCGGCCCCTGCCGTTTCACGTGAAACGGCAGGGGCCGGCGGCGTGCTACTCGGGCAACGCGGCGTTCTCAAGTGGCGTGGTGCTCAGGTTCCGAGGCCTCGCCAGCCGCCTTCGTCCACACCGCCAGGAATGGCCGCCGCGGGGTCGTACGGCTCCCGCGTGAAGACGAACGACCCCAGATCGAGATGGTTCACGCTGCCGTCGCCGTTCCGGACGACACGCAGCGTCTCCCCCGCGTAATAGCCGTTGAGACCGACCCAAGTGCCGTCGGGCTGTGCGGTGAAACGGGCACCTCGGCCATTGCCTCGCAGGGGCTGAATCTCCAGCCCACCGTCCGAGGTCAGCCGCAGGACGTTCGCGCGCGTGCCCCAATACCAGGGACCGGTCAGCGCGAGAAGCTCCGCGTCCGCCCCGGGCAGGGGGCGCCAGGGCTCCGGAATGCGGGGCTCGGCCTCGGCGACGATCTTCACGAGGTCTGCGGCCACATCCCCGATCATCGGCCCGGACGTGGTGTTGGTGAGGACGACGGCCGTCACATCGTCCTCGACGCTGAACCACAACGCGGCCAGGAAGCCGGGCAGCGAGCCCGTGTGCCCGAAGAGCGTGCGGCCGTCCCACCGTACGAGCTGAAGACCCAGGCCGTAAAGCGACTCCCAGTCGCCGGACTCGGTCGGCCCGGACGGTTCCCGCAGCTGCTCCACGGAGGCGGCACGGAGCACCCGGTCGTCTCCTTCGGCAAGAAAGGCCGCGAAGCGGAGAAGGTCGCCGGTGGTGGACCAGAGCTGACCGGCCGGGGCCATCAGCCCGAGATCCTCGGCCGGTTCGGGCAGCATGACATCGGCCCAGGGATGCACGGCCCAGCCACCTGCGTGCGGCGCCTGCGCCTGGGGGCTCGTACGGTGCATGCCGAGCGGTTCCAGGATCTCGCGTCGCAGCACATCCGCCCAGCTCGCCCCGCGCACCTTCTCGACCAGCGCGCCCAGCAGGGTGTAGCCAGGGTTCGAGTAGTGGTGACGGCGGCCCGGGGCGTGCATCCTCGTCTGCTCACCGAGTACGTCGGCGAGCTCGGGCCGCAGCGCACCCGGGGTCCTCTCCCACCAGGGGGCGGGCGACTCGGCGCCCAGTCCCGCGCTGTGGCCCAGGAGTTGGTGAACAGTGACTCCACCGACGCCCGTGCCGGGCAGATGCTTCTCCAGCAGGTCGTCCAGGTCCAGAAGTCCCTCGTCGCGCAGCCGCAGGACCAGCACCGCGGTGAACGTCTTGGTGATCGAGCCGATCCTGAACTGTGTGTCGGCGTCGGGGGCGTGGCCGTCCACGCAGCTGCGGGAGCCCCGCCAGACGGTCTGCCCCTGCCGCTGTACCGCGGCGACGAGCGAGGGCGCGCGGCCTTCCGACTGCGCGGTGGCGATGCGGTGCAGCAGAGCGCGCTGCGTACCGGGGAGCAACTGTTCAGATGGGGAGGTCATGTTCAACAACTACCCGCAGAACCCGAGCTGTGGCGAACGCATTTCACAGCACCTGAGCCACGCCCCGCCACCGCCGCCGTCGCAGCCCGACCGCCTGGTCAGCGCGTCCGGCTGTAGGCCCTGACCAGGGTGCCGTTGTCGAAGACACGAACCAAGTCCAGCGCGAACACGGTGGGCGCGAAATCCGAGCCGAACATCGGCATGCCCGAACCGTAGACGATCGGATATGTCTTGATCACCAGCTCATCGATCTCGTCGATCAGCTCTCCGGCGAGTTGGGAGCCGCCACAGAGCCAGATCCCGAGCTCGCTGTCCTCCGCCTTGAGTTCCCGGACCCTTGCGACCACGTCGTCGGAGACGAGCTCGACGTTCGGGTCGGGTGACTCCTCGATGGTCCGCGAAGCCACGAGTTCGCGCAGTTGGGCGTACGGGCTGGTGATATTGACGTCCAGTGCCAGTTGGTAGCTGGCCCGCCCCTGGATCACCGTGTCGAACCGCTGGTTCGCGGCGTCGTGGAATCCGAGAGCCTTGCGGCCCTCGGTGGATACCGTCTCCGGGTACTGCGTTTTCAGGAACTCGAGGAACTCCTCGTCCACGAACTGGTAGAGGGACGACCCGTCGCCGCTCGGGTCTCCGATGAAACCGTCGATGGAACAGGCGATGAAGTAGGTCAGCTTGCGCACAGGATCCCCGTTCCGTCGCGGCGTGTCCGAGCCGCAACCACTTCAACTAGAGTGCTTCATATGTAGTGGTTGCGCAATCCCTTTCCGCTGAAGAACCGAAGAGAAGATGAGGGAGGCCTACGCATGGCCAGGAACCCCGAGCGCAGAACAGCGCTCGTCGATGCAGCCATCGAAGTGCTGGCGGACGAGGGTGCGCGGGGACTCACGTTCCGCGCCGTCGATGCACGCGCCGGTGTACCCGTGGGCACCTCGTCCAACTACTTCGCCAACCGCGACGACCTGTTCATGCAGGCGGCCGCCCGTATCACCGTCCGGATGACACCCGATCCGGCCAAGGTCCAGCAGGCCATGCGCCCGGCGCCCTCGCGTGCACTGGTCGCCGACCTGATGCGGTGGCTGGTGCAGCGCATGGACGACGACCGGACCGGCTACCTCGCCATGCTGGAACTCCGCCTGGAGGCGACCCGTCGGCCGGCGCTCCGCGACCGTCTGACGCAGACCGTCCGCACCAACGTCGACGAGAGTGCCCGGTTCCACCGGGCGGCGGGCCTGCCGGGCGACGCGGACGCCTTCCTGGTCCTGTACCTGGCCATGACAGGCCTGCTGCTGGAGCACTTCACGCTGCCCGCCGTTCTCACCGGCCCCGAGAGCGGTTCCCGGACCGAAGCCACCGTGAACCGGCTGGTGGAGCTGGTGGTCACGCGCGTCATCCCGCCGTCCTGAGCGCGCCCAGGCCCAGTCGTCCGAAACCGGAGAGGCTCCGCAGGACGACGCATCCGGCCGCCGCTGGAAGTCGCGGTGAGACAGTCAGCCACCGGCCTCAAGCGATGGCAGGCAGGGAACGGCCGGCAGCCGGCCTTCCCTGAACGCCCCAGGCGTCACGTGCATGACCTCACGGAACTCCGCGGTCATATGTGACTGGTCGTACCTTCCGCCAGTGGGCCAGGAGTCACCTCGACAACTTCCAGGCCACCAACGGGCGGACGCGGGAAGAGGGTGCGAACTCATAGAGGCCTACATGCCGCTGATGTGTCATCGCACCTGAGATCGCGCCGTGCGCAGGCCCGCATTGCGACCAGGCGATGCAGCCGCCTGCGGGAACAGGGGCTGGTGAGGGCCCTCCGCAGGACAGCAGGAAGCGGCCTTGCCTGCTCGGTGCAGTGACTTCCTGCGCTGCGAGGGCGAAGGTAAATCTTGTGGGTGTGGGCTCATCGGACCCTGTTCGAGGTGCTCCTCGGCGGGGAGGCTGTAGGATCTCGCGGCTCGTGTCATAGGGCATCGCACTGACCAGCGGGTTCTCGGGCTGTCTCACGCCGGGGCCAGATGCTTTTGTCTCAGGCCGGGTGGCATATCTTGGCCGCCGAGACGCGGCACGGAACACCTCATGACGTTGCCGTTAGCGACGCCGCAGTGCGGTACGTTGCTGGTCATGCTCACGACGCGCCTCGATCTTGCCCGGATCCGCGCGGCCCGCCGGGATATCGACCCGGTCTTTCTGGATACTCCGCTGTACCAGTGCGACGCGTTGGGACGCGAGCTTGGCTGCACGGTGAGTATCAAGCTGGAAACGGCGAACCCGGTGCGCAGTTTCAAGGCCCGCGGCACCGAACTTGTCGCGGGCCTGCTGACCGACCAGGGCCACACAGCCGCGGTGTGCGCCAGCGCCGGCAACCTCGGCCAGGCACTCGGTTGGTCCGGTCGCCGCCGTGGCCTTGACGTGACGGTCGTGGCATCACGCAGGGCGCCCGCTGCCAAGCTCGATCGGATCCACGCGCTGGGTGCGGAGTTGGAGCTGGTCGAGGGCGACTTCGAGATGGCCCGCGAACGGGCCGTGAGTATCGCGCAACGGCGCGGCGTCCGGCTGGTCGAAGACAGCCTCGACATCGAGACCTGCGAGGGCGCGGCGACCATCGGCCTGGAACTGGCGAGCGGGGCGTCCTCCTTCGACGCTGTCCTGATCGCCCTGGGCGGCGGTGCGATGGCCACCGGCGTGGGCTACGTCCTGAAGACCCTTTCGCCGGACGTCGAGGTGATCTGCGTGCAGCCCCTCGGCGCACCCGCGATGACCCGCTCCTGGCACCAGCGCCGGGTCATCACCACCGACTCGACCGACACCATCGCCGACGGCGTCGCCGGCCGGTACCCCATCCCCGCAGTCCTGGACGACCTCCTCACGGTGGCCGACGACGCCGTCCTGGTCCACGAGGCGTCCATCGTCACGGGCATGCGGATGCTCCTGGAGCGCGCGGGCCTGGTCGTCGAACCCTCAGCGGCCCTCGGCGTCGCAGCCATCCTGGAAGACCGTGACCGCTTCGCCGGCCGCCACGTGGCCACCATCGTCTGCGGCAGCAACGTCGACCTGGACGCCTACCACCGCTGGGTCCGCACGTGAGCCGGCGAAATGGCAGGCGAGCCACCGCGAGGAGCCTTTCACCGTCTTTCCGACCCGGCACGAACTTTGGATTTCACGACTTTGCACCGTCTTGGGACGTGCGAATAGCTCTGAGCACTCTCCTCCCCAAGGGGGTCAACGTCATGGGCCGGCCGCGTTCGGCTCTGACCAGCAGTGGCCCGCCAAGCTCTCGTTCGATCCGGTTGATCTGCGCGACGAGGGTGAACGTGTTGAGACCGAGGCCGCTCGCCGCCTCGCCGAGGCTGAGGTAGGCCCCAGTAGGTCCCCGAATAGTGCTGCCGGCCCTTGTACCAGCGGAACGTACGCCATGGGCGAGCTGCCCCGAGCGAGATTCCCGAGACGGCGGCCCACCGTACGTCTTCCTCGACCCCACCGCCGCCCCGAAAGCTGACCGTCACAGCCGCGAGATCGAGCTGCAGCCGATCCACCATGTGCCCACCCCAACGCCAGAGATCTGACGACCTGATGGCAACACGGTCGGGGCAGGGCGCCCTCTCGTCGGGGACAACGCCCTCGAACGAGGGAACTTCATCGCGTTCCCCTTCCGAATCTCAGATGGATGGCGTTTCCGCCAGCACTCCGCCAAGATCCACGAGATTCCGCCACGACATGCGAGACCCTACAGAGGTGTAGGGTCTCGCGGTTGGTGTCGGAGACCGCCCTCGTGACCTGCTGCTTCTTCCGTTGCCTCACGGCGTGTCGGACATCGGAGCCTCAGCTTCGTGTCGCTTCCTCGGCGGTCTGTCTTGATCGGAGCAGACGGCCGGGCTTGTGACCTGGGTGTGTGACCCGCTCGATCGCGCCATGCGGTCGATGCGCTTTCCCGGCCGGTCGGACGGGCGGATCAGCGCAGTCCGGCGAAGAGATCGTTCTCGGGTATGGCCGCGCCGGTGGCGTCCTGGACACGTACGAAGGTCTCCATGCCCATCAACTCGCCGAACCTCTCCTTGCCCATCTTGAGGAAGAAGATGTTCTCGCCCTGACTGGCGTGCGCGGCCAACGCGTCGAACTTCTGACCGCTGAACGCGGTGGTGTCCACCCACGTGGTGATCTCATCGTCGGGGAGGCCGATCTCGGCCATCGCGGCGGCCTCGGCAGGATCCGGCTCCGGCGTGCCCTCATGAAACTCGCGCATGATCTCGCCGAACCGCTGCATCATCGAACGGGGCATCGTGGTCCAGTACACCTTCGGTGCCAGCGCGGTCATCTCCAGCGCCGCCATCGTGATGCGGTGGGCCTGGATGTGGTCGGGGTGGCCGTAGAAGCCGTTCTCGTCGTAGGTGACGACCACATCAGGTCGGTAGTGCCGCATGAGTTCCGCGAGTCGGGCCGCGCCTTCCTGCACGGGGGTCTGCCAGAAGGATCCGGGGGCGTCGTTGCTCGGCCAGCCCGTCATCCCGGAGTCGGCATAGTCCAGCATCTTCAGATCGCTGACCTTCAGGACGTCACAGCTCGCCTCAAGTTCTTGACGGCGCATCAAGGCGACCGCCGCCGGATCGTGCCCGGGATCGCCCGGCTTGACACCCCCCGGTCCGTCACCGCAACCGCCGTCGGTACACGTCACGAGAACCGTGCGGATACCTTCCGCCGCGTACCGCGCGAGGACCCCTCCGGTTCCGGTGGCCTCGTCGTCGGGGTGGGCGTGTACTGCCATGAGCGTCAAGGGCCGGTCAGTCATGAAACAGTCCTCCTGCAGAAATAGGTCTTGGTCCGAGTGTGCGGCGGGCGTACCGCGATCTTGGGGCCCGGATCCTGGTGGGGTGGACGACCTTGTGGTCTCCGTGTTCCCCGCCCGTGCGGCGCCGGTCCCTCGGTCGATGCAACCGTGCCGGCCGGACTGGCTGTTCCCGGCGCGGCCGCTTGGCCTTCCAAGCGTCGGCGTTCAACGCGAACGAGGTACAGGCGCGACCTGCATGTCTCAGCGCCACGTCGGATCCGACTTCCATCCGGCACCAGCCGTGAGATTCCGACACGAAATTTGAGACCCTACAAAGGCCACGCTCAGGTCTGTGCCATGTCCACGAAGCGCGAGTAGTGGCCCTGGAAGGCCACGGTGATCGTCGCCGTCGGGCCGTTGCGGTGCTTGGCCACGATCAGGTCGGCCTCGCCGGCGCGGGGGGACTCCTTCTCGTAGGCGTCCTCGCGATGCAGCAGGATCACCATGTCGGCGTCCTGCTCGATGGATCCGGATTCACGCAGGTCGGAGACCATGGGCTTCTTGTCCGTGCGCTGCTCGGGGCCACGGTTCAGCTGGGAGAGCGCGATGACCGGAAGCTGCAGCTCCTTCGCGAGCAGCTTGAGGTTTCGGGACATGTCCGAGACCTCCTGCTGGCGGCTCTCGGCGCGCTTCGAGCCGCCGGACTGCATCAGCTGCAGATAGTCGATGACCACGAGCTTGAGATCGTTGCGCTGCTTGAGGCGACGGCACTTCGCCCGGATCTCCATCATGGAGAGGTTCGGGGAGTCGTCGATGTAGAGGGGGGCGGCCGAGACATCCGGCATCCGGCGGGCCAGCCGCGTCCAGTCCTCGTCGGTCATGGTGCCGGAACGCATGTGGTGCAGCGCCACCCTTGCCTCGGCCGACAGCAGTCGCATCGCGATCTCGTTGCGCCCCATTTCGAGGGAGAAGATCACGCTGGGCAGGTTGCTCTTGATCGAACAGGCCCGCGCGAAGTCCAGCGCCAGCGTGGACTTACCCATGGCCGGGCGGGCCGCGATGACGACCATCTGGCCCGGGTGCAGGCCGTTCGTCAGGGCGTCGAGGTCGGTGAAGCCGGTCGGTACCCCGGTCATCTCGCCGCTGCGCGAACCGATCGCCTCGATCTCGTCGAGAGCGCCCTCCATGATGTCGCCGAGCGGCAGGTAGTCCTCACTGGTGCGCTGCTCGGTGACGGCGTAGATCTCGGCCTGCGCGGAGTTCACGATGTCGTCGACATCGCCGTCGGCCGCGTATCCCATCTGCGTGATCTTCGTCCCGGCTTCGACGAGCCGTCTCAGGACAGCGCGTTCGTGGACGATCTCCGCGTAGTACGAGGCGTTGGCCGCGGTCGGCACCGACTGGACGAGGGTGTGCAGATACGGAGCCCCGCCCACCTTGGTGATCTCACCGCGCTTGACCAGCTCCGCGGCCACCGTGATCGGGTCGGCCGGCTCACCCTTGGCGTAGAGGTCGAGGATCGCCTGGTAGACGGTCTCGTGGGCGGGGCGGTAGAAGTCGTGCCCCTTGATGATCTCCACGACATCGGCGATGGCGTCCTTGGACAGGAGCATGCCGCCGAGGACCGACTGTTCGGCATCGAGGTCCTGGGGCGGGACCCGCTCGAAACCAGGGGAGCCGCCCTCCCATCCGCCGCTCTCTCTGCCGCGTTCGTGCTGTTCTGCGCGGTCCCTGCGTTCGCCGCGGCGCTGGCGGGTGACGGGCAGACGGTCGCTGGGACCGGTGTCGGCCCAGGGGTCGTCCAAAGGCTCGGGAATGCTCACCGGGCCGCCTCCTCCCGTCCGCTCCGCGGACCTCGCCGTGCCACTCTTTCTTACGGCACAGCACCGACAAACAAGACGCCCGACTCCGGTTCCGATGCGTCGAGTTCTGCGGGGTTCCAAGGCCGGAACGGAGTGCGGGCGCCGGACCACGGTAGGCCGCTCAGCACCGTCAGCCAATCTGGTTATCCACAGGGCATGTGGACGACTGACCAGATGCTGTGGAGAACTCCGCAGAACCTGTGCACGGAACGGGGGACAGCACTGTGGACAAACTCATAGCACCCTCACCACCAGGGCTCTGACCTGGACTTTCTCCATCCACGGGCTGTGGGGGAGAAAAACTTTCCGAGTCGGCACAAGATCACGAAAAACAACGCACGAGAGAACGCCGACCGTGAGTAAATGTAAGGGCTGCACAGGCATTGCATCTATTACCTGTGGAAGATTAGATTGACCCCCATGATCCAGGCCCCGGCAACCTCTCCGCCCAGCCGTCGACGGCACGACCGCGAGATCATCTCGCTTGCCGTCCCTGCCTTCGGCGCACTCGTCGCCGAGCCGCTCTTCGTCATGGTCGACAGTGCCATCGTCGGCCATCTCGGCACACCGCAGCTGGCCGGTCTGGCCGTCGCCGCCGCCCTGCTGACCACCGCCGTCAGCGTCTTTGTCTTTCTCGCGTACGCCACCACTGCGGCAGTGGCTCGACGGGTCGGTGCGGGCGATCTGACCTCCGCGATCCGCCAGGGCATGGACGGCATCTGGCTTGCCCTCCTGCTGGGCATCGTCGTCATCGCCCTCGCGCTCCCCGCAGCACCCTGGCTCGTGGACATCTTCGGCGCCTCCGACACCGCGGCCCCCTACGCCACCACGTACCTCAGGATCTCCAGCCTCGGCATACCGGCCATGCTCATCGTGATGGCCGCGACCGGCGTACTCCGCGGCCTGCAGGACACCAGAACCCCGCTCTATGTCGCCGTCGGAGGCTTCGCGGCCAACGGGGCCCTCAACGCGGGACTCGTCTACGGCGCCGGCCTCGGCATAGCCGGGTCGGCCTGGGGCACCGTGATCGCACAGGTCTCCATGGCCGCCGCCTACCTGTTCGTGGTGGTACGGGGGGCGCGCCGGCACGGCGCCTCGCTGCGTCCCGACGCCGCAGGCATCAGGGCCAGCGCCCAGGCGGGCGTTCCGCTGCTGGTCCGTACGCTGTCGCTCCGCGCCGTACTGATGATCGCCACAGCCGTCGCCGCCCGGCTCGGCGACACCGAGATAGCCGCGCACCAGATCATCCTCTCGCTCTGGAGCCTGATGGCCTTCGCGCTCGACGCCATCGCCATCGCGGGGCAGGCCATCATCGGCCGCTATCTGGGAGCCGATGACGCCAAGGGTGCACGCGAGGCATGCCGCCGCATGGTGCAGTGGGGCATCGCTTCCGGGGTGGTGTTCGGGGCACTGATCGTCCTTGCCCGGCCATTGTTCGTCCCCCTGTTCACCAGCGACCGGTCCGTGCAGGACACGCTGCTCCCGGCGTTGCTGGTGGTGGCGCTGTCCCAGCCGATCGCGGGCGTGGTCTTCGTCCTGGACGGAGTGCTGATGGGTGCCGGAGACGGGCGGTATCTGGCCTGGGCCATGCTCGTCACACTGGCGGTCTTCGCCCCGGTCGCTCTACTGGTGCCGACCTTCGGCGGCGGCCTGACCGCGCTGTGGTGGGCGATGGCCCTGATGATGACCGTCCGCATGGCCACGCTCCGACTTCGCACCCGGTCAGGCCGGTGGATCGTCACCGGCGCCACCCGCTGAGCCACCGGACGACGCCCCGTTTCACGTGAAACAGTGAAGGGCCGTACCCCGTGGGGTACGGCCCTTCACCTGCTCTGGTGAGCTGTGCCCTTAGGCAGCAACGACCTCGATGCCGAGCTGAGCAGCGACCTCGGGGTGCAGACGCACGGACACCTGGTGTCCGCCGAGCGTCTTGATCGGCGAGGCGAGCTCGACGCGACGCTTGTCGACGTCGGGCCCACCGGCAGCCTTGATCGCCGAGGCGATGTCGGCCGGGGTCACGGAGCCGAAGAGACGGCCGGCGTCGCCGGAGCGAACGGCCAGACGGACCTTCACGGCCTCGAGCTTGGTCTTGATCTCGTTGGCCTGCTCGATCGTGGCGATCTCGTGGATCTTGCGGGCGCGGCGGATCTGCGCCACGTCCTTCTCGCCACCCTTGGTCCAGCGGATGGCAAAGCCCCGCGGAACCAGGTAGTTACGGGCGTACCCGTCCTTGACGTCGACGACGTCGCCCGCAGCACCGAGGCCGGAGACCTCGTGGGTGAGGATGATCTTCATGATTCGGTCACCCTTCCCTTATCGCGCGGTGGACGTGTAGGGCAGCAGCGCCATCTCACGGCTGTTCTTGACTGCCGTGGCGACGTCACGCTGGTGCTGCGTGCAGTTGCCGGTCACGCGGCGGGCACGGATCTTGCCGCGGTCGGAAATGAACTTCCGCAGCATGTTCGTGTCCTTGTAGTCCACGTACTGGGTCTTGTCCTTGCAGAACGCGCAGACCTTCTTCTTAGGCTTGCGCACAGGCGGCTTCGCCATGGTGTTTCTCCTGTGTGATCAAGAAGTGGGGGTACGAGCCGCCCTAGAAGGGAGGCTCGTCCGAGTAGCCGCCGCCGGAGCCGCCGGAGCCGCCGGAGCTTCCGCCCCAACCGCCTCCACCTTGCTGGCCCCCGCCCTGCTGACCGCCGGACGGCGCGCTCGTGGCCCACGGGTCGTCGGCGGGAGCGCCGCCGCCACCCTGCTGGCCACCGCCACCGGGACCGCCGCCCCAGTTGGCGCCGCCCTGCTGGCCACCGCCGTATCCACCCTGGCCGCCCTGACCACCGCGACCGGTGGTCTTGGTGACCTTGGCCGTGGCGTTCTTGAGGCTGGGGCCGACTTCCTCGACATCCAGCTCGTAGACCGTGCGCTTGACGCCCTCGCGGTCCTCGTACGACCGCTGCTTCAGCCGGCCCTGCACGACAACGCGCATGCCTCGCTGGAGCGACTCGGCGACGTTCTCCGCCGCCTGCCGCCAGACCGAGCAGGTGAGGAACAGGCCTTCGCCGTCCTTCCACTCATTGGTCTGCCGGTCGAAGATGCGGGGAGTGGACGCGACACGGAACTTCGCGACCGCCGCACCGGACGGGGTGAAGCGCAGCTCGGGGTCGTCGACGAGATTGCCGACGACCGTGATGACGGTCTCGCCTGCCATGGGTGAACCTCTCGGCGGGGATTGCTTCTGGCTGCTTGCTGCTACTCGAACCCGATGACCGCTGAGCTAGATGCTCAGTGGATCTCGGGACGGAGGACCTTGGTCCGGAGGACCGACTCGTTCAGGTTCATCTGGCGGTCGAGCTCCTTGACGACCGCAGGCTCGGCCTGCAGGTCGATGACCGAGTAGATGCCCTCGGGCTTCTTCTTGATCTCGTAAGCGAGACGACGACGGCCCCAGGTGTCGACCTTCTCAACCTTTCCGTTGCCCTCACGGACGACGGAGAGGAAGTTCTCGATCAGCGGGGAGACAGCGCGCTCCTCGAGATCGGGGTCGAGGATGACCATCACCTCGTAGTGACGCATGTGGAACCCACCTCCTTTGGACTCAGCGGCCACGGTCGTTCCGTGGCAGGAGGGTCGTGATGCGTAAGCATCGATGTCTCCGAGTAAAACAGCCGCCACTGACAACGCCCTCCATCGAGAGGGGCTGACATGGTGGCCTGGGCAGACACCGGCGCAGACCATACAGAGTACCCACACACCGGCTTCCGGTTGAAATCCGGTGCTCAGGAGACGCAATCTGGACACATCGGGTGTGAGTGGCGCCACATCGCACCACCTTCCGGCCAGGAGGTCTCCATGGCACAGGTAATACGACCCCGTCCCCGTCCCCGGGTTTCTCTTCTCGCCACGGACGGCAGGCCCCATCCGCTCCAGACAACCCTGGTGACGGTGACGCTCGTCCTCGGGGCGCTCGCCTTCGTGACGGCAATGTTCCACAACCTGCATCTGGTCAGTTCATGGGCCGGACTCATCGGAATCCTGACGGCTGCGTACGGGCAGTACATCTCGGTGACCACGCGCGAGCGGTTCCCCCTGATCGTCGGCATGGGCGCGTCCGCCATCGGGTTCTTCCTGGGCATGGCCCACGGCGGCCTCTTCGGCGGCGTGGTGGGCTGATCCGAGACAGACACAACCGGATACAGCCGGTAACGCAAGGCCCGGTGCCTGGAAGGGACGGGGCCTTGCCGGTCCGTCCCTTCCAGTCCAGGACGGACCGGCAAGGCCCCATAGGGCCAGACAGCGCGCTCCCCGGTCACAGTAGGCTTCGGCGCGAGAGCCGGAGCCCCTGACCGATGGGGACACACCTGCCGAGGAGCGCCCCGCATGAGCCTGACCCTGAGGACCATCAGCCGAGAGCAGCATCTGGCATACATCCAGAATCTGCCTGCGGCGAGTCACATGCAGGTCCCGGCATGGGCAGACGTGAAGGCCGAGTGGCGCTCGGAGAGCCTGGGCTGGTTCGACAAGAACGGACAGCTCGTCGGCGCCGGCCTGGTGCTCTACCGGCAGTTGCCCAAGATCAAGCGCTATCTGGCGTACCTGCCCGAGGGTCCGGTCATCAACTGGTACGCCCCGAACCTGAGCGACTGGCTGCAGCCGATGCTGGCGCATCTCAAGCAGCAGGGCGCCTTCTCCGTGAAGATGGGCCCGCCGGTCGTCATCCGTCGCTGGGACGCGGCCGCCATCAAGTCGGGCATCCAGGACCCGGACGTGAAGCGGCTGCGCGACGTCGAGGCCACCCACATCGAACCGCGTGCCTTCGAAGTCGCGGACCGGCTGCGGAAGATGGGCTGGCAGCAGGGCGAGGACGGCGGCGCCGGTTTCGGTGACGTACAGCCCCGCTACGTCTTCCAGGTGCCGCTGGCGAACCGGTCGCTCGAAGACGTCCACAAGGGCTTCAACCAGCTGTGGCGACGCAATATCAAGAAGGCCGAGAAGGCCGGCGTCGAGGTCGTCCAGGGCAGCTATGCGGAGCTCGCCGAGTGGCAGCGGCTTTACGAGATCACGGCGGAACGCGACCACTTCCGGCCGCGTCCGCTGGGCTACTTCCAGCGCATGTGGACGGCCCTCAACAACGAGGACCCCAACCGGATGCGGCTGTACTTCGCCCGGCACGAGGGCGAGAACGTCGCGGCCGCGACCATGCTGATCGTCGGTGGGCACGTCTGGTACTCGTACGGCGCGTCCGCCAACCACAAGCGCGAGGTCCGGCCCTCGAACGCGATGCAGTGGCGGATGCTGCGCGACGCGTACGCCATGGGGGCCACTGTCTACGACCTGCGCGGCATCTCCGACTCACTCGACGAGACCGACCACCTTTTCGGCCTGATCCAGTTCAAGGTCGGCACCGGCGGGCAGGCTGCCGAGTATCTCGGCGAGTGGGACTTCCCGCTCAACAAGCTGCTGCACAAGGCGCTCGACATCTACATGTCGCGCCGCTGATACGCGTCGTCCCACTGACGAAACCGGCTTCATTGGTTTCAATGGGGACTTCGACCCCGTACACCTCCCACACACTGCAGCCACCAGAAGGGTTCCGGACCGGCCATGGCGCTCTCCCTCTACGTCGACACCGCGCGCTGGCGGGCGCACCAGAAATCCATCCTCGACCAGTTCCCCGGCCTCGTCCCGGTCTGCAAGGGCAACGGATACGGCTTCGGTCACGAGCGCCTCGCCGACGAGGCCATCCGCTTCGGCTCCGACATGCTCGCCGTCGGCACCACCTATGAGGCGGCCCGCATCAAGGACTGGTTCAGCGGCGATCTGCTGGTCCTCACCCCGTTCCGCCGGGGCGAGGAGCCGGTGCCGCTGCCCGACCGGGTCATCCGGTCCGTCTCCTCCGTGGACGGCGTGCACGCCCTGGTGGGCGCGCGGGTCGTCATCGAGTGCATGAGCTCGATGAAGCGCCACGGGGTCAAGGAGGAGGAGCTGGGGCAGCTGCACGCCGCCACCGAGGACGTACGCCTCGAAGGCTTCGCCCTGCATCTGCCGCTGGACCGTACGGACGGCTCGGACGCCGTCGAGGAGGTCATCGGCTGGATGGACCGGCTGCGCGCGGCCCGGCTGCCGCTGCACACCATGTTCGTCAGCCACCTGCGCGCCGAGGAGCTGGGCCGGCTCCAGCAGCAGTTCCCGCAGACCCGTTTCCGCGCCCGCATCGGCACCCGGCTGTGGCTCGGCGACCACGAGGCGACGGAGTACCGGGGCGCCGTTCTGGACGTCACACGCGTCGTCAAGGGCGACCGTTTCGGCTACCGCCAGCAGAAGACCGCCTCGGACGGCTGGCTGGTGGTCGTCGCGGGCGGGACGTCGCACGGCGTGGGCCTGGAGGCCCCGAAGGCCCTGCACGGCGTGATGCCGCGCGCCAAGGGCGTCGCCCGCGCGGGCCTGGCCACCGTCAACCGCAACCTGTCCCCGTTCGTCTGGGCGGGCAAGCAGCGCTGGTTCGCCGAACCGCCGCACATGCAGGTGTCGATCCTGTTCGTCCCCTCGGACGCGCAGGAGCCGAAGGTGGGCGACGAGCTGGTGGCCCATCTGCGCCACACGACCACCCAGTTCGACCGCCTCGTCGACCGCTAGGAGGCGGGAGGACGCCGGGGCGCTGTCCGGAAATCTGGACAGCGCCCCGTCTCAGTCCGCGACCGGACCGTGCGCCGCGCCCCATTCCACCCGCGGCCCCTCCACGGCGGGCACGGCATGGCGCGGCGGATGTACCGCCCGCCGCAGTACGAACACGTCCCGGGCGCCGTCGAGCACCCCGCCGGACGGATCGTCCGACCCGTCGCGTCGTACGACGTCCCGCGCCGGCACGAGGATGTCGCGTACGACGACGGCGCAGAGGTACAGCGTGCCCAGCAGATGCAGGATGATCGCCAGCTGGTACCCCTCCGTGGGGAGCCCCTGGTGCTTGTCCCCGCTCGTCGTGTACGCGAGGTACATCCAGATGCCCAGGAAGTACATGACCTCGCACGCCTGCCAGATCAGGAAGTCGCGCCAGCGCGGCCTGGCGAGGGCGGCCAGGGGGATCAGCCACAGCACGTACTGCGGCGAGTAGACCTTGTTGACGAGGATGAACGCGGCGACGACGAGAAAAGCGAGCTGCGCGAAACGCGGCCTGCGCGGCGCCATCAGCGTCAGTGCGCCGATGGCCGCGCACAGCACGAGCATCAGCAGGATCGACAGGTCATTGACGGTCGAGACCTCGATCGTGATGCCGGTGCGCTGGGTGATGATCAGCCAGAAGGAGCCGAAGTCGATGCCCCGTTTCTCACTGAATGTGTAGAACTTGTTCCACCCCTCCGGCGCGAAGGCCATCACGGGCAGGTTCACCATCAGCCAGGACGCCGCCGTCCCGAGCGCCGCCAAGCAGAGCTCCCGCCATTTGCCCGCCCGCCAGCACAGCACGAGGACCGGCCCCAGCAGCAGCACGGGATAGAGCTTGGCAGCCGTGGCGAGCCCGATGAGGATGCCGAACGCCACTGCCCGTCCCCGGGCCCACATGAGCATCGCCGCGGCCGTCAGCGCGACGGCCAGCAGGTCCCAGTTGATCGTCGCGGTGAGCGCGAAGGCCGGCGCGAGGGCTACGAGCAGCCCGTCCCAGGGGCGGCGCCGGTGCGTACGCGCAACACAGACGGCGATGATCACGGCGCAGATCATCAGCATGCCCGCGTTGACCATCCAGTACATCTGCTCACGGTGCTGAATGGATCCGCCCGGTGTCAGCCAGGACGCGATCTGCATGAACACGCCCGTCAGAACGGGATACTCCAGGTACTGCATGTCGCCGGGCAGGCGGTCGAAGTACGGTACGAGCCCCTCGGAGAAGCCACGTGCCACATAGAGATGCGGAATGTCCGAGTAACAGGCGTGCGTGTACTGCGAGCCGGCGCCCCTGAACCACGCCCAGTTGTAACAGGGCAGCTTCTGCACCATGCCCAGCGCGAACATCCCGAGAGCCACCAGCGCGATGACGCCCACGGGAGTGAGTGCCGTGCTGCCGAGCCGTGTCCAGCGCCCTGACCGCCCGCCGATCAGCTCGCTGCCGGCCTCGGCCATCTCGTCCTGGTGCGTGGGCCGTACGACGGGCCGTTCCTCGTGCACACTCGTCCCTTCTGCGCTTGGCATGCCGCTCATCCTGCCGTACGGGACTGTGGGAACGACGAGGGCCGCCGCACCGTGTGGTGCGGCGGCCCTCATGGCCGGGCCGGGTCGCCGGTCTCTGCGGGCGGACGGGCGTCAGCCGCTCGGACCTCCGAAGATCCCGCCGTTCCCGTTGCCGTTGCCATTTCCGTTGCCGTTGCCGTTGCCGCCGTCCGGTGGAGAGAAGGATGGCGACGGGCTGGTGCTGGGACCGCCGGCGTCCCCGCCGTTCGCACCGCCGTTATTGGTCCCGCCGTTGTTGTTCTGGCAGTTCCGGTCCCATGCGCTACAGGTGTCGCTGGGGTCGGGAGCGGGCGGGGACGGGGTCTTCGAGGGCGACTCGGACGGCGAGGCGGACGGCGAGGGCGACTCCACGGCGGTGGGCGACGGCTTGGGGCTGGGGGCACCGCCGCCGTAGACCTTCTCACCGATCGGCGTCGGCGTCGGGAAGCTCAGGGCCTTCTGGCCCTTCAGCGCATCCGCCATGTAGTCATGCCAGATCTGGGCCGGGAACGAAGCACCGTGGATCGTCTTCTCACCACCCGTGCCGTACATCTCCTCGAACTTGCGGTCCGCGTTCTTCTCGTTGTCGTCGAGCCGGTACATGCTGATGGCCGTCGACAGCTGCGGGGTGTAGCCGACGAACCAGGCCGACTTGTTGCCGTCCGTCGTACCCGTCTTGCCCGCCACGTCGCGGCCGGGGAGCTGCGCGGGAGTTCCGGTCCCCTTCTCGACGACGTTCTTCAGGACATCGGTGACGTTGTCGGCGATGTCGGGGCCGAAGACGCGCTTTTGGACGTCCTTGTGCTGGTAGATGACATTGCCCTCGTACTTCACTTCCTTGACCGAGTAGGGCTCGCGCTGCATGCCGCTGGCGGCGAAGGTGGCATACGCACCGGCCATACGGATCACGCTGGGCGAGGACGTACCGATGGAGAACGACGGCACATTCGAATCGGCCATGTTGTTGTCGTCCTTGAGCCCTGCGGCGATGGCCATGTCCTTCACCTTGTCGGTGCCGACGTCCATGCCCAGCTGGACGTACGGGGAGTTGGCGGACCACTGCATCGCCTCACGAAGGGTGATGTTGCCCTTCGACTCATGGCCGTCGTTGGTCTGCAGCCACTCCTTGCCTTCCTCGTTGGTCCAGACCTCGCCGTTGTACTTCTTGATCTTCAGCTTGTCGTCGGCGTTGTAGATGCTCAGCGGCGAGACCGGCTTGCGCTCCGACAAACCCTGGTCCGCCTCGCCCAAGGGGTTGCGCTTCCCGTACTTCATCGCCGCCGCCAGCACGAACGGCTTGAAGGTCGAACCGACCTGTGCACCCGTGGGGTCGGCGTTGTTGGTGTAGTGCTTCGTCGCGTCCTCACCACCGTAGATCGCCACGATGGCACCGGTCTTGGGATCCACCGACCCGCCGCCGAACTGGACGTGGGTGTCCGTCTTGGGGCGCTTCTTCGGATTGATCTTGTTGTCGTAGACCTTCTTGACCGCGGCGTTGAGCTCCTCGACCTTCTTCTTGTTGAAGGTGGTGTGGATCTCGTAGCCGCCCTGGGCGAGCTGCTCCGCCGTCACGTGCTTGGGGTTGTTGTTGAGGAAGTACTTCTTGGCGAGGTCGACCAGGTATCCGGTCTGGCCGCCCAGCTGGGCGTTCTTCCTCGGTGGCTTGGGCATCGGGAACTCGGTGTACTTGTCGCGCTCCGCCTGCGAGAGGCGCTTGTCCTTGACTTCTTCGTCGAGGATCCACTTCCACCGCTTCTTGGCCCGTACGGTGTTCTTCGCCTGCGTGGCCTCCGCTGCATCGAACTCGGTGGCGCCCGCCGGATCGAAGTAGGTGGCGCCCTTGAGCAGCGTGGCCAGGAACGCACACTCGCTCGGGTTCAGCTCCGTGGCGTCCTTGTCGTAGTACGTACGGGCCGCCGCCTGGATCCCCGACGCACCTCGCCCGTAGTACGAGATGTTGAGGTAGTCGGTGATGATCTCCTTCTTGTCCTTCTCGTTGGTGACCTTGAGCGTGATGAAGATTTCCCGGAACTTCCGGCTCAGGGTCTGATCCTGGGACAAGTAGGAGTTCTTCACGTACTGCTGGGTGATCGTCGATCCACCCTGGGTCTGGCCGCCGGTCGCCATGTTGTACAGAGCGCGGGCGATGCCCATGGGGTCGATGCCGCTGTCGTGGTCGAAGGACTTGTTCTCAGCCGAGATGACCGCGTTCCGCATGGCTTCGGGGATCTGCGCGTAACCGATGATCTGACGGTTGTAATCACCGCCCGTGGCGACCATCTGCGTGTCGTCGTCCCAGAAATAAACGTTGTTCTGCGCCTTCGCGGTGTTCTTCACCTCGGGCGTGGAGACCCACGCGTACGCGATGCCGGCCAGGCCCATGAGCAGGCCGAAGAAGCCGATACAGAGGCTGGAGACGAGCTTCCAGGACGGCACCCAGCGCTGCACGCCGTACTTCCCGGCACGCGGGTAGTCGATGAAGCGCTTCTTGACGGGACGCTGGCCACCGCGGCCACGCCCCCGTCCCGGGCCCTCGTGTCCGCCGTCGCCGCCACCACCGCGACGACGACCACCACCACCGCCGCCGCCGCCACGGCCGCCGCGCTGGGCGGCCCGTCTGGCCGCCGCGCGCCCGCCGTACGGGCTGTCCCCGCCCTGCGAACCGGAAGGCGACTCGGAAGGTGACTCTGACGTTACTCCGCGTGACGGAGCGGCTCGGCGTCCTGAGGACTGCTGGGCGGCTCGTCTGGCCGCGGCCCGCCCGCCACCTTGCGGTTGGGGCGTTTTGCGACGGTGCTCGCTCATGGAACGACTACTCCTCGGGCAGGCAAGAACGCCTGGAAGCGGCGGCTGAGATCCGGTCCCCCCGAATGACGGACCAGCCCTGCGACAGGCTCATCCGCAGTGCCTCCGGCTGGTCCGCGAAGACTGACGCGCGCGGCCGTCTCGCGGTTCCCGGTGGTCTGCATGCCGCACAGACTACGCACGGTCAAAACCCTCCTAGGGCCGAACTTCACCCCAAACAACGCAAGTCGGTGCCTACGAATTCACGATGTGACGCCGTTCACGATGACCCCTCTTGTCGCAGGGCGACGACCGATCTATCGTCATGATGTATCGAGTCGATACATCAGCTCGGTACATCAGCTCGGCACAGGGCTCCGCGAGAGCACTCGGAGAAGGAGGAGGCGAAGTTGAGCAGACGCTCCGGCATCCTCGAATTCGCCGTTCTCGGTCTGCTTCGCGAATCCCCGATGCACGGGTACGAGTTGCGCAAACGTCTCAACACGTCGCTGGGGATCTTCCGCGCCTTCAGCTACGGCACCCTCTACCCCTGCCTCAAGACGCTGGTCGCCAACGGCTGGTTGATCGAGGAGCCGGGAACAGCCCCGGCCGTCCTTCCGCCCACCACCGGCCGTGCGGTCGCCCCCGCCTCCTCACTGGCCGGGCGCCGCGCCAAGATCGTCTACCGGCTGACGGCGGAAGGTAAGGAGCACTTCGAGGAGCTGCTTTCGCACACCGGCCCCGACTCCTGGGAGGACGAGCACTTCGCAGCCCGTTTCGCCTTCTTCGGGCAGACGGAGCACGAGGTGCGGATGCGGGTGCTGGAAGGCCGGCGCAGCCGGCTGGAGGAGCGCCTGGAGAAGATGCGGGCCTCTCTGGCCCGCACCCGCGAGCGCCTCGACGACTACACACTTGAGCTGCAGAGACACGGCATGGAGTCCGTGGAGCGCGAAGTGCGCTGGCTGAACGAGCTCATCGAGAGCGAGCGGTCGGGACGGGATCAGCGACGGTCCTCGCCCGGGGGCGAAGCTCAGCAGAACACAGCAGGAGAGACGGACGGCCTGCCCCGGCACCGGGGTGACACCCTGCCGGATCCGTCCGACGACACCTCAAAGTGAGGTCCCCGCAGATCCGCGGGACTTCATCGGGAACATCCATTACACACAGGGAGCAACCGGAATGGGTTCGGTTCGCGTAGCCATCGTCGGCGTGGGCAACTGCGCCGCCTCGCTGGTCCAGGGCGTCGAGTACTACAAGGACGCCGATCCGGCCGGCAAGGTGCCCGGCCTGATGCACGTCCAGTTCGGCGACTACCACGTGCGGGACGTCGAGTTCGTCGCCGCCTTCGACGTCGACGCGAAGAAGGTCGGCCTCGACCTCGCGGACGCCATCGGTGCGAGCGAGAACAACACCATCAAGATCGCCGACGTTCCCAGCACCGGCGTGACCGTCCAGCGCGGCCACACCCACGACGGCCTGGGCAAGTACTACCGCGAGACCATCGAGGAGTCGGCCGAGGCCCCGGTCGACATCGTCCAGGTCCTGAAGGACCGCAAGGTCGACGTCCTCGTCTGCTACCTGCCCGTCGGGTCCGAGGTCGCCGCGAAGTTCTACGCGCAGTGCGCCATCGACGCCAAGGTCGCGTTCGTCAACGCTCTCCCGGTCTTCATCGCCGGCACCAAGGAGTGGGCGGACAAGTTCACCGAGGCCGGTGTCCCGATCGTCGGCGACGACATCAAGTCGCAGGTCGGCGCCACCATCACGCACCGCGTGATGGCGAAGCTCTTCGAGGACCGGGGCGTCATCCTGGACCGCACGATGCAGCTGAACGTCGGCGGCAACATGGACTTCAAGAACATGCTCGAGCGTGAGCGCCTGGAGTCCAAGAAGATCTCCAAGACGCAGGCCGTCACCTCCCAGATCCGTGACCGCGAGCTCGGTGCGGACAACGTCCACATCGGTCCGTCGGACTACGTGGCCTGGCTGGACGACCGCAAGTGGGCCTACGTGCGCCTCGAGGGCCGTGCCTTCGGTGACGTTCCGCTGAACCTGGAGTACAAGCTCGAGGTGTGGGACTCCCCGAACTCCGCCGGTGTCATCATCGACGCCGTCCGCGCCGCGAAGATCGCCAAGGACCGCGGGATCGGTGGCCCGATCCTCTCCGCGTCCTCGTACTTCATGAAGTCCCCGCCGGTCCAGTACTTCGACGACGAGGCCCGCGTGAACGTCGAGAAGTTCATCAACGGCGAGGTCGCCAACTGACGCGACCGGACACGGCGCGTCGAAGCGGCTCGGTGATGAGCGGCAACGCTCCTTCCTTTCCGCACCGTTGAGGGTCCCCGGGTCATCCACCCGGGGACCTTCAACGTATGTGACCCTTGATCACATGCCCGTCGTAGGTGATCTGCGCGTACTCCTGCGCCTTCGGAACTTCCGTCGTCTGCTCGCCGTACGGCTTCTCTCCCAGTCGGCGGACGGCGTCTATCAGGTCGCACTGGCGGCGCACGTCGTCTTCTCCCCGGAGAAACAGGCATCGGCGGGAGCCATCGCCTCCGCCATGGCCGTGCTGCTCCTGCCTTACTCACTCATCGGCCCCTTCGCCGGCGTCCTGCTGGACCGCTGGCCACGCCGTCAGGTCTTTCTGTACGGCAACCTGCTGCGCGCCACACTCGCCTGCTGCACCGCATTCCTGATCCTCGGCGCCGCACCCGACTGGCTCTTCTACGTCTCGGCGCTGTGCGTCACCGCGGTCAACCGCTTTGTGCTGGCCGGGCTCTCGGCCGCGCTGCCGCGTGTCGTCGACAGCGACCGGCTGGTGCTGGCCAACTCGATCTCTCCGACCGCGGGCACGCTCGCCGCCACGGCCGGCGGCGGTCTCGCCTTCATCGTGCGGCTGCTGCTCGCCGACTCCGACGCGGCGGTGGTGCTGCTGGGCGCGGCGCTCTACCTCGCCTCGGCACTCGCCTCCCTGAGCCTGGCCACCGGACTCCTCGGACCGGATCAGGACGGGCGGCGCATCCGACTGCGGAAGGCTCTGGCCATCACGGCTCGGGGGCTCACCGACGGGCTGCGCCATCTGGCGGAGCGGAAGCAGGCGACCCGCGCGCTGGCCGCCATGACCGCGATCCGCTTCTGCTACGGGGCGCTGACCGTGATGGTGCTGATGCTGTGCCGGTACGCCTGGTCCGACAGCGAATCCGAAGGCCTGGCCCTCCTCGGGCTGGCTGTGGGGATATCCGGCGCGGGGTTCTTCGCGGCGGCCGTGGTGACACCGTGGGCTGTGGGGCGGCTCGGCCGGCTCCGCTGGATGGCGGTGTGCGCGGCGGCGGCCGCCGTCCTCGAACCCGCACTGGGGCTGTGGTTCGTCCCCGCGCCGATACTCGTCGCGGCATTCATCCTCGGACTTGTCACTCAGGGGGCGAAGATCGCGACGGACACCGTGGTGCAGACCTCGGTGGACGACGCCTTCCGTGGCCGGGTCTTCTCCCTCTACGACGTGCTGTTCAACGTGGCGTTCGTGGGCGCTGCCGCGGTCTCCGCCCTCATGCTGCCTCCTGACGGGCAGTCGTTCGTCGTGGTGACCGGAGTGGCGGTGCTCTATGCGGTCGTCGCCGTGCTGCTGTTCCGGTGGAGCCGTGCCGAGAGGGCGCTCCGGCGAGCGTGAGGGGCGCAGTGGCGAGGGGCACTGTTTCACGTGAAACAGTGCCCCTCGCACAACGGGTGCGGTCATGTTTCACGTGAAACATGACCGCACCCGTTTCCGATTCCTGCCAATCAGGCCTTCAGTGGCCTCAGCTCTGCGCAGCCCACCACTTCTTGAGCTTCTCGACCGCCACGTCATGCCCCATCGGCCCGTGCTCCAGCCGCAGCTCCAGCAGGAACGCGTAGGCCTTGCCGATCACCGGACCAGGACCGACACCCAGCGTCTTCATGATCTCGTTGCCGTCCAGGTCGGGCCGGACGGCATCCAGCTCCTCCTGCTCCCGCAGCTGCGCAATGCGCTCCTCGAGCCCGTCATAGGTCCGCGAGAGGGCGGCGGCCTTGCGCTTGTTCCGCGTGGTGCAGTCCGAGCGGGTCAGCTTGTGCAGCCGCTCCAGCAGCGGGCCCGCATCACGCACGTAGCGGCGCACCGCGGAGTCGGTCCACTCGCCTTCACCGTAACCATGGAAACGCAAGTGAAGCTCTACGAGCTTCGAGACGTCCTTGACCGTGTCGTTGGAGTACTTGAGCGCGGTCAGCCGCTTCTTGGTCATCTTGGCGCCCACCACCTCGTGGTGATGGAACGAGACGCGCCCGTCCTTCTCGAAGCGCCGCGTCCTCGGCTTGCCGATGTCATGGAGGAGAGCGGCAAGGCGCAGAACCAGATCAGGCCCGTCCTCCTCCAGGTCGATCGCCTGCTCCAGGACGGTCAGCGAGTGCTCGTAGACATCCTTGTGCCGGTGATGCTCATCACTTTCCAGACGCAGAGCGGGGAGCTCCGGCAGCACCTGCTGCGCCAGACCCGTGTCGACGAGCAGCGCCAGACCTTTGCGAGGGTTGGCGGAGAGCAGCAGTTTGTTGAGCTCCTCCCTGACCCGCTCGGCGGAGACGATCTCGAGACGCCCGGCCATTTCCGTCATCGCCCTGACCACGTCGGGGGCGACGTCGAAGTCCAGCTGCGCGGCGAAGCGAGCAGCACGCAGCATGCGCAGGGGATCGTCGGAGAAGGATTCCTCGGGCGTTCCGGGGGTGCGCAGCACGCGGCGGGCCAGGTCCTCAAGACCGCCATGAGGGTCGACGAAGTTCTTCTGCGGGAGCGCGACGGCCATGGCATTGACCGTGAAGTCACGACGGACGAGGTCTTCCTCGATGGAGTCGCCGTAGGACACCTCGGGCTTGCGTGAGGTCCTGTCGTACGCCTCCGACCTGTATGTGGTGACTTCGATCTGGTAGCCGTCCTTCTGGGCACCCACTGTGCCGAAGGCGATCCCGACCTCCCACACCGAGTCGGCCCACGGCCGGACGATCTTCAGTACGGCCTCGGGGCGGGCATCCGTCGTGAAGTCCAGGTCGTTCCCGAGCCTGCCGAGAAGCGCGTCCCGGACCGAGCCGCCGACCAGAGCGAGACTGAATCCGGCATCCTGGAAACGGCGGGCGAGATCGTCGGCGACCGGTGACACCCGCAGCAGTTCGCTGACTGCGCGGTGCTGCACCTGGGTCAGGGCACGGGAGCTGTCTTCATTGGCGTTCGACACAACAGAAAAGGGTACGTGCCCGGACCGGCCCGGTCGTCCTGGTTTCGTCCCGCCCTGCGAGACTCTTCCGATCATGTAACGGACTCCCCAGCACTTGGCACCCACGCACATCGTTACCATGCGGGGACGCAGCAACCGACAACCATCGACACCAGCTGACGACGACGAGGGACGGGTAGGCGCGTGGCCGAGGCGGCAGACATTCAGGGAATCGGTCCCTCTCCTGCCCGCCGGTGGCTGCGGCGCACAGCCGCCACGATCATCGGGGCGCCACTCGTCGCCGTGCTGCTGGCCGGACCGACCGCGTCCGTCGCACAGGCCGGCGGGACCGCCAAGGCCCCCACCGGCTCCGAGACGGTCGATGTGTCCCTGAACACCCTCGCTCCGAGCGCACCGGTGAAGGGGGACACGCTGTCCGTCTCCGGCACCGTGACCAACAGGGGCAAGGAGACGATCACGCAGGCGGAGGTCGACCTGCGAGTGGGTCCGAGGCTCTACGGCAGGACGTCGATCGACACCGCGGCCAAGCGCACCGGCTACGTCCCCGGCAGCGACCCCGCCCCGCTCGGCGGCAAATACACGGTGAAGCTCGCGAAGCTCTCTTCCGGAATCAGCCAGGACTTCACGCTGTCCGTCCCGGTCGACAAGCTGGGGCTCGGCGACGACGGCGTCTACCAGCTCGGTGTCTCGCTGTCGGGGCAGACCTCCCGGGCCCGGTACGACCACGTGCTGGGGATCCAGCGCACCTTCCTGCCGTGGCAGGAGGAAGAACGTGACTCCAGGACGAAGGTCACCTATCTCTGGCCGCTCATCGCGTCGCCCCACGTCACCGCCGAAACCGGCTCCGACGATCAGCAGACACCCGTGTTCGCGGATGACGACCTGGCCGCCGAACTCGAGCCGGGCGGGCGCCTCGAACAGCTGGTCTCGCTGGGCAGCCAGCTGCCTGTGACGTGGGTCATCGACCCGGATCTGCTGGCCAGCGTCGACGCGATGGCACGGAACTACCGTGTGAAGTCCGGCGACACCACCGTCGCCGGGAAGAACCAGGCCGTCGCCAAGAAGTGGCTCACCTCGCTGGAAGCCGCGGTGTCTGACGGCAAGGTCATCGCGCTGCCGTTCGCCGACCCGGATCTGGCATCCCTTGCACACCGCGGCAAGAACGTGTCGGGCACCCTCAGCCACCTGCAGACCGCCACGGATGTGGCCGGGACAACGGTGCAGACCATCCTGCATATGAAGCCGTCGACCGACTTCGCCTGGCCCGTCGACGGGGCGGTCGACCCGTCGATCGTCGACGTCGCCACCTCAGCCGGCGCGCACAACGTGATCGCCCGCAGCGACAGCCTCCAGGAGACCGGCAGTCTGCCGTACACGCCGACCTCGGCCCGTCCCATCGGCGGCGGCACCACCGCCGTGGTCGCCGACGCCCGCCTCTCCACGGCTTTCCAGGGCGATATGTCGAACGCGGGGAAATCCACCCTCGCCGTACAGAAGTTCCTCGCGCAGACCCTCGCCCTGACCGAGCAGGAGACGGACGAGGAACGGAGCATCGTCGTCGCGCCGCAGCGGATGCCGACGGTCGCCCAGGCCCAGTCGATGGCCGCCGCTCTGCACTCCCTCGACGACGAACGCTGGACCCAGCCCCTCGGGCTCGTCGACGCGGCCGAGGCGAAGCCCGACGCGGACGCGACGACCAGCGTCCCCGGCTCCTCCCAGTACCCGAAGCGGCTCCGCAGCCAGGAGCTGCCCACCCAGGCCTTCCAGGACATCAAGTCCACCCAGGCCTCGCTCAACAACTTCCAGGTCATCCTCGCCCGGCCGGAGCGGGTGGTGACCCCCTTCGGCAACGCGGTCAACCGGTCCATGTCGACGTCGTGGCGCGGCAGCGCGCTGGAGGCCCAGCAGTACCGGGACTCGGTACGCACCTATCTGCAGGGCCTGATCAACGAGGTCCAGCTCATCTCGAAGTCGGACGTCACCCTGTCCGGCCGCAGCGCCACGATCCCGGTGACCGTGCAGAACAGGCTGTTGCAGGGCGTGGACCACCTGGTCCTCCGGCTGAAGTCGGAGAACGCGACCCGGCTCAAGCTGAACGACGGCGGAGCCGTGGCGGAACAGCCGATCCGGATCGCCGGCGGCCACAGCCAGTCCGTGAAGTTCGACGCCGCGGCCAACATCAACGGCCAGGTGCAGATGACCGCACAGCTCTATACCGAGGACGGCACGCCGTACGGCGGAGAGATGACCTTCACCGTGAAGGTCTCCGAGCTCACCCCGACCGTGCTGCTGGTGATCGCCGGCGGGCTGCTGCTTCTGGTCCTTGCAGGCATCAGGATGTACACCCAGCGCAAGCGGGCCAACGCCGGCGGTGCGGCCGGCGGCGGCGGCAGCGATCCCGAGCAGCCGAGTGACCCGACGCCGGACACCGGTCCGGAAAGCGGGGCACCATCGGGCCCGGGTGAGAAAGTGGAACGTTGAGCGATGTCTGTCGTGGCCGGTCGGCCGGGGACGATGAGGTGGGGTTTCGATGAACGCGCCGTACGACGGTGACCGCGGTCGGGGTGCGGGCGGAGCCGGGTCTTCCGGTGGGCCCCCGGTCCCTCCCGCACCGGACCAGGTTCCGCCGACGCCTGATCCGTACCTGCAGTCCGCGTACGACTACGACCCCTACCGCGCCCAGGATCTGTCTGTCCAGGACCCGGTGACCGAGGCGCTGTACGACCGCGCCGCGCACCCGCCGCCACCCCCTGGCACCTACCAGCAGCCCCAGCCGCTCTACCAGCAGCCGCCCGCGGCGCAGTACCCACCCGATCCGCGCATCTGGGCACAGACCCCACCTCCCGAGCCCGACGGACCGTCGCGGCACCTGCCGTACGGCGACAACCCGGCGACCACCCAGTTCGTCGGGGTCGACGATCTCGTCAGCCAGGCGTCCCACGACCGTGAACAGCCGGACGCCTTCGCCCACCTGTTCCGGGACCAGGAGGGCCCGGCAGGACCCTCCCCCGTCCCGGCCGAGCCCGAGCCTGCCCCGGCCCCGGCGCCCGCACCGCCCAAGTCCGGTGGCCGCGCCTCCGGCCTGCTGAAATCCAGCGCGGTCATGGCGGCCGGCACCCTCGTGTCCCGGCTCACCGGGTTCGTCCGCAGCCTCGTGATCACCGCCGCGCTCGGTGCGGCACTGCTCGGCGACAGTTTCACCATCGCGTACACCCTGCCGACGATGATCTACATCCTCACCGTCGGTGGCGGACTGAACTCGGTCTTCGTTCCCCAGCTCGTGCGATCCATGAAGGACGACGAGGACGGCGGCGAGGCCTACGCCAACCGTCTGCTGACTCTCGTGATGGTCGCGCTCGGTGTGATCGTCGCGCTCGCGGTCTTCGCCGCTCCGTGGCTGATCCACATGATGTCGCCCACGATCGCCAGGGACACGGCCGCCAACAGCGTCGCCGTGACGTTCGCCCGGTACTGCCTGCCGACCATCTTCTTCATGGGCGTGCATGTCGTGATGGGCCAGATCCTCAACGCCCGCGGCCGGTTCGGCGCGATGATGTGGACCCCGGTCCTCAACAACATCGTCATGATCTTCACGTTCGGCATGTTCATCTGGGTCTACGGCACCTCCGCCGAATCCCAGATGGGGGTTCAGACGATCCCGCCGGAGGGCGTCCGGCTGCTCGGCATCGGCACGCTGCTCGGCCTGGTCGTCCAGGCCCTGGCCATGATCCCGTACCTGCGCGAGGCCGGCTTCCGCTTCCGGCCGCGCTTCGACTGGAAGGGTCACGGGCTCGGCAAGACGGTCAAGCTGGCCAAGTGGACCGTCCTGTTCGTGCTGGCCAACCAGGCAGGTGTGATCGTCGTCACCCAGCTCGCGACCTCGGCGGGCAAGCTGTCCGGCAAGGACGGCACGGGCTTCCTCGCGTACTCCAACGCCCAGCTCATCTGGGGCATGCCGCAGGCCATCATCACCGTCTCGGTCATGGCGGCCCTGCTGCCCCGCATCTCCCGCGCCGCTCACGACGACGACCCGGGCGCCGTCCGCGACGACATCTCCCAGGGACTGCGGAACTCGGCCGTGGCGATCGTGCCGGTGGCCTTCATGTTCCTCGCCCTCGGCCTGCCGATGTGCACCCTGCTGTATGCCTCCGCGGGTACCGAAGCGGCCCGGTCCATGGGCTTCATCCTCATGGCGTTCGGTCTCGGCCTGATCCCGTACTCCGTGCAGTACGTGGTGCTGCGGGGCTTCTACGCCTACGAGGACACCCGGACGCCCTTCTACAACACGGTCATCGTCGCCGCCGTCAACGCGGCCGCCTCGGCCCTCTGCTACGTGATCCTGCCGGCCCAGTGGGCCGTGGTCGGCATGGCGGCCGCGTACGGACTCGCCTACGCCGTCGGCGTGGGCATCGCCTGGCGACGGCTGCGCAACCGGCTGGGCGGCGATCTGGACGGCGCCCACGTCGTCCGCACCTACGCCCGCCTGTGCCTGGCCGCCATCCCGGCAGCGGCGCTCGGCGGCGGCGTCGGCTTCGCTGTTCTCATGGGCCTCGGCGAAAGCGCCTTCGGTTCACTCGTCGCGCTGATCGGCGGTGGGGTCGTTCTGCTGGGCGTCTTCTTCGTCGCCGCCAAGCGGATGCGGATCGAAGAGATCAACGGCATGGTCGGCATGGTCCGAGGACGGCTCGGGCGCTGAGGACAGTGGTCGCACAACCATCACCGCTCCTTGCGTGTCGTGCATAGCGCCGGAGTGTGGGCACAATTGGCGTGACTGTGCAGGGCTGGCTGGCATCGCGCAACGGATGGGGAGGCAGGAACGACGGTGGCGGAACGTAGCACGGCTGCCGTCGACGTGGCCGACAACAGCGGTGATGAACCGCTGGCCGCCAAGGCGGACGAGGCCACGACCGACGGGACGGCGAAAGCTCAGGACACAACGGGCACAGAGCCTCAGGACACGGATGGTGAGCGCATCAGCTCCGAGGCCACTCTGCCGACCCCTGACCTGCACAGCGGGCACAAACTGGCCAGACGTTACCGGCTCGAAGAGTGCGTCACCCGTCTGGACGGGTTCAGCAGCTGGCGCGCTGTCGATGAGAAGCTGCGCCGCGCGGTCGGCGTCCATCTGCTGCCCGCCGACCACCCCCGGGCCCGCTCGGTGCTGGCCGCAGCCCGCTCCTCCGCGCTGCTCGGCGACCCGCGCTTCGTGCAGGTGCTCGACGCGGTCGAGGAGAACGACCTCGTCTACGTCGTCCACGAATGGCTCCCCGACGCCACCGAGCTCACCTCGCTACTGGCCGCGGGACCGATGGACGCGCATGACGCGTACCAGCTCGTCAGTCAGATCTCCCAGGCCATGGCAGCCGCGCACCGAGAGGGTCTCGCGCATCTGAGGCTGACCCCGGGTGCGGTACTGCGCAGCTCGACCGGGCAGTACCGGATCCGCGGCCTCGCGGTGAACGCCGCACTGCGGGGTATCACCGCCGACGGCCCGCAGCGCGCGGACACCGAGGCGATCGGCGCCCTGCTCTACGCCGCACTGACCCAGCGCTGGCCGTACGAGACCGATGCCTACGGTCTGTCCGGTCTGCCCAAGGGAGTGGGGCTGATCGCCCCGGACCAGGTACGGGCCGGTGTCCACCGTGGCCTGTCCGAGATCGCCATGCGCGCACTCGCCAATGACGGCGCCACTGCCTCCCGGCAGGAGCAGCCGTGCACCACCCCGGACGAACTGGCCAAGGCCGTCGCCGCGATGCCCCGCATCCGCCCTCCGGAGCCCACCTTCGCGGCACCCCCGGAGTACCAGCGCACGACCTACCAGCAAGGCACCTACGGGCGCCCGCCCACCGGCCCCGGCGTCACCACGCAGCCCGTGATCGCCGTGCCCCCGGCCCCGCTCCAGAGCCGCACCGGCAGGATCCTCAAGTGGGCGGTGTCCGCGCTGCTCATCGCCGCACTGGGCCTCGGCAGCTGGCAGCTCGCCGAGACGCTCCTCAACCACAGCAACGACTCGGGGAACGACGACACCACACAGACGACCCCGGAGAACGAGGGCAACAAGCCCCCGGCCCCGCTCAAGCCGCTGCGGATAGCCGGTGCGACGGAGTTCATGCCCAGCGGCTCAGCGATAAAGCAGGAGGATGTACCGAACGCCATCGACGGCAGTGCGAGTACCGCCTGGGTCACCCACCGCTACGAGGGCTACCCGAATTTCGGCAATCTCGCGCCCCGTAAGGATGGCAGCGGCATAGTCGTCGATCTGGGCAGTGTCCAGGACGTCAACGGCATCAAGGTCGAGATGTTCCGCAGCGGGCAGAAGGCCGAAGTGCTCGCGGCCGATGCGAACGCCTCAGCCCCGTCGTCCCTCTCGGACTTCCCTCAGCGCCTCACCAAGCTCGCAACGGTGGGGAGCGATCTGCAGGAGTCCCTCGCCAAGCCCGTACGGACCCGCTACGTACTGATCCACATCACGGAGCTGCCGTCGGACGGGACGTCTGACGGCTTCCGTGGCGGAATCTCGGAGATCTCGGTACTCGGCTGACGCGAAAGGCCGGTGGGAGCGGGCCCCACCGGCCTTTCGCGCACCGTCCGGGCCGGCCGGCCGATCTCATACCGTTCGTCTTCCGCCCTCTGCCCCTGCTCACTCGAATCGTGATAGACAGACGCACCTTGACACAAAGAGGGAGGGAGGGGAGGTGGCCGCCGAGCCGTCGGAACCACTCAGCGACTCAGACCTCCTCGCTCGCCATGTGGCCGGTGAACCCGACGCCTTCGGCGAGCTCGTACGACGCCACCGCGACCGGCTGTGGGCCGTGGCACTGCGGACCCTGGGCGACCGCGAGGAAGCCGCCGACGCCGTCCAGGACGCGCTGGTCTCCGCTTTCCGGGCCGCCCACACCTTCCGCGGCCAGTCCGCCGTCACCACCTGGCTGCACCGCATCACGGTCAATGCCTGCCTCGACCGGGTCCGCAAGGCGGCCACCCGCAAGACCTCGCCGGTCGATGACACCGAACGGTTCGACCAGCTCCTCGAACCGCACGAGTCCGCGGAGGCCCCGGCGGAGCGCCGGGACCTGCACCGCGAACTCCTGGCCGCACTCGCCACTCTCCCCGCAGAGCAGCGCGCCGCCCTGGTCCTCGTGGACATGCAGGGCTACCCCGTGGCCGAGGCGGCACGCATCCTCGACGTACCGACAGGCACCGTGAAGAGCCGCTGCGCGCGGGGCAGAGCCCGGCTGGCTCCTCTGCTCACCCACCTACGCAGTGAGGGCACAGAAGCCGAGGAACCCGCCGCGGGAAGGAACCGGACGCCGCGCGCATCCGTCCCACCCGCATCGGGGCCGAGGGACGCGGGGACAAGCGATCCTGCTGCAGTGAAGGGCGGAGGTGGGCGCGCATGACATCAACGACCGAAACGACCCAGCACCCGGATGTCTCGGAGATCTCCGATCTCACGGAGGGGCTGCTCCCGCCGTCACGTGCGGCAGAGGTACGCGGTCACGTGGACGGCTGCGAGCTCTGCGGCGATGTCCATTCCTCACTCGTGGAGATCTGCGAGCTGCTCGGCACCGTGCCCGCGCCCCAACACATGCCCGACGATGTCGTGGACCGCCTCGACGCCGCGCTCGCCGCCGAGGCTCTCAGCACCATGGCGCCCGTCGGCGCAGCACCGCATGTTTCACGTGAAACAGAACCTTCCGTCGCGCAGAGGCCGGACGCGGAGCCCAGTCTCTTGGACCGTCCTGCCGGGCATCCCCGGGCGACCACTGGCCCCGGCCGCCGATCGGCCCGGCGCCGCCGCCGCACCGCCGTGCTCGGCACCGCCCTCGGCGCAGCCGTGGTCGGCGTGAGCGTCTTCATGCTGCAGAACGTCCAGTCGTCCCAGGAGGATGCCAGCCTCAAGGCGGCAGACCACGGCTCCAGCTCCGCGGCAAAGGGCACAGGAGTCTTCACAGCGTCCACCCTCGAAGGCCGGGTCCAAACGCTCCTTCTGAGCGCCGGCACAAAATCATCGAGTCCGGACGGTGCCGACGCCGAGAAGCAGGCACCGCCGTCCGTCGACATTCAATCGACGCCCAAGAGTGACTCTCCCGGGTCCGAGTCGCCCCGAACGCCGTTGCGTGCACCCGCTGTTTCCGTCCCACTCTGTGTGGAGCAGGGCATCGGGCGGAAGACCGCGGCCCTCGCCTTGGAAGAAGGCACCTACGAGGGCACGGATGCCTTCCTCGTCGTCCTGCCGCACCCCTCCGACGCGACCCGCGTCCAGGCGTATGTCGTCGACGCGGCCTGCGCCCGGGAAAAGCCCGCCGCCAAAGCGAAACTACTGCTGACCCACGCCTACGCGCGCCCCTGAGAATCGTGCCGGAACGCCGCCCCGGCACGTCGGGAATGCATCCCCCGTAGGATCCGTTGGGTGGGGTGAGAGTCGTTGAACCGACCCCATCAGGCGTGGACAGTAGGCAGTCTGCAGAGACGAGGAAGAAACCCGTGAGCGACGTCCGTAATGTGATCATCATCGGCTCCGGCCCCGCGGGCTACACGGCCGCCCTTTACACCGCACGCGCCTCGCTGAAGCCGCTGGTGTTCGAGGGCGCCGTCACCGCCGGCGGTGCTCTGATGAACACCACCGACGTGGAGAACTTCCCGGGCTTCCAGGACGGGATCATGGGCCCCGAGCTCATGGACAACATGCGCGCCCAGGCCGAGCGCTTCGGCGCCGAGCTCGTCCCCGACGATGTCGTCTCCGTGGACCTCACCGGCGACATCAAGACGGTCACCGACACCGCCGGCACGGTGCACCGCGCCAAGGCCGTCATCGTGACGACCGGCTCCCAGCACCGCAAGCTGGGCCTGCCCAACGAGGACGCCCTCTCCGGCCGCGGCGTCTCCTGGTGCGCGACCTGTGACGGGTTCTTCTTCAAGGACCAGGACATCGCAGTGGTCGGCGGCGGCGACACCGCGATGGAGGAGGCAACCTTCCTCTCCCGTTTCGCCAAGTCCGTCACCATCGTCCACCGCCGTGACTCGCTGCGTGCTTCCAAGGCCATGCAGGACCGTGCCTTCGCCGACCCGAAGATCAAGTTCGCCTGGGACAGCGAGGTCGCAGGAGTCCACGGCGAGCAGAAGCTGTCCGGCCTGACCCTTCGGAACACCAAGACCGGTGCACCGTCCGAGCTCGCGGTGACCGGTCTGTTCATCGCAGTGGGCCACGACCCGCGCACCGAGCTCTTCAAGGGGCAGCTCGAACTCGACGACGAGGGCTACCTCAAGGTCGACGCCCCCTCGACGCGCACCAACGTGACCGGTGTCTTCGGCGCCGGTGATGTCGTCGACCACACCTACCGACAGGCCATCACCGCTGCCGGTACCGGCTGCTCGGCCGCTCTCGACGCCGAGCGCTTCCTCGCTGCGCTCGCCGACGACGAGAAGGCCGCCGCGGCCACCGTCTGACCCACGCCTCTCACCCCACACACCCCTAAGAAGTTAAGGAGGCCGCCGTGGCCGGCGACCTGAAGAACGTGACCGACGACTCCTTCGACGAGGTCGTCCTGAAGAGCGAGAAGCCGGTACTGGTGGACTTCTGGGCCGCCTGGTGCGGTCCGTGCCGCCAGATCGCGCCCTCCCTGGAAGCCATCGCTGCCGAGCACGGCGACGAGATCGAGATCGTCAAGCTCAACATCGACGAGAACCCGGCCACGGCCGCCAAGTACGGCGTCATGTCCATCCCGACCCTGAACGTCTACAAGGACGGCGAGGTCGCCAAGACCATCGTCGGAGCCAAGCCGAAGGCCGCGCTCCTCCGCGACCTCGAAGGCTTCATCAGCGAGTAGAGCCGTTCGATGTTTCACGTGAAACGGGTCCATCCCCTGAGGGGATGGACCCGTTTCTCATGGTCATGTTCGTTCGGATCACAGCGGCCGCAGCGCCGGTTCCTTCTGGACGGCACCCAGCAATCGGTCCAGTGCCAGCTCGACGTCTTCCTTCCAGGAGAGCGTCGTCCGCAGTTCCAGTCGCAGCCGCGGATGGACAGGATGCGGCCGTACGGTCTTGAAGCCGACCGCGAGGAGATGATCCGCGGGAAGCACGCAGGCAGGCTCCTTCCACCGGGCATCGCCGAAAGCCTCGATCGCCTTGAATCCCCGCCGCAGCAGGTCCTTGGCGACGGTCTGCACCATGACTCGGCCCAGCCCCTGCCCCTGGTAGCCCGGCATGATCCAGGCAGTCATCAACTGCACGGCATCGGGGGAGACGGGGCTCGTAGGAAAGGCCGTCGAACGCGGTACATAGGCCGGTGGTGCGTAGAGAACGAAGCCCACCGGCACATCGTCGACGTGGACAATGCGGCCGCACGAACCCCACTCCAGCAGAACGGCCGAGATCCATGCCTCTTTCTCCAGCTCGGGCGTTCCCGCCTTTACTGCAGCTTCGCCGCTGACCGGATCAAGCTCCCAGAAGACACACGAGCGGCAGCGCCTCGGGAGATCGGAAAGATTGTCCAGCGTGAGCGGTACGAGCCGACGCCCCATGAAGGCTGTTCCTCGCTTCCTTCGCCCGCCGCATCGCGTGCGGCAGTCCGTGCACTCCGTTCCAGGAGCAGGCTTCCGACGAACCCCCGACAGCGGCCCCCAGGCCCAGCCCTACTGCCACCAGTCGGCTGTGGCTCACTGATCGCATGGCTCTCCCTCCACCGAGGTGGCTCAGAACGGATGTGCCATACCAGAACGCATCGTATCCACCCAGGGCTGAAGCCGACACCGAGAGAATGCAAAGGGCGGGCTGTGTTCCGGTATCCACCGGAACACAGCCCGCCCTGCCGCTCATCCGGCAGGGGTCAGCCTTCGTCGTCCTCGGCAGAGTCCTCAGACGGTTCCCGGTCCAGCACCCGCCCCTCGCCCGGTGCCAGACTGCCGAGAATGCGGTCCAGATCCTCCATCGACGCGAACTCGACGACGATCTTTCCCTTCTTCTGCCCGAGGTCGACCTTCACCCTGGTCTCGAAACGGTCCGAGAGCCGGGAAGCAAGATCGGACAGCGCCGGCGACACCCGCCCACCGGCCCGTGGCCCCTTGGTCTTGGCAGGACTGGTCGGCCTGGACCCCATGAGGGTCACGATCTCTTCGACCGCCCGCACCGACAGCCCCTCGGCCACGATGCGATGCGCCAGCCTGTCCTGCTCCTCCGAGTCATCCACGGACAACAGCGCCCGCGCATGACCGGCCGACAACACCCCGGCCGCGACCCTGCGCTGCACCGGAGGCGAAAGCCTCAGCAGACGCAGTGTGTTGGACACCTGCGGACGGGAACGCCCGATCCGGTCCGCCAACTGGTCATGCGTGCACTTGAAGTCCTTGAGCAACTGGTCATAGGCGGCCGCCTCCTCCAACGGATTCAGCTGAGCCCGGTGAAGGTTCTCCAGAAGTGCGTCCAGGAGCAGCTTCTCGTCGTCCGTGGCCCGGACGATGGCCGGGATCCGCTCCAGACCCGCCTCACGGCACGCCCTCCAGCGCCGCTCACCCATGATGAGCTCATAGCGCTCCGGACCCGTCTTCCGCACGACAACGGGCTGGAGAAGGCCCACCTCCTTGATGGAGGTGACCAATTCGGCAAGGGCATCCTCGTCGAACACCTCACGGGGCTGACGCGGATTAGGGGTGATGGAGCCGAGAGGAACCTCGGCAAAGTACGCCCCGGTGGCTCCCACCGATGCTGCGGCCGCCTCGGGCTCCGAAACCGGCGCACTCGGCTCCGGCACAACCGGAACGGACGCAAGAGTGGCCACCTTCGCAGCGGCCACCCCCCGCTCCGCCGTCATCACCGGACCCGCCCCGGGAGAGGCCGATCCCACCCTCGTGGACGGCACCTGCTTCTCCTGCGGAGCGGCGGGGATCAGGGCACCTAGCCCACGCCCCAACCCTCTTCGACGCTCACTCACTGGATACCCTCCGAAATGCTCTGCTGGCTGTTCCCACTGCCCGTGTGGGCATGCTGGGCCTCGTACTGCACCCCGACACCCCGCAACGCGATCTCACGCGCCGCTTCGAGGTACGAAAGCGACCCACTCGAACCCGGGTCGTAGGTCAGCACGGTCTGCCCGTAGCTCGGTGCCTCCGAAATCCGCACCGACCGCGGAATGTTCGTCCGCAGCACCTCCTTACCGAAGTGACTGCGCACCTCCTCCGCAACCTGCGAAGCGAGCCTGGTTCTGCCGTCATACATGGTGAGCAGAATCGTCGACACATGAAGGTCGGGGTTGAGATGCCCCCGCACCAGGTCCACATTCCGCAGCAGCTGCCCCAGCCCCTCCAGCGCGTAGTACTCGCACTGAATAGGGATCAGCACCTCGGCACCGGCGACCAGGGCATTGACCGTCAGCAGACCGAGCGAAGGCGGGCAGTCGATCAGAATGTAGTCCAACGGCTGCTCATACGCCTGGATCGCCCGCTGCAGTCGGCTCTCCCGCGCCACCAGCGACACCAGCTCGATCTCCGCACCGGCGAGATCGATCGTGGCGGGGGCGCAGAAGAGGCCTTCGACGTCCGGAACAGGCTGAACCACCTCGGAGAGCGGCCTGCTCTCCACCAGGACGTCATAGATGGAGGGAACTTCGGCATGGTGATCGATACCCAGAGCCGTAGAGGCATTCCCCTGCGGGTCGAGGTCCACCACCAGGACACGTGCGCCGTGAAGCGCGAGCGAGGCGGCAAGGTTGACCGTCGTGGTCGTCTTGCCCACCCCACCCTTCTGATTGGCCACCACCATGACGCGCGTCCGGTCAGGACGGGGCAGGCCCTCGCCGGCGCGGCCTAGGGCCTCGACCGCCAGCTGGGCCGCGCGACCGATGGGTGTGTCGTCCATCGGCGGCGGTGTTTCACGTGAAACACCCTCCCCCGCCGATTCGGTTCGGGGACCGGGGACCGGATCGGTCATCGGTCCCGCAATGTTGGCGTCGGACCGCAAGGATTCACTCTCCTCGACTTCAGGCTCACAATGCACAGAGCCTGCCATGCTTTCGGGGTCGTGAACCAGCGAGGCCCGCTCTTCTGTGGATGAATCCACTTCTGTGGACAACTCCATAGCCCTAACGGGCTTGCGATGCCGCGGCGCGGCAGCCGCACGACCGCGGCTGATGATCCCATGCAGCAAAGAGCGACGTTTCACGTGAAACACGATGCCCCCGCAGCGTAGCTACAGGGGCACGACACTCCGCATGGGGCGCGTACGACTGCTTACCGGGAGCATCACCAACGGACGGCACAAACCGCGTGTAAGGGCCGATTCCACAACGTGACCAGACCGTGTCAGCGACGGCGCCTCGTACGGCTCGTCCTCGCGGCCTTGGCCCTCTTTGCGGCGAACCTCACACCGCCCGGACTCTCCCCGACCACCACACGCACCACGGTGGACATCGGATCGACGATTCCCTCGCCGACATGCAGCACCTCGGTCTCCACCACACCGAGCTTGCTCAGGGCCGCCCGCGCACCGACGATCTCCTCCTCGGCGGTGTCCCCCTTGAGCGCCAGCATCTCTCCGTACGGACGCAGCAGCGGAACGCCCCAGCCGGCCAGCCGGTCGAGCGGCGCCACAGCCCGAGCCGTAACGACATGAACCGGTTGAAGGGTCCCCAGAACCTCTTCGGCCCGACCGCGCACAACCGTCACATGGCTCAGCCCCAACAGTTCGACGACTTCCTGAAGGAAATTCGTCCGCCGAAGCAAGGGCTCCAACAAAGTGATCTTGAGATCCGGACGCACCAGCGCGAGCGGGATACCCGGAAGGCCCGCACCGGAGCCCACATCGCAGACCGTGACACCTTCGGGCACGACCTCGGAGAGCACGGCACAGTTCAGCAGATGCCGCTCCCACAGCCGCGGCACCTCACGCGGACCGATCAGCCCCCGTTTCACCCCGGCATCCGCCAGCAGTTCCGCGTACCGGACAGCCTCCGGGAAAAACTCGCCGAAAACCGCCCGCGCGCCTTCAGGCGCCTGGGGAAGCTCTACTTCCGCCGTCACGGGAACCGTCCTTCCATACCGCACTACCGGACTGTGGGTGCCTGACTATCAGGCTGACAAAGATCGGCCCCGCCTGCGAACAGACGGGGCCGACAGAACAAGGGTCCGGTCAGGCCGGGAGAACGACGACGAAGCGCTGCGGCTCCTCGCCCTCGGACTCGCTGCGCAGACCGGCGGCCGCAACCGCATCGTGCACAACCTTGCGTTCGAACGGCGTCATCGGGTCCAGCTTCACCGGCTCACCGGTGCTCTTGACCTCGTCCGCGGCCTTGGCACCCAGCTCGGCGAGCTCGGCCCGCTTCTTGGCCCGGAACCCCGCGATGTCCAGCATCAGACGACTGCGGTCACCGGTCTCCCGGTGCACAGCAAGCCGCGTCAGCTCCTGGAGCGCCTCCAGCACCTCACCGTCGCGGCCCACGAGCTTCTGCAGATCACGTGCCGAGTCACTGATGATCGAGACCGCGGCCCGGTCCGCCTCGACGTCCATGTCGATGTCGCCGTCGAGATCGGCGATGTCGAGCAGACCCTCGAGGTAGTCCGCCGCGATCTCGCCCTCCTGCTCGAGGCGGGTCAAGGTGTCGCTGCCCTCAGCGGCCGTGGAGGTGGTGCCTTCCGTCACGGATGGACTCCTTCTTACTTCTTGGACGGGTGCTTGGGCCGCTGCGGACCCTTGCGCTGTCCGGACTTGGCTTGGCGTGAGGAGCCGGACGCGGGCTTGCCCGCCGGCTTGGGCTTGTCGTCCTGCGATGCGTCCGGCTTCTCCAGGGAGGTCTTGGACTCCGGCTCGGCAGAACCGGTCTCCTTGGCCCCCGCCTGCTGGGCGGCGGTCTGGCGCTGGGCCTTGGTCTGGCGCTTGGGCTGCTGACGCCGCTGCGCGGCTCCGCCCTCGGCCTCGGTAACAGCAGTGTCGCTCTTGATCACCGTGCCGTCCTCCTGGGCGGCGAGGCCCAGCTTGGCCAGTCCCGTGATGAACTTCCGCTCGATGTCATTGCGGTCCGGCCCCTTGGACACGATCCGCTTGACCGTATTGCGCTTGGTCCTGCCACGCACCTCACCGTGAGCGGTGACGCTCTTCAGCAGACGTCCCAGGTACTGGTCCTGTGCCTTGCTGCCCGGGGTCGGGTTCTGGTTGATCACGTACATCTGCTGACCCATGGTCCAGACGTTGGTGGTCAGCCAGTAGACGAGGACACCGACGGGGAAGTTGATGCCCATGACGGCGAAGATCAGCGGGAAGATGTACATCAGCATCTTCTGCTGCTGCATGTACGGCGTCTTGACCGTCAGGTCGACGTTCTTCGTCATCAGCTGGCGCTGGGTGAAGAACTGCGACGCCGACATCATCACGATCATGACCGCGGTGACGACCCGGACGTCGGCCAGAGAGGCACCGAGAGCGGTGACATCCGACGTGCTGTCCATGAACTTGGCAGCGAGCGGAGCACCGAAGATGTGTGCCTTACGGGCGCTGTCGAGCAGCGGCTGGTCGATGACACCGATCGTCTTGCCCGAGGCGATGGCCGAGAGCACGTGATACAGGGCGAAGAAGAACGGCGACTGCGCCAGGATGGGAAGGCACGAGGAGAGCGGGTTGGTACCCGTCTCCTTGTACAGCTTCATCATCTCTTCGGACTGACGCTGCTTGTCGCTCTTGTAGCGCTCCTGGATCGCCTTCATCTTCGGCTGGAGCACCTGCATGTTCCGGGTCGACTTGATCTGCTTGACGAAAAGCGGGATCAGACAGATCCGGATCAGCACCACCAGGGACACGATGGACAGGCCCCAGGCCCAGCCCGTGTCATCGCCGAAGATCGCTCCGTACAACGTATGGAACTGAACGATGACCCATGAAACAGGCCAGGTGATAAAGCTGAACAGACTGGCAATCGTGTCCACTAATCAAGCTCCTTGAGCATTGGGCGAAGTCTCTGCGGCCGGGCTCGGGGATTCGGAAACCGACCCCCCGGGAGGCACATCGGCGGCGGAGTCCCCGCCCTTGCCACCGCGTATGGCATTACGCAGCAGTTCGTGCCAACGCGGACGTTTGCGTGGTGGAACATGGTCCACGCCACCGGGTGACCACGGATTGCACCGCAGGATGCGCCAAGCCGTCAGCGCAGTTCCCTTGATCGCTCCGTGCCGGTCGATCGCCGTATATCCATAGTGGGAACACGACGGGTAGTAACGGCAGACAGGCCCGAGGAGTGGGCTGATCGTCCACTGGTACAACTTGATGAGAGCCAGCAGCGGGTACTTCATCGCGCGCCCCCTCCCAGCAGCCGCTGAAGAGCGGCATCCAGGTCTCGGGCCAGCTGTTCATGGTCGGCGTCACCCGCTCCGGGCAACGCTCGTACGACAACCAGGCTACCGGGGGGCAGCAGGGCCAGCCGTTCGCGGACCAGGTGGCGAAGCCTGCGCTTCACCGCTGTGCGCACAACCGCTCCACCCACAGCTTTGCTGACAACGAAACCCGCACGCGGCGGGGGAGCACTCTCCCCAGTCACGTGCGGGTCCGTTGCACCGCTGCGTAGATGAACGACGAGTAGCGGGCGGCCGGCCCGGCGTCCTCGACGTACTGCGGTCGCGAAGTCCTCGCGCCGCCTCAGCCGATTCTCGGTAGGCAGCACGTCATGACCTGTAAGCGATCAGGCGGACAGGTTGGCGCGACCCTTGCCACGGCGGGACGCGAGAATCGCGCGGCCGGCACGGGTGCGCATCCGCAGCCGGAAGCCGTGGGTCTTCGCGCGACGACGGTTGTTCGGCTGGAAGGTGCGCTTGCTCACTCGGGGGCTCCAGAAATGACTCGTGTGTTGGCGGGACATCGCCTGGCTGTCACCGTGCGCCCACGAGAGACTCGCGTAAACGCTCTAGTGCACCGCTTCACGATCACAGATCGTGATCTTTGCCCATCGGAGGCAGGCGGCAGCAGCCATCGACAACTCGACCTGGCCACGGTACGCGCGGCCACACCACCCGGTCAAACCGGCTCTACCGCACCCCGCTCTATGCACAGGCTGTGGACAACAACTTGAACCACGCGGGTCGGCCTGACTACCTTGGCTGAACCCCGGTTCGTTTTCTTCCTGCCTGCCGGTCCTCACCCGTCCCGAACCATCCCGTCCCGAGAACCACACATTCGTGGGACCAGCGAGAGAGCGTGCCTTGTGGCTGACGTACCTGCCGATCTTGCCGCAGTGTGGCCACGAGTGCTGGAGCAACTCCTCGGGGAGGGCCAGCAGGGCATCGAGCCGAAGGACAAGCAGTGGATCGAGCGCTGCCAGCCGCTCGCACTGGTCGCCGACACGGCGCTGCTCGCCGTCCCCAATGAATGGGGCAAGCGCGTACTGGAAGGCCGGCTCGCGCCGCTCATCAGCGAGACGCTGAGCCGCGAATGCGGCCGCCCGATCCGTATCGCGATCACCGTCGACGACTCCGCGGGCGAACCTCCGAACCCGCCCGCGCCCCCGATGCACCAGCCCCCGCAGCCGCAGCAGCACCGCTACCAGGGACCGCAGCACGATGAGCGTCAGCACAATGACGCGTACGACGGCTACGGGCACCGGCCCTCGGACGACGGCATGCCGACCGCCCGGCCCGCCTATCCCGACTACCAGCAGCAGCGCCGCGACCCCGGTGCGTGGCCGCGCACCCAGGAGGACCTCTCCTGGCAGCAGCCCCGGCTCGGCGGATTCCAGGACCGCGACACCTCGGCGGAGCAGTGGCGGGAGCCGTACGCCGGCGGCCGTCCCCAGCAGCCGCAGCACGACTACCGGCCGCAGCCGCCCGAGCGTCAGAGTTACGAGCAGCAGCGCGCCGAGCGCCACGACATGCAGGCCCCCCAGGCCCAGCACCGGCAGGGCGGCGCCGGCACCGGACGGCCCGGCGGCGCCACCGGGCCGATGGGCGCACAGCCCGCCCCCACGCCCGGCGCCGGTGAGCCGGCGGCCCGGCTGAATCCGAAGTACCTCTTCGACACGTTCGTCATCGGTGCGTCCAACCGATTCGCGCACGCCGCGGCGGTCGCGGTCGCCGAAGCACCCGCCAAGGCGTACAACCCGCTCTTCATCTATGGGGAGTCCGGACTCGGCAAGACCCACCTGCTGCACGCCATCGGGCACTATGCGCGCAGCCTCTACCCGGGCACCCGGGTGCGGTACGTGAGCTCCGAGGAGTTCACCAACGAGTTCATCAACTCGATCCGCGACGGCAAGGGCGACACCTTCCGCAAGCGCTACCGCGATGTGGACATCCTGCTGGTCGACGACATCCAGTTCCTGGCGAGCAAGGAGTCGACGCAGGAGGAGTTCTTCCACACCTTCAATACGCTCCACAACGCCAACAAGCAGATCGTGCTGTCCTCGGACCGGCCGCCCAAGCAGCTGGTGACCCTGGAGGACCGGCTGCGGAACCGTTTCGAGTGGGGTCTGACCACCGACGTCCAGCCGCCGGAGCTGGAGACGCGGATCGCGATCCTCCGTAAGAAGGCGGTACAGGAGCAGCTCAACGCCCCGCCGGAGGTACTGGAGTTCATCGCCTCCCGTATCTCCCGGAACATCAGGGAGCTGGAGGGGGCGCTGATCCGGGTCACGGCCTTCGCCAGCCTCAATCGCCAGCCGGTCGATCTCGGGCTGACCGAGCATGTGCTGAAGGATCTGATCCCGGGTGGCGAGGACTCGGCTCCTGAGATCACGGCGACGGCCATCATGGCGGCGACCGCGGACTACTTCGGTCTGACGGTGGACGATCTCTGCGGAACCTCGCGCAGCCGCGTGCTGGTGACGGCCCGCCAGATCGCGATGTACCTCTGCCGGGAACTGACCGATCTTTCGCTGCCCAAGATCGGGGCGCAGTTCGGCGGCCGCGACCATACGACGGTGATGCACGCGGACCGGAAGATCCGCGCGCTGATGGCGGAGCGACGCTCCATCTACAACCAGGTCACCGAGCTCACCAACCGCATCAAGAACGGCTGAGGGCCGCCGACACGTATACGCCCCGCACGCGTCGGAAGGGCGCCTGCGGAACCTTCTGGTTCCGCAGGCGCCCTTCTTCGTTGTCCGGAGCCTCGCGCCGGAGCCCCTCCGAAGGTCCGCCCAAAGCCGCCGAAGCCCGCTCCGGAGTCCCTCCAACCCCTCCGAGACCCTCGCGAAACCCGCTCCGAAGCCCCTCCGAAGCCGGACTCCGCGGCTCCGGGGTGGTCGCGGTGTTCGAATACATGCCGCCGGGCGTCTGTTCTCCACAGATCTGGGGAGATTTTCCCCTCCACAGCCTGGGGACCCAGAAGTTGTTCCATATTGCTTCCACAGGGGCGACTGCCGATACTCCATCAGGCCAGGTCAAGGGCCTGGGGATTTGTGGTCAACAGTGATCCACAGCCTGTGGACAAAATCTTCGTCCACAGGGAGCCGATGATGTTGTCCACCGGTGGCCCACAGCACGGGCCGTGTTGTCCCCAGCTTGATCGGGCTTCTCCACATCCCTGTCCACTGTTCGGCAACGCAACGACGCCTTTCACTGCGCCGAGTGAAAGGCGTCACACCGAGAGGGTCGGTTGGGCTGTGGGGAACCTGGGTAAAGCTGGGGACAGCCCTGGGGAGAAACCCCCCTGTCCTGTGTACCGGGTGTGCAGAACTTTCGTCCGTCCACAGAATCACCGGGTTGTCCACCGGTGCCACCCACAGGGTCGGTGGACAAAAAACTGGGCCTGACCTGCGAAAACGACGTTATCCACCGTTTCCACAGGCCCTACTACTACTGCCACCTATAGTTAGCCCGGAATCCGCTTCGAAGTGGGGCCTGTGCACAACTCGGGGCCGGGGCGCTCCGAGCCTCTCGTCGCGACTTGACCCCGAGCAGCACCGAGTGTCGGTGCCGTACGTCAGACTGGTCCCCGGCGTCCTCCCGCTGTCATCGGCGGGAGACGTGATCGGACGACGAAGGCCAGCAGGGCGAGCGAGCAACAGCAGGAGGCGGTTCCGGTGAAGATCCGGGTGGAGCGCGATGTACTCGCGGAGGCTGTGGCCTGGGTGGCCCGTAGCCTCCCGGCCCGTCCGCCGGCGCCCGTTCTTGCGGGCCTTCTGCTGAAGGCCCAGGACGGCGCCCTCAGCTTCTCCAGCTTCGACTACGAGGTCTCGGCCCGGGTCTCGGTGGACGCGGAGGTCGAGGAGGACGGCACGGTGCTGGTCTCCGGCCGGCTGCTCGCCGACATCTGCCGCGCCCTCCCCAACCGCCCGGTGGAGATTTCCACAGACGGTGTACGGGCGACCGTGGTCTGCGGCTCCTCGCGATTCACACTCCACACCCTTCCTGTGGAGGAGTACCCGGCGCTGCCCGAGATGCCGACCGCGACCGGCACGGTCCCCGGCGAGGTCTTCGCCTCGGCCGCCGCCCAGGTCGCCATCGCCGCAGGCCGTGACGACACGCTGCCGGTCCTGACCGGTGTGCGGATCGAGATCGAGGGCGAGACCGTCACCCTGGCCTCCACCGACCGCTACCGCTTCGCGGTCCGCGAGTTCCCCTGGAAGCCGGAGAACCCGGATGCGTCGGCTGTCGCCCTGGTGCCCGCCAAGACCCTGCTGGACACCGCCAAGGCCCTGACCAGCGGTGACACGGTGACGCTGGCGCTGTCCGGCTCGGGTGCCGGTGAGGGTCTGATCGGTTTCGAGGGAGCGGGCCGGCGTACGACCACGCGGCTGCTCGAAGGCGATCTGCCGAAGTACCGCACGCTGTTCCCCACCGAGTTCAACTCGGTCGCGGTCATCGAGACCGCGCCGTTCGTCGAGGCCGTCAAGCGTGTGGCCCTCGTCGCCGAGCGGAACACTCCGGTGCGGCTCAGCTTCGAGCAGGGTGTGCTGATCCTGGAGGCGGGTTCCAGTGACGACGCACAGGCTGTGGAGCGGGTCGACGCGGTGCTGGAGGGCGACGACATCTCGATCGCCTTCAACCCGACCTTCCTGCTGGACGGGCTGAGTGCGATCGACTCCCCGGTCGCCCAGCTCTCCTTCACGACGTCCACCAAGCCCGCGCTGCTCAGCGGCCGCCCGGCCGTGGACGCCGAGGCGGATGAGGCGTACAAGTACCTGATCATGCCGGTCCGCCTTTCCGGCTGATCCGGCCACCGGTCCCGCATGGACAGCTTCCGACGGGCATGCTCGGCGCCGAGCATGCCCGTCGATCTGTTCCCGGCCGGGCGTAGGCTCGGGCTTGGGTACGAATCGGCACAACGCTTAAGGAATCTCTGATGGAGCTCGGTCTCGTCGGCCTCGGCAAGATGGGCGGCAACATGCGCGAGCGCATCCGCCGCGCAGGCCACACCGTCATCGGTTACGACCGCAACCCGGACGTCTCCGATGTCCACAGTCTCGAAGAGCTCGTGGGCAAGCTGAAGGGCCCCCGGGTCGTCTGGGTGATGGTGCCGGCCGGCGCCCCGACCCAGGCCACCATCGACGAGCTGGCCGGTCTCCTCTCGCCCGGTGACATCGTCGTGGACGGCGGGAATTCCCGCTGGACGGACGACGAGAAGCACGCGGTCGAGCTGGGCATCAAGGGCATCGGCTTCGTGGACTGCGGCGTCTCCGGCGGTGTCTGGGGCCTGGAGAACGGCTACGCGCTGATGTACGGCGGCGACGCCGAAAATGTGGCGAAGGTCCAGCCGGTCTTCGACGCGCTGAAGCCCGAGGGCGACTTCGGTTCCGTCCACGCGGGCAAGGTCGGCGCCGGCCACTTCGCGAAGATGGTCCACAACGGCATCGAGTACGCCATGATGCAGGCCTACGCCGAGGGCTGGGAGCTGCTGGAGAAGGTCGACTCCGTCACCGATGTGCGCGAGGTCTTCCGCTCGTGGCAGGAGGGCACGGTCATCCGTTCCTGGCTGCTCGACCTGGCGGTCAACGCGCTGGACGACGACGAGCACCTCGACAAGCTCCGTGGTTTCGCCGCCGACTCCGGTGAGGGCCGCTGGACGGTGGAGGCCGCGATCGACAACGCGGTGCCGCTGCCCGCGATCACGGCGTCGCTCTTCGCGCGTTTCGCCTCGCGGCAGGACGACTCCCCGCAGATGAAGATGATCGCCGCGCTGCGCAACCAGTTCGGTGGCCACGCGGTCGAGAACAAGAAGTAGATCAACAAAAAGTTGATCAAAGCGAAGCAGAACACGAAGTAACCGCAACGAGGAGCGGGCCGGGCTGTCATGTCCGACCTGCACCACGGAGCAGGAAGCCGGGAAGGTCGGCGTACACCATGCATGTCACGCATCTCTCGCTGGCCGACTTCCGCTCGTACGCCCGGGTCGAGGTACCTCTCGATCCGGGCGTCACCGCTTTCGTGGGGGCCAACGGGCAGGGCAAGACGAATCTGGTGGAGGCCGTCGGCTACCTCGCGACGCTCGGCAGCCATCGGGTCTCCTCCGATGCGCCGCTGGTGCGGATGGGGGCGGACCGGGCTGTCGTCAGGGCCGCTGTCACGCAGGGCGAGCGTTCGCAGCTGATCGAGCTGGAGCTCAATCCGGGCAAGGCCAATCGGGCCAGGATCAATAGATCGTCCCAGGTCAGGCCGCGTGATGTGCTGGGGATCGTACGGACGGTGCTGTTCGCGCCGGAGGATCTGGCGCTGGTCAAGGGGGACCCGGGGGAGCGTCGGCGTTTTCTCGACGAGCTGATCACGGCGCGTTCGCCGCGGATGGCGGGGGTGCGTTCGGACTACGAGCGGGTGCTGAAGCAGCGCAACACCTTGCTGAAGTCGGCGGCGATGGCGCGCAGGCACGGTGGCCGGTCGATGGATCTGTCCACGCTCGATGTGTGGGACCAGCATCTGGGCCGGGTGGGTGCGGAGCTGCTGGCGCAGCGGCTGGATCTGATTGCCGCGTTGCAGCCGTTGGCCGACAAGGCGTACGGGGATGTGGCGCCGGGCGGTGGTCCGGTGGCGTTGGAGTACCGGAGTTCGGTCGGTGCGGGTGTGGACTCGGCGCGTACGCGTGAGGAGTTGTACGAGCAGCTGATCGCGGCCCTGGTGGAGGTCCGTAAGCAGGAGATCGAGCGGGGTGTGACGTTGGTCGGTCCGCACCGTGACGATCTGCTGCTGGGGCTGCGGGGTATGCCGGCCAAGGGGTACGCGAGCCATGGTGAGTGCTGGTCGTATGCGTTGGCGCTGCGGCTGGCTTCGTACGATCTGCTGCGCAGCGAGGGCAATGAGCCGGTGCTGGTGCTGGACGATGTTTTCGCGGAGCTGGATGCGCGTCGTCGTGAGCGGTTGGCGGAGTTGGTGGCTCCGGGTGAGCAGGTGCTGGTGACGGCTGCGGTGGACGCCGACGTTCCGGGGGTTCTGGCGGGCGCGCGGTACGCGGTGTCCGCGGGTGAGGTGGAGCGGCTGTGAGCGGCCGTGGTGAGGTGTCCGGGGCCGCCGGGGCTCATGGGGAGCCGTCGCAGGGGCGGCCGGTGGAGGGGAAGCAGCCGGAGCCGTCGGGGGTGGATCTGGCGCGGGTGGCGTTGCGTGCGGCGAAGGAGCAGGCGCGGGCGCGTGGTGCCGCGGCGCAGCAGAAGAAGCAGGCCAGGCGCGGCGGTGGGCTGCGTTCGGGGGCGCGGGCGGATGGGCGGGATCCGTTGCCGTTGGGTGCCGCGATCAATCGTCTGATCACTGAGCGTGGCTGGGAGACGCCTGCGGCGGTGGGTGGGGTGATGGGGCGTTGGCCGCAGATCGTGGGTGAGGATCTGGCGAATCACTGTGTGCCGTTGCGGTACGACGAGGATCCGGACGAGCGGGTGCTGACGGTGCAGTGCGATTCGACGGCGTGGGCGACGCAGCTGCGGTTGCTGGCGCCGCAGCTGGTGGCCCGGCTGAATGCGGATCTGGGGCACGGCACGGTGCGGATGATCAAGGTGTTGGGGCCGGGGGGCCCACAGCGCAGGTTCGGTCCACTGCGGGCGCCGGGGAGCACCGGTCCTGGCGATACGTATGGCTGAGGGCCGTCTGAGCTGGGGTTTTTCGCGTCCCTGAGAGGCGTGGGGGTGTGTTCGGAAGGCGGTCGGATTGCTGTGCCGTCTTCTCGGTGGTGCTGTCCGTCGCGTCCATGTTGTACGGGTATGTGGTGGTTGAGGGCGTACGGGGGGAGTGGGGCGTCCCTCACGGTAGCGAAAGGTTGACAGGCCGAAGCGCTCAATGCCTGCGTGGGGCTCTTGGGAGCCCTTCCTGAATATGGGGAGTCGTCAGGCGCTCATCCAGGGCGGCACATGCGTACTCAGGTACCGGCAAACCCCCATTCGTGTCGGCGCTACCGGTAGACTGGTGAACAATCCCGCACTGTCGCGGGAGTCGTCGATACAAGCCGAACGACGCAGCCGCTCCCGACTGTCCGGAGAACGGCCTGTGCTGTGCCAGAAAGGGCGCTTCGTGGCCGATTCCGGCAACCCCAACGAGAACATTCCGTCCACACCCGGTGAGAGCGGCGAGGTGATCGCCTCGGCCGAGGCATCCGCTTCCGGCGAGGTCACACCCTCGTACGACGCCAGCGCGATCACCGTCCTCGAGGGCCTGGACGCGGTCCGCAAGCGACCTGGCATGTACATCGGCTCGACCGGTGAGCGAGGCCTCCACCACCTCGTGCAAGAGGTTGTCGACAACTCGGTCGACGAGGCGATGGCCGGGCACGCGGACACGATCGACGTCACGATCCTCGCCGACGGCGGGGTCCGTGTGATCGACAACGGCCGGGGTATCCCGGTCGGCATCGTGCCGTCGGAGAAGAAGCCGGCGGTCGAGGTCGTGCTGACCGTCCTGCACGCCGGCGGTAAGTTCGGCGGCGGCGGTTATGCCGTCTCCGGTGGTCTGCACGGTGTCGGTGTCTCCGTGGTGAACGCGCTGTCGTCGCGTCTCTCCGTCGAGGTCCGGACGGACGGTTACCGCTGGACCCAGGACTACAAGCTGGGTGTGCCCACCGCTCCGCTGGCCCGCAACGAGGCCACCGACGAGTCGGGTACGACGGTCACGTTCTGGGCCGACGGGGACATCTTCGAGACCACCGAGTACTCCTTCGAGACCCTGTCGCGCCGCTTCCAGGAGATGGCGTTCCTCAACAAGGGTCTGACGATCAAGCTCACGGACGAGCGTGAGTCGGCGAAGGCGACGGCGGGTGCGGAAGTCGCCGAGGTGGCCGAGAGCGCCGAGGAGGAGCAGGTCCGTACGGTCACGTACCACTACGAGGGCGGCATCGTCGACTTCGTGAAGTACCTCAACTCCCGCAAGGGCGACGTCATTCACCAGTCGGTGATCGACATCGAGGCCGAGGACAAGGAGCGTCTCCTCTCGGCCGAGATCGCGATGCAGTGGAACACGCAGTACAGCGAGGGTGTCTACTCCTTCGCGAACACGATCCACACGCATGAGGGCGGCACCCACGAGGAGGGTTTCCGCGCGGCGATGACCTCCCTGGTCAACCGGTACGCGCGGGACAAGAAGCTGCTGCGCGAGAAGGACGACAACCTCACCGGTGAGGATGTCCGCGAGGGTCTGACGGCGATCATCTCGGTGAAGCTGGGCGAGCCCCAGTTCGAGGGGCAGACGAAGACCAAGCTGGGCAACACCGAGGCGAAGACCTTCGTCCAGAAGGTGGTCCACGAGCAGCTGACGGACTGGTTCGACCGGAATCCGAACGAGGCCGCGGACATCATCCGCAAGGGCATCGCGGCGGCCACGGCCCGTGTCGCGGCCCGTAAGGCGCGTGATCTGACCCGTCGTAAGGGGCTCCTGGAGAGCGCCTCGCTGCCGGGCAAGCTGAGCGACTGCCAGTCCAACGATCCGACGAAGTGCGAGATCTTCATCGTCGAGGGTGACTCCGCCGGTGGTTCGGCGAAGTCGGGCCGTAATCCGATGTACCAGGCGATCCTGCCGATCCGGGGCAAGATCCTGAACGTCGAGAAGGCCCGGATCGACAAGATCCTGCAGAACACCGAGGTCCAGGCGCTTATTTCGGCCTTCGGCACCGGTGTCCACGAGGACTTCGACATCGAGAAGCTCCGCTATCACAAGATCATTCTGATGGCGGACGCCGATGTCGACGGTCAGCACATCAACACCCTGCTGCTGACGTTCCTCTTCCGTTTCATGCGTCCGCTGGTCGAGGCCGGGCACGTGTACCTCTCCCGCCCCCCGCTGTACAAGATCAAGTGGGGCCGGGACGACTTCGAGTACGCGTACTCGGACCGGGAGCGCGACGCCCTGGTGGAGCTGGGCAAGCAGAACGGCAAGCGGATCAGGGAAGACTCGATCCAGCGCTTCAAGGGTCTCGGCGAGATGAACGCCGAGGAGCTGCGCGTCACCACGATGGACGTCGACCACCGGGTCCTCGGCCAGGTCACGCTGGACGACGCGGCGCAGGCCGACGACCTCTTCTCGGTGCTGATGGGCGAGGACGTCGAGGCGCGGCGCTCGTTCATCCAGCGCAACGCCAAGGACGTCCGCTTCCTCGACATCTGAGTCGGCCGTACCAGCAAGCCGCCGCTCGAAAGGACTTTGACCAGCAATGGCCGACGAGAACACCCCTGTGACACCTGAAGAGGAGCCGGCCGCCGCCGGCGTGAGCATGCGTGTCGAGCCCGTGGGGCTCGAGACGGAGATGCAGCGCTCCTACCTCGATTACGCGATGTCCGTGATCGTCTCGCGTGCGCTGCCGGACGTGCGGGACGGCCTCAAGCCCGTCCACCGCCGGGTGCTGTACGCGATGTACGACGGCGGCTACCGGCCCGAGAAGGGCTTCTACAAGTGTGCCCGTGTCGTCGGTGACGTCATGGGTACCTACCACCCGCACGGTGACTCGTCGATCTACGACGCACTGGTGCGACTGGCGCAGCCGTGGTCGATGCGGATGCCGCTGGTGGACTCCAACGGCAACTTCGGTTCTCCGGGCAACGACCCGGCCGCCGCCATGCGGTACACCGAGTGCAAGATGATGCCGCTGTCCATGGAGATGGTCCGGGACATCGACGAGGAGACCGTCGATTTCCAGGACAACTACGACGGCCGCAACCAGGAGCCGACGGTCCTCCCGGCGCGTTTCCCGAACCTGCTGGTCAACGGTTCCGCCGGTATCGCGGTCGGTATGGCGACCAATATTCCGCCGCACAACCTGCGTGAGGTCGCGGAGGGTGCGCAGTGGTATCTGGAGCACCCGGAGGCCTCGCACGAGGAGCTCCTGGAAGCGCTGATCGAGCGGATCAAGGGTCCGGACTTCCCGACGGGTGCGCTCGTCGTGGGCCGCAAGGGCATCGAGGAGGCGTACCGCACCGGCCGTGGCTCGATCACGATGCGTGCGGTCGTCGCGGTCGAGGAGATCCAGAACCGGCAGTGCCTGGTCGTGACGGAGCTTCCGTACCAGACCAACCCGGACAACCTGGCCCAGAAGATCGCCGACCTGGTGAAGGACGGCAAGATCGGCGGGATCGCGGACGTCCGTGACGAGACCTCGTCGCGGACGGGTCAGCGTCTGGTGGTCGTGCTGAAGCGGGACGCGGTCGCCAAGGTCGTTCTGAACAACCTGTACAAGCACACCGATCTGCAGACCAATTTCGGCGCCAACATGCTGGCCCTGGTCGACGGTGTGCCGCGGACCCTGTCGATCGACGCGTTCATCCGGCACTGGGTGACGCACCAGATCGAGGTCATCGTCCGGCGTACGAAGTTCCGCCTGCGCAAGGCGGAGGAGCGGGCGCACATTCTGCGTGGTCTGCTCAAGGCGCTGGACGCGATCGACGAGGTCATCGCCCTCATCCGGCGCAGCCAGACGGTCGAGGTGGCGCGCGAGGGCCTGATGGGCCTGCTGGAGATCGACGAGATCCAGGCGAACGCGATCCTGGAGATGCAGCTGCGCCGGCTGGCCGCGCTGGAGCACCAGAAGATCACGGCCGAGCACGACGAGCTCCAGGCGAAGATCAACCAGTACAACGCGATCCTGGTGTCGCCGGAACGGCAGCGGCAGATCGTCAGCGAGGAACTGGCGGCGATCGTCGAGAAGTTCGGCGACGACCGGCGTTCCAAGCTGGTGCCCTTCGACGGTGACATGTCCATCGAGGACCTGATCGCCGAGGAGGACATCGTCGTCACGATCTCGCGTGGCGGCTATGTGAAGCGTACGAAGACGGACGACTACCGCTCGCAGAAGCGCGGCGGCAAGGGCGTGCGCGGTACGAAGCTCAAGGAAGACGACATCGTCGACCACTTCTTCGTGTCGACGACGCACCACTGGCTGCTGTTCTTCACGAACAAGGGCCGGGTGTACCGGGCGAAGGCGTACGAGCTCCCGGACGCCGGCCGTGACGCCCGTGGCCAGCACGTCGCCAACCTGCTGGCCTTCCAGCCGGACGAGCGGATCGCCCAGATCCTGGCGATCCGTGACTACGAGGCCGCGCCGTATCTGATCCTGGCCACGCAGGGCGGCCTCGTGAAGAAGACCGCGCTGAAGGACTACGACTCACCGCGTTCCGGTGGCGTCATCGCGATCAACCTGCGGGAGACGGCGGACGGCTCCGATGACGAGCTGATCGGTGCGGAGCTGGTGTCGGCCGAGGACGATCTGCTGCTCATCAGCAAGAAGGCCCAGTCGATCAGGTTCACTGCGACGGACGATGCGCTGCGCCCGATGGGCCGTGCCACGTCGGGCGTCAAGGGCATGAGTTTCCGCGAAGGCGACGAACTGCTCTCGATGAATGTTGTCCGGCCGGGTACGTTCGTGTTCACTGCCACCGACGGTGGGTACGCGAAGCGGACTCCCGTCGACGAGTACCGGGTTCAGGGTCGTGGTGGCCTGGGCATCAAGGCCGCCAAGATCGTGGAGGACCGGGGCTCGCTGGTGGGCGCGCTGGTGGTCGAGGAGACGGATGAGATCCTCGCCATCACGCTCGGCGGTGGTGTGATTCGTACGCGAGTCAATGAAGTCAGGGAGACGGGCCGTGACACCATGGGCGTCCAACTGATCAATCTGGGCAAGCGCGATGCCGTCGTAGGTATCGCCCGCAACGCCGAAGCCGGTCGTGAGGCCGAAGAGGTCGAGGGGTCCGAGGACGCCGAGGCTGCGGTGACGGGCGCTGCCGAGAGCACGGTCGAGGGCAACGTCGAAGGCACTTCGCCTTCGGCCGGGGAGCACGAGGAGTAGAGCGTGAGTGGAGCCACGGGCGCCGGTTCGGCCGCTTCCGGAGCTGGAGCGAGCGGTGCCCGTGGCCCTGCCACGGACTCCCAAGGGGGCACTGTGACGGACACCCGGGGGCCTCAGCCCCAGTACGAGGGTTACGCGACCGGGCCGTTGCCCGGTGAGCGCGAGCCCGCAGCGGGGCAGGCGAGCGGGCCGTACCACCCGCCGCAGGCATACCCCTCGCCCGCGGGCGGGACCCAGGGCGGCCGGCCGCACGGCACGCAGGGTGGTACGCAGGGCGCCGGCGCCGCGCAGGCGGCCCGGCGGCCGCGGACGGGGGCGCGGACGACTCCGCGTACCCGCAAGGCGCGTCTGCGGGTGGCCAAGGCCGACCCGTGGTCGGTGATGAAGGTGAGCTTCCTGCTCTCCATCGCGCTCGGTATCTGCACGGTGGTGGCGTCGGCGGTCCTGTGGATGGTGATGGACGCGATGGGCGTCTTCGAGACCGTGGGCGGCACGATCAGCGAGGCCACCGGTTCGAACGACAGCGGCGGCTTCGATCTCCAGTCGTTCCTGTCGCTTCCGCGGGTCCTCGTCTTCACCTCGGTCATCGCGGTGATCGACGTCGTGCTGGCGACCGCGCTGGCGACGCTGGGCTCCTTCATCTACAACCTGTCGGCGGGCTTCGTGGGCGGCGTCGAGCTCACGCTGGCCGAGGACGAGTAGAGCGCGGAGTATCGATTTTGGGACTGGCCCCGACGTGCGCTAATCTTCAGAAGTCAGCGCGCAGCGCGGCGGGGCTATAGCTCAGTTGGTTAGAGCGCATCCCTGATAAGGATGAGGCCACAGGTTCAAATCCTGTTAGCCCCACAGTGACAACAGAAGGCCCGGTATCTCCTCGGAGACACCGGGCCTTCTGCGTGTGATCGGTGCGGTGCGCGCTCGGTGCGGGTGCGTGGGGTGCGGACTCGTGCATGGGGTGCGGGGGGTGCGTCGGGCCGAGGAGGTTCTGCTGTCCTCTGCTGAATCGTCTGCCGTCGTCTGCTGTCCTCGCGCCGGGAGGGGCAGGACGGGCTTGGAGCGTACGAAGGAGCCCCCGTCCGGTGCGAACCGGCCCGGGGGCTCTGTACGTCAGTTGTGCGGCTCTCACGGGGGGAGGAGGGATGCGTCCCCCGCCGGGGCTCCGTGGATGGCGTGGGCGGTGTTCCTGGATTCCGTGGCGTCCGTCGTGTCCGCGGACAGATGCCGGGCGGCGGGTGAGGAGCCGTGTGCCTCGGCGCGGATGCGCTGCTTCGTCGTGGGTGGCAGCGCCCTGTCACGCGGAAGGGTCCAGCGGACCGACGGAGTGGTCGCGGTTGCCGCGGTCGCACCCGTGTGCTCCTGGTTCGTGGTGGTCGGCTCCGGGGCGTTCGGCTCCGTGGCCGCCGCCGGGGTGCTCATGAGCCCCAGTGCGGCGAGGAGGGCGAAGCAGGCGGTGATGAAGGCGGTCCAGATGCTCTTGGCCTTGAAGGTGCTCATGGCCCCTCGCTTTCGGGTGGTCCGGTTTGCTTACCTTTCTGATGATGTGGATGCGGTCCTTGATTTCGTGGACCGACGCCGCGGATCCGCCGATCTTCAGATGAACACCACTCGTCTGGTGCAACCGGCCTCGACGGGCTTGCGAGGGGCGGCCGGCGCGGGCGTGATCTCCGGCCGGATCGGTTCTCGGGTGATCGCTTTTCCCCGGGCGCCAATTGGGTCGCAGGTAGGTCACCGATCGATATCGGCCGGTGTGTATAGTCGGGCGGCAGAAGTCCCCTACGTCAAGGAAAGACGAGGTCGCGCGGTGAAGAAGCTTCTCCTGGTCGCACTGGCCGCCATCGGCGGGCTCCTCGTGTACCGCCAGATCCAGGCGGATCGCGCCGAGCAGGATCTGTGGACGGAGGCGACTGACTCCGTGCCCGCAGGTTCGGGTGTGTGAGACAGAACAGCCTGATTGCGGGCCCCGGTCGCTGAGCGGCCGGGGCTTCGTGCTGTTGCGGGACCGTGACGCCTGTGCTCTTGAGTTCACCTAAGCAAATCAATAGGTTGCGGGAGCAAAAGGTTCGGCTTTTTCGGTCGGGGGGCACGCGTGAGGACACAGGATCACTGCCGCCGCACTGCGGTTGCGGGGGCATGGATCGGCGGGGCGCTGCTCGCCCTGGTGGCGGGGGCCGTGCCGGCCTCGGCGGCCGCACCCGGCGCTTCGCAGGAGACGGGCGCCGGCCCGGGCGGCAGCCTGGTCATGGTGCTCGACTCGTCCGGCTCCATGGCGGACGACGACGGTACGGGGCGTACCCGGATGGAGAGTGCCCGTACGGCCGTCGGCACCGTCGTCGACAGCCTTCCCGACGGATATCCGACCGGGCTGCGGGTGTACGGCGCCGACCGCCCCCGGGGCTGCGCGGACACCAGGCTCGTACAGCCGGTCCGGAGGCTCGACCGGACGGCCGTGAAGCGGGCCGTGGCGGCCGTGGAGCCCAGGGGCGACACTCCCATCGGGCTGTCTTTGCGCAGGGCCGCAGAGGACCTTCCGCGGCCCGCGGGCGGAGCCGTCGGTACGCGCACGATCCTGCTGATCTCCGACGGCGAGGACAACTGCGGTGCGCCGCGGCCCTGCGAGGTTGCCGAGCAGCTGGCCAGGGAGGGGATCGGGCTGCGGATCGACGCGGTCGGCTTCCAGGTGGAGGGCGCGGCCCGTGAGCAGCTCGAATGCGTTGCGGCGGCGGGCAACGGCCGCTACTACGACGCGCCGGACGCCGCGGCACTGGCCCGGCAGCTGCAACGGGCGTCCCAGCTCTCCGCGGACGGCTACCGGTTCCGGGGCGAGCGGGTCGAGGGCGCGGCGACGCGTGCGGGGGCGCCCGTGCTCGTACCCGGGCAGTATCTGGACACCATCGGGCCCGCTGAGAAGCGGTACTACGCCGTCGGTCTGGATGCCGTTTCGACGGCGGACTTCTCGGTGACGGCGGTGCCGCAGCCCGGGGCGGCCGTCGACACGTTCGACGCGCTGCGCACCAGCATCGCGTACGGCACCGACAGTTCGTGCGTCACGGACACCGCGCACTTCAACCAGAAGGAGGGTACGACCCCGCTGACCTCGGCCGTCGCCCGTATCCCGGCGGAGCAGGGCACCCGGGCCTGCGACCGGGCGGGGCGGTACTGGCTGGTGGTGGAGCGGGAGAGCAAGAAGGGCTCCGACGCAGCGCGTTGGCCGCTCGAACTCGTCCACGGGGTGGAGGCGCCGCTGGAGAAGGGGGTCACGCCCGCCCAGTCGCAGCCGGAGTACGGCAAGGGCGGCAAGGACGCCGTGCTGCCCGCCGGCGACCCACGCGATGTGCGGGGCGGTACCGGCTTCAACGACGCCGAGGAACTCGGCCCGGGCATATGGCGCGACCGGATCCTTCCGTCGCAGACCCTCTGGTACAAGGTCCCGGCCGGCTGGGGCCAGCAGGTGCGCTACGACGTGGAGTTCGCGAACGAGCCCACGGTGGGGAGCGGCGCCTCCACGTACTCGTACGGCGCGACGCAGCTGTTCACTCCCGCTCGTTTCCCGCTCACCGGAGGCAGCGAGTTCACCCCGAGGACCATGTACAACGGCCGTCCGTCGGTGGTCAGGATGGGCGGGGTGCCGGTCGCCTGGACCAATCGGTACGAGTACCGCTCCGCCGTCCAGCCCGTGCACGCCGGGGGCGACTTCTACATCTCGGTGACGCTGGGGGCGGGGGCCGCCGAGATCGCGGAGAACGCGCGGATCGGGGTGGTGCTGCGGGTGTCGGTGCTCGGCGACGAGCTGGCCGGCCCCGAGCACCATGCTGCTGTCGTGGCCAAGAAGGGGGACAAGAAGGGCAATTCGAGCAGCGTCGGAGACAGCAGCGGTACGGGCGGGGCAGGATGGACCGGCATTGCGGCCGCTGCCGGGGCGGGCGCCGTGGTGGCGTTGATCGCGGGGCTCGTGTTCGTGCGCGGGCGTCGCGGGCGCGCCGCACAGACGACGAGGGGAAGCGCGTGATGAGGCAGCGCAACAGGGGCCGGGTGGCGCTGGCCGCCGTCGCGGCGATGTGCGCGGCGGCGGTGCCGGGGCAGGCGTACGCGGCCGGGGAGGACGCCGCGTACACCTTCGATCCCGGGGCGAAGAAGGTCAGCGGCGCGGAGGTCAGCACCGAGGCGTCGGCGCTCACGCCCGGATCGGTCTACAAGAGCTCGATCAAGCGCGGCGAGAAGCTCTACTACCGCCTGAACCTCGACGCGAAGACGGACGCGTACGTCTCGGCGGTGGCCGTGCCCAGGGACGGCGGCCAGGTCGCCTACGGGGACGGCATCACGGTCAGCATCAGGGACAGCACGGACCTGCAGTGCAGCTCGGAGGACGCCCGGTTCGAGTCGGCGGAATTCCCGCGTCCGATCGCGGCGTACGCCTACCGGATCACGCAGAAGGACAGCAGTACCTGTCAGGAAGCGGGCACGTACAACGTCCTGATCGAGCGGGAGAGCAAGGCGACCTCGTCACCCGGCGAGTGGGATCTGGAGCTGCGCTACGAGTCGGAACCGCAGCTGAAATCGGCCGGTTCGATGCCGACCGAGGCACCGGAGAACTGGCCGTCGGCCTCCCCCGAGCCACCCACCGCCGCCCCGCAGAAGCGGTCGGGCGGCACCAGCTACTCCAACGCGACCAGTCTGGACACGGGCGAGTGGCACGACGACATCGCGCCGGGGCGGACCCGCTTCTACCGGGTGCCGGTGGACTGGGGACAGCAGATCTTCGCCACCGCCGTCCTGAGCAACAACAACGCCTCGAACGAGTACATCGGCAGCGCGCTCGCGATGTCCCTGGACAATCCGGCCCATGGCCATGTCGACGACGTGAGCCCGCTGTCGTACTCCGGCAAGCCCGCGTCCGTATCGCTGGACCCGCTGCCTCCGGTGGCGTACGAGAACCGTTACAACTCCACCGGCAGCGTCAGCGCCATGCGGTTCGCCGGCTGGTACTACCTGTCGGTGACGCTCAGCCCGAAGATCGCGAAGTCGTACGGTGACAAGGCGATTCCGCTGATCCTCAGGATCAAGGTGGAGGGGAAGGCGGAGAAGTCGCCGTACGCGGGGGGCGCGGGGATCTTCTCGGTCACGCAGGACGACAGGGACATGGCCAAGAGCGGCCGGAGCGATTCCGAGGCGGCCAGGAGCAACACCATGAGAGCGGTCGGCGTGGCCGGGATCAGCGCGGGTGCCGTGCTGATGCTCGGGCTCGGCGTGTGGACGCTGCTGGCACGGCGCCGCGCGGTGGCCGCCCCGATGGGTCCGGCGGCTACGGCGGGTCCGGAGGCCTTCGCGGCTTCGGTGGGACCGGCAGTTCCGCCCGGCTCGAACGGTCCGGCCGCGGGCGGACCGGGCGGGGGCGGACAACCGCCCTACGGAGGCCCGCCGCAGGCCTGGTAGCGGGGCCGGAACCGCGGCCGCCCACGGCGGCGGGGCTCCGGCCGACGACGTACTCAGCTCTGGGTCAGCGCCCAGACACCCACGGCGAAAAAGATCAGCGCCACCAGCAGGACCGGGACCGCCACCTTCGGGGGCGGTCCCGGACGCTTCTGCGGCACGCGCGCGGCAGATCCCGATCCCGCGGCGGGAACCTGCGGCTGTCCGGCGGTGTACGCCCGGGTGAGAGCCGGCTCATGGTGCACCGCGGCCGTGGGGGCCCGCGAAGGATCCGGTGCGGGCGCGGCGAACGGGGCAGCCGTGTGCGGAGTGGGAGGCGGGGCCGCCTGTGCCTGCTGGGGCAGCGGTGTGGGCTGCTGCGGAGGCGGCGGAAGGTGAAAGCTGCCCGTCTCGGACATCGGGACCGGAGGCGGGGTGTAGGGCTGCTGTACGGGGTGCTGAGCCGCGGGGCCGGGAGGTACGGGCTGTACGGGGTGCGCGTCCTGCACGGCCGTTCTGGGGGCCGTGACCGGTCCGTCGGGCCCGAAGCCGGCCGGCAGCGGCCCGATTTGGTCGAACACCTCCACCGGCTCGTCGTCGGTGCCGGGTTCGGGCAGCATGTCGACCGCGGCCGTCAGCGCCTTGCGCGCGCCCGTGGCCGTACGGAACCTGGCCTGGGGATCCGGCTGCAGCAGCCCCGCGAGGACCTGCCACAGCGGCTCGGGAATCCCCTCCGGGGCGCTGGGAGTTCCGTACGCGGCGAAGTGCTCGATGATGGCCTGCGCGTCCGGCTTCTTCCCCTGCAGCAGATACAGCGCCACCAGGCCGACCGCGAACAGGTCCGCGGGGAAGTCGGGTTCCGCGCCCATCATCTGCTCCGGCGCGAAGTAACCCGGCGTTCCCACCACGTAGTTGGTCTCGGTGAGGCGCGGCTCGCCCTTGCGCATGGAGATACCGAAGTCGGACAGCCGTAGATGCGGCCGCCCGGTGCCGGTGGCCTCCATCAGGATGTTGGCGGGTTTGATGTCCCGGTGCACGACGCCCTCCGCATGCACCGTCGACAGCCCGGACAGCAGCTGGTCGAGCAGCGTGCAGACGAAACGAGGGGGCAGCGGTCCGTAGTCGCCGATGACATGGGCCAGTGAACCGCCGCTCACCAGATCCATGGTGAACAGGACCTTGTCGTCGTCCGCGGCCCAGCTGGCCGGGGCGAGGACATGCGGATGCTCGATCCGCAGCGCCTGCTCGCGGACGAAGCGCAGCAGCGTGTGCGCGTCGCTCTGCTGGAGGACCTTGGCCGCCACATAACGGCGGCGTCGGTGGTCCCAGGCGCGCCAGACGGCGCCGACCCCACCACGTCCGATCGGATCGATCAGTTCGTACCGACCGGCGAAGACCTCACCCATTGCGCTGCGCCCGCTCCCAGTTCCTGTTCCGGCTCGTGCCCGGCTCTCGGGGGTAGTGCCCTAGGACCTCGGACAGGCCCTAGCCCTGGTGTCCCTCGTAGTGCGCCACCGCGTCCGCGGTGCGCCCCGCGCCGTACACCTTGAGGAACTCTGCCAGCTCCGGGTGGGTCGGGGCGAGGGAGTCGGCGGCATCGATGATGTCACCGGCGGCTGCGACGGACCGCAGCAGCGACTGGATCTCGCGCACCACGCGCCGGACGGTCGGGGCGCCGCCGGTGTTGGAGGTCTGGCTGGTGGCGGTGAGGACGGAGCCGCCCTGGGACTTCTTGATCTCTTCCATGCGGTCGGTGGCCTCTCCCGCGCTGGTGCTGCCGTCGGCGACCTGACCGGCCAGTTCCTGGAGCGCCTGGACGCGCTGGACGACCGCGGGGTTGCCGATCTTCGCCCGCTGGCCGCTCATCAGCTGGGAGAGCATGGGAGCGGACAGCCCGAGGACCGCGGCGAGCCGGGCCTGGTTCAGGCCGAGATCATCGATCAGCCGGCGGAAGAGCGCCCCGAGAGGCTCTCCGTACCAACTGCGCTGAAGTTCCCTGGCTCTTGCCGTTGCCTCTTGCTGAGCTGCATCCATGGCGCGTCTCCCCTTCGCTGCGGCTTCGCTGCTGCGAACCTCGTCGAGCATCTTACGGAGCGTGGTCGCCGACCGGGAGTCCCTGTCTTTTTGCAAGATTCCGGGGGGTACCCGGTACTCTGGTCTGCGGCGGTCGCCGAGGCGCTGAAGCGTCCGGTGCTGTCCGTTTTTCGGGGCCTTAGCTCAGTTGGTAGAGCGCTGCCTTTGCAAGGCAGATGTCAGGAGTTCGAATCTCCTAGGCTCCACATCGGTAGAAAGGGTCCCCTGGGCCGCGGAAACGCGGGCCAGGGGACCCTTTTGCGTGGATCGGGGGACCTCTTTGTGTTCATGCACCCGGTCCGGCCGGCTCCGCGAGCCCGAGACTCGGCGCTGATCACCACTCCGTTCGCCCTCGCGCCCTGCCTCGTTCTGCCCAGCTGAACAGGGCGCGTGGCGCGATGTGGCGGCCGTGGTCCATCGGCTGCCGCGTGCCGGCCGTCAGCGGCGGATGAGGCCGAGGTCGGTGGCGGTGGCGACGGCGGCGGTGCGGGAGTCGACGCCGAGCTTGGCGTAGATGTGGGCCAGGTGGGACTTGACGGTGGCCTGGGTGAGGCTGAGCCGGTCGCTGATGCGTTGGTTGGACAGGCCGTCGGCGACCAGACCGAGGATTTCCGTCTCGCGGCGGGTCAGGGCGGTCCGGGGGGTGCGCAGGCGGTTCATGAGCCGGTCGGCGACGGTGGGGGCGAGGGTGGTGCGTCCGGCGGCGGCGGTCCGTACGGCGGCGGCCAGTTCCTCGGGCGGGGCGTCCTTGAGGAGGTAACCGGTGGCGCCCGCTTCGATGGCGGGCAGCGTGTCGGCGTCGGTGTCGTAGGTGGTGACGACCAGGACCCGGGGTGCGCCGGGGCGGGCGGTGATGGCGGCGGTGGCCTGGGAGCCGTTCATGCCCGGACCGAACTGCAGGTCCATCAGAACGACGTCGATGTCGAGTTCGCCGGCCAGGGTGACGGCTTCCTCGGCCGTGGCGGCCTCGGCCACGATGGTGAAGTCCGGTTCGGTCTCCAGTACGGCACGCAGTCCCGCCCGTACGACGGGGTGGTCGTCGGCGAGCAGCAGACGGATGGGGGTGTCGGTCACGGCTGGGCCTCGTCGTCGGGTCGGGGTGCCGGGTGGGCGGGGAGTTGCGCTGCGAGGGCGCTGCCGCGGCCGGGGGCGGATTCGATGCTGAGGGTGCCGCCGAGGGCGCGGGTGCGGGCGCGCATGGCGGCCAGTCCGAAACCGCCGGTGGCCGGATCGGGAGCGGGCAGGCGGGTGGGATCGAAGCCGGTGCCGTCGTCGACGACGTCGAGGGCCACCTCGTCGTCGAGGTAGCTGAGAGTCACCTCGGCGGTGGTGGCGTGTGCGTGGCGGACGGTGTTGGACAGCGCGGACTGCGCGATGCGCAGCAGGGCGACTTCGTGGGCGGTGGGCAGGGGCACGGGCTCGCCGGTGAGGTGGAAGCGGGCGGTGAGGGGGTGCTGGGTGCTGGTCGTGGCGCACAGCCGTTCCAGGGCTCCGGCCAGGGTGGTGCCTTCCAGGGCGGGCGGGGTGAGGGCCGCGACGAACCGGCGGGCTTCGGCGAGGTTGTCCACGGACGTCTGGCGGGCCTGGTCGATGTAGCGCTCGGCGGCCTCGGGCCGGGCGGGCAGGGCGCGTTCGGCGGCACGCAGGAGCAACTGGATGCTGGACAGGCCCTGGGCGAGGGTGTCATGGATCTCGCGGGCGAGGCGTTCACGTTCGGCCAGGACGCCGGCGGTGTGCTGGGCGGCGGCCAGGTCGGCGCGGGTGGTGGTGAGCTCCTCGATCAGCCGTCGGCGCTGTTCGCTCTCCCGGTACAGGGCCTGATAGCCCCACACCACGGCCACGGCGACGGCCGCACCCAGTGCCGGGCCGATCGCGGTGGCAGCCGCGAAGGCGCCCTGGTGGGCGGAGAAGGCCGTGATCGCCGCGACGGCGGTGACGACGACCGAAATCAGGCCGCCGCGGCGAGTCAGCAGATGGAGCTGGAGGAAATACAGCGGGAACGCCAGCCACACCGCGTCGGCGGTCAGGGCCAGCAGAACCAGCCAGACGGCGCCCACCACGGCCAGCCACAGCGCGGCGGCCCGGCGGGAGCGGCTGATACGGGGCAGCAGCGGGCCCACCGCGTACGCCACCCCCAGCGCCGTACAGACGGCGACGACGAGGCCCGCCCGGGATTCCCCCGTGCCCAGGGCCCGGACCACGGTCAGGGCGAGCAGACCGATGACCAGCAGGTGCAGGCACCAGGCCAGTGCCCTGGTGGTGGGAGTGAGGGTGCTCATGAGGCACCCAGTCTACGGAAACGGTCCATACCGGGCATCAATCAAAAGGTGGAGGGCCGGCGCCGCCCTTTGATTCCAAAAGTCCGATCCTGGGCGCGATGCCTCGGCACGGGGGCGGCGGCGAGGGTGGGGACGTACCGATTCCACCACGTGAAGACGTACCGATTCCACCACGTGAAAGGGCAGGCCGGAACATGTTCGTCGCCTGGAGAGACCTCCGGTTCGCCAAGGGGCGCTTCGCCTTGATGGGAACCGTCATCGTGCTGATCACGCTGCTGGTCGGGCTGCTGTCCGGGCTGACCGCCGGGCTCGGCCGGCAGAACATCTCCGCGATCACGGGCCTGTCCGCCGACAGGATCGCTTTCGCCGCTCCGAGCAGCGGGCAGGACGTGTCGTACTCCAATTCCACGGTCACCCGTGAGCAGTGGAAGCGGTGGGCCGAGGCACCCGGGGTGAGCAGCGCCGAGCCGCTGGGCATCTCCACCACCAAGGCCACCGCGGGCGGCCGGAGCGAGGGTGTGTCCGTCTTCGGCGTCCGGCCCGGCTCCGGCCTGGCCCCGGACGGCGGGAAGATCGACGACCGTTCGGTGGTGCTGTCCACTGCCGCCGCCGACGGCCTCGGTGCGAAGCCGGGTGACACGGTCACCGTCGCCGGCCGGCGGCTGACCGTCGCCGCCACGAGCGGGGACGCCTCCTTCAGCCACACCCCCGTCATCTGGACCAGCCTCACCACCTGGCAGAAGACCGCTCCGCCGACCGGCGGCCCCGCCGCGACCGTCATCGCACTCACGACCACGTCGGGCGCCGAGGTGAACGCGACCGACAAGGCCTTGGGCACCAAGACGGTGTCCAAGGACGACTCGCTGTCCGCGATCGGCTCCTACACCTCCGAGAACGGCTCCCTGCAGCTGATGCGCGGCTTCCTGTTCGCCATCTCCGCGCTGGTCATCGGCGCGTTCTTCACGGTGTGGACCATCCAGCGCAGCGGTGATGTCGCCGTCCTCAAGGCCCTGGGCGCCTCCACCGCCGACCTCCTGAAGGACGCCCTCGGCCAGGCCGTCGTCCTGCTGGTGGGCGGCACCCTGCTCGGCACCGGTATCGCCGTCGCTGTCGGCTCCGCCGTGTCCGGCTCGGCCGTGCCCTTCCTCCTCACCCCGGCAACCGTCCTCGTCCCGGCCGCCGTGATGATCCTTCTCGGCGCGCTCGGGGCCGCCCTGTCCATCCGCCGCATCACTTCCGTCGACCCGCTGACCGCCCTGGGGAGCGCACGATGAGCCTGAACCTGACCGACATCACCCTGACCTACCCCGACGGCGAGAGCCGCCTCACCGCCCTTGACCGGGTCGGCCTCGACGTCCCCAAGGGCAGCCTCACCGCCGTCGTCGGCCCCTCCGGCTCCGGCAAGTCCAGCCTCCTCGCCGTCGCCGCCACCCTCATCACCCCCGAGGCCGGCACCGTCACCATCGACGGCGTCAGCACCACCGGCATGACCCGCGGCGAACTGACCGACCTGCGCCGTCACAAGATCGGCATCGTCTTTCAGCAGCCCAACCTGCTGCCCTCCCTCACCGCGGCCGAACAGCTTCAGGTCATGGCCCGGATAGACGGCCGTTCCCCGTCCTCGGCCCGCCCGCGCGCGATGGAACTGCTGGACGCCGTAGGCCTGGCCGACCAGGCGGGCCGACGCCCCCACCAGCTCTCCGGCGGCCAGCGCCAGCGCATCAACATCGCCCGCGCCCTGATGAACGACCCCACCGTCCTCCTGGTCGACGAACCCACCAGCGCCCTGGACCACGAACGCGGCGCCGCCGTCATCGACCTGATCACCCGGCTCACCCACCAACAGGCCACCGCCACCGTCCTCGTCACCCACGACCGCGCCCACCTCACCGCCGTCGACCAGATCGCCGAAGTCCACGACGGACGCCTCACCCTGCCCGCACCCGCCTGCTGACCACGCCGACGCCGACGGCGGCCCCGCACGGCCGGGCGCGACGGCCGGCCGGCCGCGACCGGACCCGTGCGGACCTCCCCGATGGTGGCGCCGCTCCGGGCGCGATGCGATGGACGGGTGACGAAGCACCGTCTTTCGCACCGGTGGGCCGAACTGCCCCCCGCCGCCGGGACCGCAGTGATGGCCACCGGCATCATCTCCGTAGGCCTGTCGCTGACCGGCCACCCCGTTCTCTCCGCGGTCCTGCTCGCGCCGGCCGCCGGGCTGTGGCTGCTGCTCGCCGTGGACTTCAGCCGACGGCTGCTGCGCGACCGGGCCCGCTGGATCGCCGAGGCCGGCACTCCGCCCGCCATCACCGCCGTCGCCGCGACCTGCGTACTCGGCACCCGCCTGGCCCTGCTCGACCGGTACGTCCTCGCCGCCTCCCTGCTCGTCGTCGCGGCGCTCGCGTGGCCGGGGCTGCTGCTCGCGGACGTCCGCCACTGGCGCCGGCGGATGCCGGGTGCGGTCTTCCTCGTCTGCGTCGCCACCGAAGGGCTCGCCGTACTGGCGGGCACGCTCGCCCCGGCGTACGGCACCTGGCTCGTCAGGGCGGGGTTCGCGCTGTTCTGCCTCGGCGTGCTCCTCTATCCCGTGGCGCTCCACCACTTCGCTCTCCGGCAGGTCGTCACCGGAGGCGGCGACCAGTGGGTCGCCGGGGGCGCGCCGGCGATTTTCGCCCTGGCCGGGTCAAAACTTCTGACGTCCCCCGTCTGGACCGGCGGTGCCCACACCGCTCTTCGCGCGGCGACGCTCGTCCTGCTCGCTCTCGCCTTCGCCTGGTACCTCGTCCTGGCCGCCGCCGAACTCGCCCGTCCTCGTCCGCACTACGACATCCGCCGCTGGTCCACGGTCTTCCCCCTGGGCATGGTCGCCGTCGCCTCCCTCTCCTCCGCCTCGGCCACCGGCATCCACCAGCTCGCGACCGCCGGCCGCGCTCTGCTGTGGATCGCCGCCCTCGTATGGCTGCTCACCGCCGCCGGACTGCTGCGGCAGATCCGGCGGGGAGCAGACGGATGAGCGGCGTGTTCCGGGTCGCGAGCGGGCCGCCGACGGGTGGCTGTGGCTGTCCCCGTCGCGGTGGCGCCGTGGGGACGGCCTCCCTTTCCGCTTCCGCGGAGGCGGGCGGCTCCGGCCGAGGGCGCCCCGGCCGTATCCACAGGTAGTGGACGCCCGTGAGGAGCGCGAGCCATACGACGCCGACGACCAGGGCGATCCGGGTGCTGTCGTAGAAGCCGAGAACGATCACGATGCCGATCATGAAGGCGATGGTGACCAGCCGGCCGTACGGCCAGAAGGGGGCCGGGAACTTCAGGGCCGCCGCCTCCTGCGGTGTCATCCGCCGCCGGCGTCCAGGGCGCGCAGCGGTCCCGGCAGCGCCATCGACGCGAGGGCCCGACGCAGGGCGCCCGGACCGGCCGCCGCGCCCCGGCGTCCCTTGTTGCGGTGTACGCCCTCGTCGCTGCGGAAGGCGGCGAACGCCACGTCCCCCGGTTCGGCCCAGCGCGGGCAGGCGCCCGCGGTCATGCGACGGCTCACCCGCAACGGCGTGCCCGGCTGTTCCGCACTGCGGACAGGCTCGGGGTGCGCTGCCTTCCGGACACCGGGTGCGGGCTGCTCGACCTGCCGCGTACCGAGAAGTTCGTCGACGACTTCCTCGCGAGCTGTGACGTCGTGCATCTGAGCATCGACCTCGACGTGCTCCCCGCAGCCGTCGCACCGGGCGTCAGCGCCCCAGCCGCCTACGGCGTGCAGATGGACGTCATCGAGCGCGTCTGCGCCAAGGTGGCCGCGAGCGGCAAGCTTGCCGTGTGCGACATCGCCGAGCTGAACCCGGACCTCGATGTCGACCAGCGCACGGCGCGCGCCGGCGCGCGCCTGATTAACCGCATGGTGACCTCGCGGAGCGCGGCGCCCCGCACGGTGTGACCGCGGGCGGGGACGGCGCGAACCGGCGCGCCGGCCCGCGAGAGCGGCGCGCCGGTGCACGCCCCGTGGTGCCCTGTGCGCGCTGCCCGGAGAGTCACTCGCCGGGCAGCGCGCACAGGTGGTTCAGGCCAGGGGGCCGGTGACGGACTCCGCGGCCGCGATCGCACCGCCGGAGGCGACGTACTGCACGGTGGCCTCGATCTCGGGAGCGAGCCAGCGGTCGGGGCCGGGGCCCTCGACCGTCTCGCGCAAACCGTCGCGTACCGCTGCGGTGGCGGGCGACGGCGTCAGCGGAGCGCGCATGTCCAGCGCGCGGGCCGCGGTGTAGACCTCCACCGCGAGGACGCGGCCGAGGCCGTCCAGCGCGCGGCGCAGCTTGCGGGCCGCGGACCAGCCCATGGAGACGTGGTCCTCCTGCATGGCGCTGGAGGGGATGGAGTCGACGGAGGCGGGGGTGGCCAGCCGCTTCAGCTCGGAGACGATCGCAGCCTGCGTGTACTGGGCGATCATGTGGCCGGAGTCGACGCCCGGGTCGTCCGCCAGGAAGGCGTTCAGCCCGTGGTTACGGGCCGGGTCCAGGAACCGGTCCGTACGACGCTCGGCGACCGAGGCCAGGTCGGCGACGGAAATGGCGAGGAAGTCCAGCACACAGGCGACCGGCGCACCGTGGAAGTTGCCGTTGCTCTCCACCCGGCCGTCCAGCGTGACCACCGGGTTGTCGACGGCGCTCGCCAGCTCCCGGGCGGCCACCAGCTCGGCGTGCGCGAGGGTGTCGCGGACCGCGCCGTGCACCTGCGGCGAGCAGCGCAGCGAGTACGCGTCCTGCACCCGCGTGCACTCCGGCGTGCGGTGGCTGGCGACGATGCCCGAGTCGGCGAGCAGGGCCCGCAGGTTCGCGGCGCTGTCGGCCTGGCCCGGGTGCGGGCGGAGCGCCTGGAGATCGGCCGCGAACACGGCGTCCGTACCGAGCTGGCCCTCGACACTCATGGCGGCGGCGATGTCGGCGGTGCGCAGCAGCCGGCGCAGATCGTGGGCGGCCAGCACCAGCATGCCGAGCATGCCGTCGGTGCCGTTGATCAGCGCGAGACCCTCCTTCTCCTCCAGCACGACCGGGGTGACCCCGGCGGCGGCGAGCGCCTCGGCGGCCGGCTTGAGCATGCCGTCGGCGTCGCGGACCGTGCCCTCGCCCATGACGGCGAGGGCACAGTGGGCGAGCGGGGCCAGGTCGCCGGAGCAGCCGAGCGAGCCGTACTCGTGGACAACGGGGGTGATACCGGCGTTGAGCAGCGCGGCATAGGCCTCGGCGGTCTCCGTGCGCACACCGGTACGGCCGGTCGCCAGCGTCGACAGACGCAGCAGCATGAGCGCACGGACGACCTCGCGCTCGACCTCGGGGCCGGAACCCGCGGCATGCGAGCGCACCAGGCTGCGCTGCAGCTGCGCGCGCAGTTCGCCGGGGATGTGGCGGGTGGCCAGCGCCCCGAATCCGGTGGAGACGCCGTAGTGCGGCACCACCTCGCCGGCCAGGCCCCGGATCACCTCACGGCTGCGGGCGATCTCCTTCAATGCCTCCGGCGACAGCGCCACCGGAGTTCCCAGCCGGGCAACGGACACGACATCGTCGGCAGAGAGCGGGCCGACACCAACATCAACAGTCATGTCTCCATGAAGCCGGTTGCGGGGGCCGCACCGCGACGGGCTGCCCGAAGGTTGTGTCTGGAATCCCAGACACCCGAGGTCTCCTTGTCTGGGATCCCAGACAAATGGTTCACGCGACGCCGGGTCTATCGTCGGAGCATGAGCATCGTCCCGGCTGCCGCGCAGGTCCTGGCCGTGCTGCGCTATCTGGCGACCCAGGCCGCCCCGGTGCCCGCGGCGGCTATCAGCCGCGACGTCGGACTGCCCCGCTCGACGACCTACCACCTGCTGGACACCCTGGCCGCCGACGGCTTCGTCTCCCACCTGCCCGAGGAGCGGCGCTACGGTCTCGGCGTCAGCGCCTTCGAGCTCGCCTCCGGGTACGCGCGGCAGGAGCCCTTCCAGCGGCTGGCCCGGGTGCCGCTGGCCAAGCTCGTGGACCGCACCGGGTACAACGCCAACCTCGCGGTGCTGCACGGCCGCGAGGTCATCTACGTCATCGAGGAACGGGCCCCCGGCCGCGCCCCCCTGGTCAGTGAGGTGGGTGTGCGGCTGCCGGCCCAGCTGACCGCCAGCGGCCGGGCGGTACTGGCCCATCTGCCGGCTGCGCAGGTACGGGCGCTCTTCCCGGACCGGTCGTCCTTCGTCCAGCGCAACGACGCGGGGCCCACCTCGTTGACCGCGCTGCGTGCCCTGCTGGCCGAGGTGCGCCGTCGGCAGTACGCCACCGAGGAGGGCGAAATCACCGTCGGCCTGTCCTCCATCGCCGCCCCCGTGTTCGATCACCACGCCCATCCGATCGCCGGCGTGTGCGTCACGTTCCCGAGCCGGCCGGGGAGTGCCGCCGAACGCCAGGAGATCGCGGGGCACGTCGCGCAGACCGCCCGCGAACTGACCCGCCGCGTGGGCGGCGTTCCGAAAACACCCTGATAACGCCACGCGGCCCGGCCTCGCGAGCTGTCCGCTGCCGCATCCCGCGAACTCCGCATCCGGCGAACTCCGCATCCGGCGAACTCCGCATCCCGCGGACTCCGCGGACGGCGAAAGCGGGCGTCGGAAGACCTCAAGGCCTTCCGGCGCCCGCTTTGCCGCGCGGGGACTACTCAGCGGCGGTCGTCGCGATCGGTGCCGTCCACACCCTCCGGACCGTCCGTCCCCTTGCTCTCCTTGTTCTCCGCGTCGGTCTGCTCGGCCTGGCCCTCCGGGTCGGCCGAGGACGGACCGCTGCCGTCGACCGAGGTCAGCGGCGCGCGGTCGGAGACCTCCGTGGGAGCGGGCGGCTCGACCAGCCAGTCCGGGTTGGCCTGCTTGTCCCACCACCTCCAGGCGGCGTAGGCGGCACCCGCCACGATGCCTGCCACGGCGAACCCCTTGAGGAGCCGGCCGGCCTTCGCCCGCCGCTCGTGCTTCCTGGCGAGCTGCCTGATCTCCTTCGCGGTGACCTGTCCGCGGAGCGCCGCCAGCGCGGCGGCGCTGCGGACCGAGGCCTCCTCCGCCACGGGCTGGGCGACGGCCATCGCGTGCTCGACGCGCGGAACGGTGTAGTCCGCGGCGCTGCGCGCGACCTGCCTGGTGCGTAGCGCGGCGCGCTGGGCCACCTCGTCGACCTTGGGGGGCACATGGGCACGGGCCAGTTCGATGCGTGGCGCAAGATGCGCGCCGTATTGGACGCGGGCCTGCTGGGCTGCTTTCGACACCTTTGGCGCGAGCCGTGTGCGGGCCTCGTGCGCGAGATGTGCGGCCTGGTCCTTGGCCGAGTCGGCGTAGGGCGCCACCACTTCCGCGGCGTGCTGCACGCTGTCCTTGGCCGAGTCGGTTGCGGCGCGCACGCTGTCGATGCGGGTCACGGGATCCTCCTCCTTGGTGGCGGGTAGGTACTCCGCCTTTCCACCCATTTCGAGATCATGCCTGCCGAAGGCCTGTACGGCATGCGGGGCAGGCATCCGGGTCATCCGGTTCATGTCCGGGTCATCCGGGTCATGGCTGACGCCTTCGGGCAATGCGGTGCAAGGGGAGCTTGCCGACGACAATGCCACGGTTCGGTTCAGCCCGCGCCGGTTGGTCACGCACTTGGCCGCATTTGTTCCTGCGGGGAGCGGCACGCAAGGGGCTTCGGGGAAGCCGCAGGCGAAGGGGGGCGGACACGGCCTCGGCGCGACGGGCGCGCTATCGGGCAAGAAGGTGAGCGGAGTGCGTTCGGGGTGGCGGCCGGGCGCCGGAGCGGAAGGTCCGTGCGAGGATCGGTGGAACGTCACCACGGACCTGACGTCACCCATCGTGGACCTGACGTCACCGAAGACTCACCGAAGACTCACGGAAGGCAGATCGTGGCTGAGCAGCTTTACGCCACCTTGAAGACCAATCAGGGCGACATCGAGATCCGGCTTCTGCCGAACCACGCGCCCAAGACGGTCAAGAACTTCGTCGAGCTCGCCCAGGGCGAGCGTGAGTGGACGCATCCCGAGACCGGCAAGAGGTCCACGGACCGGCTGTACGACGGCACCGTCTTCCACCGCGTCATCAGCGGCTTCATGATCCAGGGCGGCGACCCGCTGGGCAACGGCACCGGAGGCCCGGGATACGAGTTCGGTGACGAGTTCCACCCCGAACTCGGCTTCAACAAGCCGTACCTGCTGGCCATGGCCAACGCCGGCCCGGGCACCAACGGCTCGCAGTTCTTCGTCACCGTCTCGCCGACCGCCTGGCTGACCGGCAAGCACACCATCTTCGGCGAGGTCGTCGACCCCGCCAGCCAGAAGGTCGTGGACGCCATCGCGTCCACCCCGACCAACGCCCGCACCGACCGCCCGCTGCAGGACGTCGTCATCGAATCGGTCGTCATCGAGAACCGGTGATCACCAGTGGTCATCTCGTGATCACTTTCTGATTCTCCTTTCGGGAACCAACCGCCCTGGTCGTCCGTACTTGTTACATAGCGGATGAGCAGGGCGGCGTCGTGCGTGCTGCCGCCACGACGAGGACCGAGGGGACCGGGAAACCATGGGACCGATGGACCAGCAGCCGCCGGGAGACCAGGACCGGTCCGCCGCCATGGACGGCTCGCTGAACTGCTACCGCCACCCCGGTCGCGGTACGCACATCCGCTGCACCCGCTGCGACCGCCCGATCTGCCCCGAGTGCATGGTCAACGCCTCGGTCGGCTTCCAGTGCCCGGACTGCGTCCGCCAGGGATCCGGTACGGGGCACGGCCCGGCCGCCAACCAGCCGCGGACCGTCGCGGGTGGCAGCATCGCGGCCGACCCCCGGCTCGTCACCAAGATCCTCCTCGGCATCAACGTCGCCGTGTACATCGCCGTCCTGGCGAAGGGCGAGCTGGTCAACGACCTGCTGCTGCTCGGCCGTGCCACGACCCACTTCGGCGGCCCGCTCGAAGGCGTCGCCGAGGGCCAGTGGTACCGGCTGGTGACGTCGATGTTCCTGCACCAGGAGATGTGGCACATCGTCTTCAACATGCTGGGGCTGTGGTGGCTCGGCGGGCCGCTGGAGGCGGCGCTCGGCCGCGCCCGCTACCTCACGCTCTACATGCTGTCCGGCCTGGCGGGCAGCGCCCTCACCTACTGGCTCTCCGCACCCGTGCAGGGCTCGCTCGGCGCCTCCGGAGCGATCTTCGGCCTGCTGGGCGCCACCGCCGTGCTCATGCGCCGGCTCAACTACGACATGCGCCCGGTCTTCGCGCTTCTCGCGGTGAACCTGGTCATCACCTTCAACCCCTGGGGCGGGATCGCCTGGCAGGCACATGTCGGCGGTCTGATCGCGGGCACGCTGATCGCGATCGCCATGGTGCACGCCCCCCGTGAGCGGCGCGCACTGGTGCAGTACGGCACCTGCGCCCTGGTCCTGGTGGCCGTGGTCGCCATCGTCGTCGCCAGAACAGCCGCGCTCACCTGAGCGCACGCCGCCACGGACCCGGTTGCCCGGGGATCTACGCTCGGCCGGCTGTCCACAGCGTCACTTGTCCACAGCGCGTGCCGGATCTTGTGCATTCTGTGGGAACAACTGTGCCCCTTGTCGCTGAGCTGGGTTTTTCCAGCAGGGACAAGGGGCGTGCCATCCCTCGGTGAGGAAGGCTGCAGTCACATCGGCGTCAACAGCCAGGGAGTTATCCACAGATCGTCTGACCTTTTCCCCCGCCTGTGGATAACGCTGTGGGTAACTCGGGGCAAGGGTTGTGGAACCTGGACCCGCTGTGGGATCAGGCGCCCTGCGGCGCTACTTCCACTGCGTGGAGACACCGAAGCCGCCGGCGATGAAGCCGAAGCCGACGACGATGTTCCAGTTCCCCAGCGACTTGATCGGCAGATCGCCGTCGGTCACATAGAAAACGACGATCCAGGCCAGACCGATCAGGAAGAGCGCCAGCATCACCGGCGCCACCCAGCTGCGGCTGGTCAGCTTTATGTTGGTTGCCTGCTTCGCCGGAGGGGGCGTGAAGTCGGCCTTCTTGCGGATACGTGACTTCGGCACGAGGAACTCTCCTGTCGATGCGCTGCGTGACCGCGCAGGGAACTGTGGCTGACGCCGGGGCGGGGCTCGAGGGGGAATGCTGCCTCCCCCGGGCGTCCGTTAGCGTAGTGCTTCCGCGGCGCCGAAGGAGATAAGGGTACGTTGAGCAATTCTGCCGACTCTCCCCGAGGACCGGTCCGGCGCACCTTCCGGCACCCGGTCCGGGTGCTCACCGCCGCCGTCTTCGCCCTCGCCGGACTGATCTTCGTCACCAGCGCCAACACGGCCAAGGGCACCAACATCCGCACCGACTCCTCGCTGCTGAAGCTCTCCGACCTCATCCAGCAGCGCAGCGGCAAGAACGCCCACCTGGACGAGACCAATGCCACCGCGCGCGAGGACATCGACGCCCTCGTGCGGCGCGATCACGGCGGCACCGAGGCGCAGGACGCCCGGCTCAAGGAACTGGCGCGGGCCGCGGGCACCACAAAGCTCTCCGGCCGGTCCGTGTCCGTCACGCTCAATGATGCACCGCTGGGCGCCACCGCGAACCCCGGCTACCCCGACCCGCAACCCAATGACCTGGTCATTCACCAGCAGGACCTGCAGGCGGTCGTCAACGCCCTCTGGCAGGGCGGCGCCCAGGGCATCCAGGTCATGGACCAGCGGCTCATCTCCACCAGCGCGGTCCGCTGCGTCGGCAACACCCTGATCCTCCAGGGCCGCGTCTACTCCCCGCCGTACAAGATCACCGCAGTGGGTGACCCGGCCGCGCTCAAGCAGGCACTCGACGACTCCCCGGCGATCAACAACTACCTGCTGTACGTGAAGGCGTACGGGCTCGGCTGGAAAGTCGACGAGCAGAAGGCGGTGACTCTTCCCGGCTACTCGGGCACAGTGGATCTCCACTATGCGGAGCCGGCGAAGTAGCGAGCAGCTGTGGGGAGGCCGACACGGTGTCGGTGCGACTGATCGTGAGGACGTTCAGCGAACTCTGCATCACCGTCGGCGCCCTGATCGTGCTCTTTGTGGTGTACGTGCTGTTCTGGACCGGAGTGAAGGCCGCCGAAGCGACCGAGGGACAGATCGACACCCTGCAGAACCAGTGGGCGCGGGGCACGGTGTCCGTTCCCGCGCCGGGCACGTCCCCGGCGCCGGGCACCTCCCCGACACCGTCGGCGCCGCCCGCCTCCGCGGCGTACCGGGACGGCAAGCCGTTCGCGATGCTGTACATCCCCCGCTTCGGCAAGGGCTGGGAGTGGCCCGTCCTGGAGAACACCGAGGTCAGGACCTTGCAGAAGGGGCTCGGCCACTACAGCGGGACCGCCCGCCTCGGAGCGACGGGCAATTTCGCGGTGGCCGGACACCGCCGCACGTACGGGGACCCGTTCAAGGACTTCCCGAAGCTGCGCCCGGGCGACGCGGTGCTGCTGACGGACGGGACGACGTGGTTCACGTACCGCATCGACAAGAAGCCCTACCGGACGGTGCCGAGCGACATCGGGGTCATCGACCCCGTACCCCGCAGGTCCGGTTTCGACGGGCCCGGCCGCTATCTGACGCTGACCACCTGCGACCCCGAATGGGGCAGCAGCCATCGGCTGATCGCCTGGGCGCACCTCGACGCGACCCAGCCCGTGAGCGACGGCAGGCCGGCAGCTTTCCACAGCTGACCCACGCTCGTGCCCCGGCCCTTTAGTCTGGTCCCGTACCGAATGGAGGGGACAGCATGTACGGCTGGATCTGGCGGCATCTGCCGGGCAACGCATGGGTGCGTGCGCTCATCTCGCTCGTGCTGGCGCTGGCTGTCGTCTACGCGCTTTTCCAGTACGTCTTCCCGTGGGCGGAGCCGCTGCTTCCGTTCGGCGATGTGACGGTCGACGGCTCGACCGGAACGGGGGGCGGCCAGTGAGCGCCCGCATCCTCGTCGTGGACAACTACGACAGCTTCGTCTTCAACCTCGTCCAGTACCTCTACCAGCTCGGCGCCGAGTGCGAAGTGCTGCGCAATGACGAGGTGACCACGGCACACGCCCAGGACGGCTTCGACGGGGTCCTGCTGTCGCCCGGCCCCGGCACCCCGGAGCAGGCGGGTGTCTGCGTCGAGATGGTCCGCCACTGCGCGGCCACGGGCGTCCCGGTCTTCGGGGTCTGCCTCGGGATGCAGTCGATGGCCGTGGCGTACGGCGGTGTGGTGGACCGCGCCCCGGAGCTGCTGCACGGCAAGACCTCGCTGGTGACCCATGAGGGCACCGGGGTCTTCACCGGCCTGCCGTCCCCCTTCACCGCGACCCGCTACCACTCGCTCGCCGCCGAACCCGACACGGTCCCGGCGGAGCTGGAGGTGACGGCGCGCACCGCCGACGGCATCATCATGGGGCTGCGCCACCGGGAACTGGCGGTGGAGGGCGTGCAGTTCCACCCGGAGTCGGTGCTGACCGAGCACGGCCATCTGATGCTGGCCAACTGGCTGGCACAGTGCGGCGACACAGGAGCCGTCGCGAGGTCGACGGGGCTCGCGCCGGTGGTGGGCAAGGCCGCCGCGTGACCGCACTCCGTCCCGAACACGACGCCGGACAGGACGGCCCGTACGAGCAAGGAACGTACGAGGCCGCAGGCGCGTTCGAGGCGGCGGTCGACCAACTGGCGGATCCGCTGAACGATCCGCTGCCCGGGCGGCATGCCTCGCCGTGGTCCCGGTCCGGCGGCATCCCGCCGGAGGAGCAGGGGCGGGGACTGCACCGGGCGCCGGATCGGCCATCCCGGGCGCAGGCGCAAGGACAGGCACAGCCACAGGCGCCACAAGGGGCGCAGACGCCCGAGCAGACCCCGCGTGAGTGGTACGACCCCGAGGGGTTCGAGCGGGACTGGTACGGGCAGCAGACACCCGCGCCGGTGCCCCGGGCGCAGCCCGTCCCCACCCCCGTTCCCCTCCCGCCGGACGGCGAGACGGTCGGCGTGCGGACTGCGGACCCCCGCCACCTGGCCGATCAGGCGCCGACGGACCGGCAGCCGGTTCCCGGGCCGGAGCCGTTGTCGGAGCCGTTGTCGGAGCCGGGCCCGGGGCCCGAGAAGGCCGATCCGGAACCGCGTACCGGAGGCCGTGCCGAGCGCCGACGCGCCGCGAAGGGCCGCGGCCGCCGACGTGCCGAACCGCGGCCGGAATCCACGGCGCCGGCCGCGGCATCGGCGCCGGCCGACAAGCCGATGTCCCGCGTCGAGGCGCGGCGCGCGGAGCGCGCGGCCAAGGACAGCCCGGCCGTTGTCGCCAGCCGGGTCGTCGGAGAGCTGTTCATCTCGCTCGGTGTGCTGATGCTGCTGTTCGTCACGTACCAGCTGTGGTGGACGAATGTGCGCGCCGACCAGTACGCCGGCAAGGAGACGCACAAGATCCAGGACGACTGGGCGAAGGGCGACCGCAACCCGGGTGCGTTCGAGGCGGGGCAGGGATTCGCCATCATCCACATCCCCGAACTGGATGTGGTCGCTCCGATCGCCGAGGGCATCAGCAAGGAGAAGGTCCTCGACCGGGGCATGGTCGGCCACTACAGCGAGGGCACGCTGCGCACCGCGATGCCGTCCGCGAAAAAGGGCAACTTCGCGCTGGCGGGCCACCGCAACACGCACGGCGAACCGTTCCGCTACATCAACAGGCTGCGTCCCGGTGACCTGATCGTGGTCGAGACGCAGGATGCGTACTACACGTACGAGGCGACGAGGACCCTTCCCCAGACTTCGCCGTCCAACGTCTCGGTGATCGGCCCGGTTCCGCCCGGTTCGGGGTTCACCGGGCCGGGCCGGTACATCACTCTGACGACCTGTACGCCGGAATTCACGAGTACGTACCGTTTGATCGTCTGGGGCAAGATGGTCGACGAACGACCGCGCAGCAAGGGCAAGCCCGACGCGCTCGTCGGCTGAAACATCATCACGACAGGAACGGGTGCGGTGACAGCGAGGACCGAGCACGAAGAGCGAATCGGCGAGTCCGCGCCCCCGCCGCGCCGCAGAGGCCGCCATCCCGTCGCGACGGCGGTCAGTTTCTTCGGCGAACTGCTGATCACCGCAGGCCTGGTGCTCGGACTCTTCGTCGTCTACTCCCTCTGGTGGACGAACGTGCTCGCCGACCGCGAGGCCACCAAGCAGGGCCACACCGTCCGCGACCGCTGGGCGGGCGGACCGGGCGCGCTGGACACCAAGGACGGCATCGGCTTCCTGCACGTTCCGTCGATGAAGAACGGCGAGGTGCTCGTCAAGAAGGGCACCGACACCGAGAACCTCAACAACGGCATCGCGGGCTACTACACCGACCCGGTGAAGTCGGCTCTCCCCTGGGACAAGCAGGGCAACTTCACCCTGGCGGCACACCGCGACGGGCACGGTGCCAAGTTCCACAACATCGACAAGGTGAAGACGGGTGACGCGGTCGTCTTCGAGACCAGGGACACCTGGTACGTCTACAAGGTCTTCAAGGAGCTTCCCGAGACGTCCAAGTACAACGTCGATGTACTGCAGGCGGTACCGAAGGGATCGGGAGCGAAGAAGCCCGGCCGCTACATCACGCTGACGACCTGCACACCGGTCTACACGTCGAAGTACCGCTACATCGTGTGGGGCGAGCTGGTGCGTACGGAGAAGGTGGACGAGGACCGCACGAAGCCGGCGGAGCTGCGTTAGCCGATATGCTGAACAGGGCCCGAAGTCGCAACCAATCCTTGCGACTTCGGGCCCTCTGCTGTCCTGGCCTACGGGCCTACCTGAGTACCTGCAGCCTCGCGCCCGCGCTCCAGGCCTCCAGCAGGCCGCGGTGGACGGCTGTGACGCCGACCTGCGTCGCGATGTCGAGCGCCTCGCGGGAGAACGGGCAGGTCGCCACGTACACGGCCACGTCCGCCCGGTGCAGCGTCTTGGTGCCGACGAACTTCTGCATCTCGCCGCTCCACACCGAGCGGTACGGGGCGAAGTTCTTGCACTGGACGACCAGCCGGCGCCCGTCGGCGGTGTACCCGGTGATGTCGGCCCCGCGGTCGCCGCTCCCGCCGTGTACCTCGATACCGATGCAGTCGTCCCGGCGCAGCAGCCCGGCGATGTGCTGCTCGAACTCCCGCCAGTTCATGGCGTCGATCGAGGCCATGACTCCGGTGAGCGGACGCTGCTCCTGCGCGTGCTGGAGCCGACGCAACTGGGTGTCGTGCCGGACGAGCCTCCGCTCGATCTGCTGGACGTTCTCGCGAAGGCCGATGAGTTCCCGCCGCTGCTCGCCGGAGGTCTCGATGAGCGCGTTCAGTACGGGCACGACAGTGGTGCCGAGAAGGCGGGTGAAGCTCTCCTCGCCGAGCCGCGTGATGCGGGCGTCGAGTGATTCGACGTCGTTGACACGCTGCGGGGTGTCCACGATCAGGGGGTGCGCCCGCGAGGAGTGTTCGATATCGAGCAGATACGTACGTACGCGACGCGCGACCTCGCTGTCCCGGAGCAGCATGGCCACGTTCAGGACGGTCCGCCGGGTCCAGAGGGCCATGCTCGAACGGGGCTGTGGATAACTTTCCGGATAGGAACTCAGGATGAGTTCCTTAAATTTCTGCAGCTCAGCGCCCCGGATCACCCTCAGACCATTCGATTCGAGTTCTTCTCGATGACGGCTGAGGAGGTTGTTGATGACTGTTTCCGCCACCTCGAAGTAGGCAGCGACCATGGCGGTGGTCACGTGCATACCGTTCGGTAGCAAGGACAGCGTTTTGACTCGGTCGAGTGCCTCCGTACGTTCGGTGAAGCTCCGACGCAGCGCCTGTGATTCCACCAGAGCGACCTCATTGATCACGTCTTGACCCTTCATCTAGCCGTCTGTGCGGCCGGAGTCCGATGCCCCGCCCCACCCGATCAACGAATCAGCACATATGAAGACACGATCGGTTTACGGCTGCATGTGCGGTATGCCGGGCCGGAGGCATCGTGGCACGGGCACAGCAAAGGGCCCCGGTCACCGTTGCGGTGCCGGGGCCCGATGGGCGGTGCGGTTCGGGGTCAGCGGCGTGAGCCGGACGGGCCGCCGAAGATGTTGCCGTCTCCGCCGCCCTGCATGGTCCAGACGTTGACCGCGCTGTTCTTGTCAACCGGCTGGTTGGCGTTGGGCTGGAAGGTGACAACCCTCGCGTTGTCGTCCTTCGGGCCCTGCACCTGTCCGAGCTGCAGACTCGCCTCGGCAAGCAGGTTCTTCGCTTCCGCCAGGGTCTTGCCCTGCAGGTCGGGAACCGTGGTCTGCTCCGGCTGCGGCGGACCCTTGGAGACCTTCAGGACGATTTGGACATCCTTGGCCTGCTTGCCGGGACCTGGGGCCTGCTCGACCACTACGCCCGCCGCCTCGGGCGAGTCGATGTCGGTACGCACGATGTTGGTGAACCCGATGCGCTTGAGCTGGTCCTCCGCATCCGTGTACGTCCTACCGGTCACGGAAGGGAGCTCCAGGGCGGCCTGCTTGGCAACCGTGATCGTGACCTCGGAGTTCTTCTCGGCCTTCGTGCCGCCCTCGGGGGCCTGGGTGACGACCGTATCCGGCGTCATGCCGGACTCGACGGTGGTGACGTTCACCGTAAAGCCCTTCTCCTCAAGTTCCTTGCGGGCGGTCTCCTTTGTCTTCTCCACGACGCTCGGAACCTCGACCTTCGGCGCGCCGGTGGAGACGACGACCGTGACGGTCTCCTTCTCCGTCATCTTGACGTCGACGGCCGGGGTCTGGCTGCAGATCTTGCCCTTGGGCTGGTCCTCGCAGGGTTCGCGCGAGCCGACCTTGAGGACGACGTGGGCGTTTCTCGCAAGGTCCTGTGCTTCGTTCACGGTCAAGCCGACCATGTTCGGCGCATTGACCTGGTCGCTGGCGGCCTTGTTGCGGAACACCTCCTGGCCGAGCAGGATCGCGCCGATCAGCACCACGACGCCCGCGACGATCAGCAGGATCGTCGATGTGTTCTTCTTCTTCTGGCGTCTGCGGTCCGGTCGGTCGTCGTAGCCGTACCCGCCGTCGTCCGGGTTGACCGGGGGCAGCATGGACGTGGGCGCGCCGTTCTGGTCCGCGGCACGCAGTGCGGTGGTCGGCTGGTCGTTGCCGTATCCGTCGTAGCCGCCGTAACCGGGCGTGCCCATCGCCGCGGTGGCGGCGACCGGCCGGCCGTCGAGGCAGGCCTCGATGTCGGCGCGCATCTCGTCGGCCGACTGGTAACGGTAGTCGGGGTCCTTGGTCAGGGCCTTCAACACGATCGCGTCCATCTCGGGCGTGATCTCGGGGTCGAAGTTGCTCGGCGGCTGCGGCTCTTCCCGTACGTGCTGGTAGGCGACCGCGACGGGCGAGTCCCCGATGAACGGCGGCCGGACCGTCAGCAGCTCGTAGAGCAGGCAGCCGGTCGAGTACAGGTCGGAGCGCGCGTCGACCTGCTCGCCCTTGGCCTGCTCCGGGGAGAGGTACTGGGCGGTGCCGATGACGGCCGAGGTCTGGGTCATCGTCATGCCGGAGTCGCCCATGGCGCGGGCGATGCCGAAGTCCATGACCTTGACCTGGCCGGTGCGCGTCAGCATGACGTTCGCCGGCTTGATGTCGCGGTGGACGATGCCCGCGCGGTGCGAGTACTCCAGTGCCTGGAGGATGCCGACGGTCATCTCAAGGGTGCGCTCGGGCAGCAGCTTGCGGCCGGAGTGCAGAAGTTCCCTGAGCGTCGACCCGTCGACGTACTCCATGACGATGTACGGGATGGAGACCCCGTCGACGTAATCCTCACCGGTGTCGTAGACCGCGACGATCGCCGGGTGGTTGAGCGAGGCGGCGGACTGGGCCTCACGGCGGAACCGGGCCTGGAAGGACGGGTCGCGGGCCAGATCGGCCCGCAGCGTCTTCACAGCTACGGTGCGGCCGAGCCGGGTGTCGTGTGCGAGGTAGACCTCGGCCATGCCACCACGGCCGAGCACCGAGCCCAGCTCGTACCGGCCGCCGAGGCGACGCGGCTCTTCCATAACTGTTCCAGCCCTCTCCGTCAGTCCCGACCGCACCGGTGTGTGGTCCGGCGGTGTGCTGCTCGCGCATACGCTACCGGCCGTGTACTACCTGATCGGCCCGGAATCCGGACCTGATATCTGACCGGTATCCCAATGTGCAGATATGGCACCCGATGTGATGGGCATCACCTCCTGCTGTCGATGACCGCCTTCATTACAGCCTGCGCGATCGGGGCGGCCAGACCACCACCGGAGATGTCGTCACGGTTGGCCTGGCCGTCCTCGACGACCACGGCGACGGCAACCGGGGAGCCGCTGTCGGTCTTGGCGTACGAGATGAACCAGGCGTACGGCTTCTCGCTGTTGTTGAGACCGTGCTGGGCCGTACCGGTCTTGCCGCCGACGGTGACATTGGGGATCTTGGCCCGCTGCCCCGTGCCGCTCTCGACGACGGTCTGCATCATCTGCTGGAGCTTCTGGGCGTTCTCACCCGAAAGGGGCTGGCTGAGCTGCTCCTTCTCGTGGGTGTAGATCGGATCCAGACTGGAGGCCTGGCGCTCGGCGACCATGTACGGCTGCATCAGCTTGCCGTCGTTGGCGACCGCGGCGGCGACCATCGCCATCTGCAGCGGCGTGGCGCGGTTGGACGCCTGGCCGATGCCGGCCATGGCGTTCTGCGGGCGGTTGTCCTTGGGGTAGACGCTGGCGTCGGCGCGGACCGGGGTGAAGATGTCCTTGTTGAAGCCGAACTTGTTGGCCTCGTCGATCATCTTCTGGTTGCCGAGGTCATCGCTGATCTTGCCGAAGACGGTGTTGCAGGACATCCGCAGCGCTTCCCGGAGCGAGGCGTTCTTACACGGGATGTTGCCCTCGTTGTCCAGGTTGCCGGTGGTCAGCGGGAGTCGCCAGGGCAGCGGCGACTTGGTGGGCTCGTCGATGCTGGTGTACAGCCCGTTCTCCAGCGCGGCCGCGGCGGTGACGACCTTGAAGGTCGAGCCCGGGGGGTAGGTCTCGCGCAATGCCCGGTTGAGCATCGGCTTTTCCTTGTCGTCCAGCAGCTTCTTCCGTGCCTTTGTGTCCTTGTCGAAATTGCCGGCGAAGACAGAGGGGTCGTACGAAGGGGTGCTGACGAGGGCCAGGATGGCACCGGTCTGCGGGTCGATCGCGGCTACGGCGCCCTTCTTGTCGCCGAGCCCCTTGAAGGCAGCCTTCTGGGCGGCGGCATTGAGGGTGGTGACGACGTTGCCGCCCTGCTTCTTCTCACCGGTGAACATGGACAGTGTCCGGTCGAAGAAGAGCCGGTCGTCGTTGCCGGTGAGGATGCCGTCCTCAAGGTTTTCGAGCTGTGTCGCGCCGAAGGCCTGTGAGGAGTAACCGGTGACGGGGGCCCACATGGGGCCGTTCTTCCAGACCCGCTTGTACTTGAAGTCGACGTCCTTGGTCGCCACGGAACCTGTGATCGGGTTGCCGTCGACGATGATGTTGCCGCGCTCGTGTGCGTAACGCTCGATGCGGACGCGGCGGTTCTCTTCGCGGCTGTTCAGCTCGTCGGCACGGACGTACTGGAGGTAGTTGGTCCGTACGAGCAGGGCGAGGATGAGGACGCCGCAGAAGATCGCGATCCGGCGAAGAGGCTTGTTCACGGTCGGACCACCTGGGTCATCTCGGCGTCGGAGGACGGGGCAGGGGCCGGGGCGGGGCGGCGTGCGGTGTCGCTGATCCGGATAAGAATGGCGATCAGTGCCCAGTTGGCCAGCACGGACGAACCACCGTACGCAAGGAACGGCATGGTCATACCGCTGAGCGGGATGAGCCCCATGACGCCGCCGGCGACCACGAAGACCTGGATTGCGAAGGCTCCCGACAGCCCGATGGCGAGCAGCTTGCCGAAGGGGTCACGGGCGGCCAGCGCCGTGCGGACGCCTCGCTCGATGATCAGGCCGTAGACCAGCAGGACGGCCATCATTCCGGCCAGACCCAGCTCCTCGCCGACGGTGGAGAGGATGAAGTCGGCGTTGGCAGCGAACAGGATCAGGTCCGAGTGGCCCTGGCCCAGTCCGGTGCCGAGCGTGCCGCCGGAACCGAAGGACATGAGGGACTGCGCGATCTGGTCGCTCTGCGCGATCGTCGCCTTGGAGAACGGGTCGAGCCAGGCGTTCACCCGCTCCTGGACGTGATGTTCGAAGGACGCGACACCCACCGCGCCGGCCGCCGACATCAGCAGACCGAAGACGATCCAGCTGGTCCGCTCAGTGGCGACGTACAGCATCACGACGAAAAGACCGAAGAACAGAAGCGAGGTGCCGAGGTCGGTCTCGAAGACCAGAATCAGGATCGACAGGGCCCAGATGGTGATGATCGGTCCGAGGTCACGTCCGCGTGGCAGGTACATCCCCATGAAACGGCGACTGGCCAGCGCCAGCGCATCTCGCTTCACCATGAGGTAGCCCGAGAAGAACACCGCGATGAGGATCTTGGCGAACTCTCCCGGCTGGATGGAGAACGGACCGAGGCTGATCCAGATCTTCGCGCCGTTCACCGCGGGGAAGAACATCGGCAGGATCAGCAGGATCAGTGCCGCGGCCATCGAGATGTAGGTGTAGCGCTGGAGGATGCGGTGGTCCTTGAGGATCATCAGCACGGCTACGAAGAATGCGACGCCGATCGCCGAGTACAGCAGCTGCTTGGGGGCATCGGGGCTGTATGCCCCGTAGTAGGTCTCCGCACGCCGGATCAGCCGTTCCGACTGGTCCAGCCGCCAGATCAGCACCAGCCCCAGGCCGTTGAGCAGGGTGGCGAGCGGGAGCAGCAGCGGGTCCGCGTACGGCGCGAACTTGCGCACCACGAGGTGGGCGACGCCACCGAGCAGGATGAGTCCCCCTCCGTATCCGAACATGCCGGACGGGAGACTGCCGTCCATGGCGAGTCCGACGTTGGCGTAGGCGAACACCGAGATGGCGACGGCGAAGACCATCATCATCAGTTCGGTGTTGCGACGGCTCGGTGCGTCGATCGCGCCGATCGTGGTCGTGTTGGTGACAACGCTCATGGTGCTGAAGGCCCCCTACGGCTTTACTGCTTACCGCACTGCGGGACCAGCTTTTTCTCTTCCTCCGAGAGGCTGGGACCAGGAGTGGGAGTCGCTGCGGTCGGCTTGGTCTTGGTGGCGTCGGAGGTGCCGGACGTCTTGGCGGCGCCGGAGTCCGTGCCACTGGCTTGGCCCTCGTCGGAGCTGGCCTTCGCGGCCGCGCGTCGCTGGGCGTCCTTCTTGCAGGCGGATGCCTGGACGGAGAGTTCGCCGATCTTCTTGCGTGCGGCGGTGAGGTTGCCCTCGGCGATGGTCGCCTCGACCTGCTTGCGCTGGTAGGGCGGGAGGTACTTGAGTTCGATCTCGGGGTGGTCCTTCTCGACCTTCGAGAGCGAGATCCACGCCAGGTCCTGGCTGATGCCGCGGAACAGTGCGACGTGTTCGTTCTTCGCGCCGACATAGAACTGGTTCTGGGTCCAGCGGTAGCCGCCGTAGAGACCGCCGCCGATGACGGCGAGCGCGAGCACGATGTAGAAGGACCGCTTGAGCCACCTGCGGCCGCCGCGGGGCTTGACGAAGTCGTCGTCGGTGTACGCGTCGAAGGAGCCGTCCGGCATTCCGTCGTAGCCGATGTCGTCGCCGCTGCCGGGCGGGCCGAAGCCGCCCGCGGGCGGCGGGACGGGGCGGCCGAGACCGGCCGCTCGTCCGGCGGGGGTCTGCATGGCGCCGCCGTCGTTCTGCTGGGCGGCCTGGTTCTCGGCGACCGCGCCGACGATGACCGGGGTGTCGTTGAGCTGTCCGGCCAGGGTGTCGTTGCTGTCGACGTCGAGGACGTCGGCGACGATGCAGGTGATGTTGTCCGGGCCGCCGCCGCGCAGGGCGAGCTGGATCAGCTCCTGGATCGTCTCCTGAGGGCCCTGGTAACTGGCGAGGGTCTCTTCCATCGTCTGGTGGGAGACGACTCCGGAGAGCCCGTCGGAACAGATCAGATAGCGGTCGCCGGCCCGGACCTCACGGATGGAGAGATCGGGTTCGACTTGGTCTCCACTGCCCAGCGCACGCATCAAAAGAGCGCGCTGCGGGTGGGTGGTGGCCTCTTCCTCGGTGATCCGGCCCTCGTCGACCAGCCGCTGCACCCAGGTGTGGTCCTGGGTGATCTGGGTGAGTACGCCGTCGCGCAGCAGGTACGCGCGGGAGTCGCCGACGTGGACGAGGCCGAGGCGCTGGCCGGTCCAGAGCAGGGCGGTGAGCGTGGTGCCCATGCCCTCCAGCTGGGGGTCCTCCTCGACCATCATGCGCAGCTGGTCGTTGGCCCGCTGGACCGCCGTACCGAGCGAAGTGAGGATGTCCGAGCCCGGGACGTCGTCGTCGAGCTGGACGAGCGTGGAGATCACCTCGGAGCTGGCGACCTCGCCGGCTGCCTGGCCGCCCATGCCGTCGGCGATGGCGAGAAGGCGCGGACCGGCGTAGCCGGAGTCCTCGTTGCCCTCCCGGATCATGCCCTTGTGCGATCCGGCGGCGAAGCGCAGGGAAAGACTCATGCGCACCTCGCCCGTCGGCTCGGGGTACAGCCGGTCTCGAGCCACACTGCCCACCCTCCGGTCGGGAGCCGGGCCGGGTCCGTTGCCCGGGCCGTCGCGGCTCGCTCGCTCCGCTCGCTCATTGTCGTACTACTTCCGCAGCTCGATGACGGTCTTGCCGATCCGGATCGGCGCGCCCAGCGGAACAGGCGTCGGGGTGGTGAGTCGGGTCCGGTCGAGATACGTGCCGTTGGTGGACCCGAGATCCTCGACGATCCACTGGCCGTCACGGTCGGGGTAGATCCTGGCATGCCTGCTGGACGCGTAGTCGTCGTCCAGCACGATCGTTGAGTCGTGGGCCCGGCCCAGCGTGATGGTCTGCCCCTGGAGCGCCACCGTGGTGCCGGTGAGGGTGCCCTCGGAGACGACCAGCTTTGTGGGTGCCCCCCGGCGCTGCCGGCCGGGCTGCTGGCGTTGCTGCGGCGGTGCCGCGGCATTCTGGCGTGCCTGCGGCGGTCGTGCGTCGGTCGCGGTGCGGCGTGAGCCGCGCTGCGTGACGCGCGTTCCGAACAGGTCGCTGCGGATGACCTGGACGGCCACGATTACGAACAGCCACAGAACAGCCAGGAATCCTAGCCGCATGACCGTCAGGGTCAGCTCTGACATTGCCCCCGCTTCACCCTTCGGCTTGCCGGTAAACGATGGTGGTGCTGCCCACGACGATCCGCGAGCCGTCGCGGAGCGTAGCGCGGGTTGTGTGCTGCCCGTCCACCACGATGCCGTTGGTGGACCCGAGATCCTGGATCGTCGAGGGCGTTCCGGTCCGGATCTCACAGTGCCGACGCGATACGCCGGGGTCGTCGATCCGCACGTCGGCGTCGGTGCTGCGTCCCAGCACCAGCGTCGGGCGGGAGATCTGATGGCGGGTGCCGTTGATCTCGATCCAGCGCCGCACCTGCGCGTTCGGCAGGGGGCTGGGTCCGGCCGGCGGCTGCCGGTCGGTACTGGGCGCTCCGGGCCTGCCTGCGCCCGGCGGCGGCGCCGCGGGCATGGGCGGGGCGGAGCTGGGCGGATAGCCGTAGCCGCCGGTGGGCTGCGCGGGACGTCCCGGGCCCGGGTGGGGGGGCTGGCCGTGCTGTTCTGGCCGGCCCTGGGGATCCTGCTGCTGTGACGAACTCGACGCCAGGGTGCGGCTGCGCACCCGGTAGAGCCCGGTGTCGAGGTCGTCGGCCTTCTCCAGATGGACCTTGATGGGGCCCATGAAGGTGTACCGCTGCTGCTTGGCGTAGTCGCGGACCAGGCCGGAGAGTTCGTCGCCCAACTGTCCGGAGTACGGGCTGAGTCGCTCGTAGTCGGGGGTGCTGAGCTCGACGATGAAGTCGTTGGGGACGACGGTCCGCTCACGGTTCCAGATCGTTGCGTTGTTGTCGCACTCGCGCTGGAGGGCTCCTGCGATCTCGACCGGCTGGACCTCGGACTTGAAGACCTTGGCGAAGGTGCCATTGACCAGACCTTCGAGACGCTGCTCGAAACGCTTCATGACTCCCATGGGGCACCTCCTCCGTTGTAGTCGTCCCTGTACTGCTTACTGATCGTATCCACGCGTCGGGAAATCGGCTGGTTCCCCTTGTCTGCCCTGTGGATGAGTGTCACCTCTCACACGGATCGTAGAGGCGGCCCCCTCACAGTGTCCCGCACGTGTGGCGCACTGAGGAGGAGTGGGGGCAGCCGCTGGGCGTTCCCGCTTCCCGCCAGGCTTTCGGTGAAACAACGGATGTGAATCCACCCTGTCCAGCGTGCTAATCTTCCGGATGTCGCCAGGCGCTCGCACCAAACGGTGAGAGAGAGTCTGGAAACACCACTCTTGCGCGAGTGGCGGAACGGCAGACGCGCTGGCTTCAGGTGCCAGTGTCCTTAGGGACGTGGGGGTTCAAATCCCCCCTCGCGCACAAGAGAGAAGCCCCACAGGCCAAACGGTCTGTGGGGCTTCTTCGTTCCCACCGGTGCCCACCGGTGCCCACCGGTGCCCACCGGTGCCCACCGGTGCCCACCGGTGCCCACCGGTGCCCACCGGTGCTCGGCGTGCCTGTTATGTCTGTCGCGTGCCGCGTGCTCGCTATCTCTGTGGCCGATGGGCGGCGACCGGAGTGTGGCGACTTTCGTCGTGAGCGGGCGCGACGAAAGTGAGGCGTCGCGGGTGTGCGGGGCTGCCTAGGGTGCGGGGCGTGTACGTGATATCGAACCTCCGGGCCGGATGGCAGTGGTGTGCGGCGCCGGAGCTGTGGTCCCGGCGCAGGACGGCCGGAGAGGCCGTGCTGGCCGTGGTGCTCGGGCTGCTCGCAGCCGGGACGGAAGAACTGCTGCGCAGCGGAGAACTGCGGCTGTGGACGGTGTCGGCAGCCGTCGTGGTGCTGTCCTTGATGAGGCGCCGGATACCGGTGACCGTGTTGGTGGTGACGGCCGCCCTGGCCGGGCTGTCCGGCGGATTCGCGCTGCTGCTGATGGTGGTGGCGTGGAGTTCCGGGCGCCGGATCGCCGGGGCGGCGCGGACTCTGGGGGCCTTCACCGCCTCGTACGCGTTCTATGTGGGGCTGACCGTCGCGGTGAACTGGTCGGTCATGCGGCCGCTGACCCAGGTGCTGTTCACCACCCTCTACTTCCTGGCGACGACACTCGTGCCCGGCCTCGCCAGCCGGTACTGGACGCAGCGCCGGACCCTGTTGCACGCCCTGCAGGAGCGCAATGCGCAGCTCATCAGGGAGCGGGCCATGATCGTGGGACAGGCGCGGCTCGTGGAACGCCAGCGGATCGCCCAGGACATGCACGACAGCCTCGGTCACCGACTGGCGCTCATCGCTGTCCATACGGGAGCGCTGGAGGTCGACCGGGACCTGACAGCACGGCAGCGGGAAGTGGTCGGGGTGCTGCGAGACGCCTCGGTCCACGCGATGCATGAGCTGCGCGAGGTCGTCGGCATCCTCCGGGACGGTGTCGAGGGACCGGCGCAGGGCGGCGAGGGCGGACAGCCGGCGGCGCGGGGGACCGCAGGCATCGAGGAGCTGACGGTGGCGGCGCGGGCTGCCGGAAGCGCCGTGGAGCTTCGCCGTACAGGAAGGATCCGGGCGCTCGCCGCGGCCTCGGACCATGCGGCGTACCGCGTCGCCCAGGAAGCCCTGACCAACGCGTACAAGCATGCGCCGGGTGCGGCGATCACGGTCGAGCTGCGCTACGAGCCGGATTCCTTCGTCGTCGAGATCGTCAATGGTCCACAGCGGCATGCGCAGTCTGCGGGTGAGGTGGTCAGCGGCGGGCAGGGGCTGCCCGGTCTGCATGAGCGGGCCCGGCTGGTCGGTGGCATGGTGCACGCCGGCCGGACCCAGGACGGCGGCTTCCGGGTGGCCGGGGTGCTTCCCTACGGAGCCGAGGGCATGCCCGGCGGTGCGGCGGGCGCGCCGATGGTTGATGCGGAGGACGACTTCCGGCAGCAGTCCCGGATGGCCCCGCGGGGGAACGGTGGTCCGGTCATGGACGGGACGGTTTCCGAACGGGAGTTGGCGATGAGCGGCAGCAGAAGAAATACGGGCAGCGGGGTCGCGCTGGGCTGCGGGATAGGAGCCGGAGCCCTGGTGCTGTTGGTGCTGGCCTGCGGCTTCGGCCTGTACTTCTTGGCAGCGGAGGCGGACAAGGCGATGATCGATCCGAGTCATTACCGGTCGATCAAGATCGGCACGGCGGAGGACAAGGTACGGGAGGAACTGCCTGCCGGGGATACATTCATGACGACCGGACTGGACGGTGAGGGACCCGAGAAGCCGGCCGGGGCGACGTGTCTGGTCCTGATGTCCTCCGAGGTGGGCGACAGCTTCGACACCGAGCCGGTCTTCCGGTTCTGCTTCCGGGACGGCAAGCTGATCGAGAAGAAGTCCTACGAGGTCGCCAGCAGATGAGCGCCCAGGACGAGCGCGGGGGTACGAGTGACGGGTCAGCTGATCAGGGTTGTCATCGCTGACGACGAGCCTCTCATCCGGGCCGGGATACGGATGATCCTCACCTCGGACCCTTCCATCGAGGTCGTCGCGGAGGCTGCGAACGGGCGGGAGGCCGTAGAGCTGGTCCGTGCCCATGCCGCCGATGTGGTGCTGCTCGACATTCAGATGCCGGTGATGGACGGGCTCACGGCGTTGGCGGAGCTGCGCACGGCGGCTCCGGCGGTACGTGTGATTGTGCTCACGACGTTCGGCGAGCGGGAGAACGTGCTGCGGACACTGGAGCAGGGGGGTGCCGGTTTCCTGCTCAAGGACACGGCTCCGGCCGAACTGATCCAGGCGGTGCGGGCAGCGGCGGCCGGCGATGCCTATCTCTCACCCGGTGCCACCCGGCATGTGGTGGATCAGCTGACCCTGGGCCGGACGGCGGTGCGGGGCGAGGAGGCGCGACAGCGGGTGGCGGCGCTCAGCGGGCGGGAACGTGAGGTGCTGGCGCTGCTAGGGGAGGGGCTCTCCAATGCGGACGCGGGCAGGCGGTTGCACATGAGCGAAGCGACGGTGAAGACGTATGTGAGCCGGATCCTGGCGAAGCTGGGATGCGAGAACCGGGTACAGGCTGCGTTGTTGGCGAGGGATGCGGGCCAGTAGAACAACCACGGCGTGCGGGGTGCGAGGGAGGTCGGGATGGTTGGGCTGTGTTTCACGTGAAACACCCGATTGTGGATGTTCTCGGGTGGACGAGAAGGGAGGGTCGGGGCCGGCGGGATGCTCGATCCCCGGGGGGCGTTGTCTGGTTGTGGCGGTCCGGCGGCTGTTTTTGCAGGTCGGAGGGGACCGTGGGGTGCAGGTCAGGGGATCTTCGGGGTGGTCGCGACCGTGTCGCCTGCCGAGTTGTAGCGCAGTAGGTACTCCGCGAATTTGGCGAGGTCGTCCGCTGTCCAGTCGGCGAGACGCTGCTGGTATGCGGCGTGGCGGCTGGCCTGCGTCGAGGCGAGCGCCCGGGTTCCGGCCTCGGTGGGGTGCAGCACCTGGATGCGATGGTCGTCCGGGTCCGGGTGGCGCTCGACCAGGCCCAGCTTTTCCAGAGTGCCGATCTGCCGGCTGACCGTCGATTTGTCCAGCATGTAGTGCGCGGCAAGATCCGTTGCGCGGCAGCCGTGCTGGTCGTCGATGTGCGCCAGCAGCGTGTATGAGACCAGGGGCAGCTCCGGATGGAGGCGGGCTGCCGCGGCCCGCGCGCGACGCGCGAAGGCGGTCAGTTCGCGCTGGATGACATTCAGCGATTCTTCGCGTTCTCCGGGGTCGCCTGGCACTGGTTCGCCTTCCGTCTCGTCTTCCTCGGGATTCAGTTGTATAGTACAACGGGTTGTGAGTTGTAAAAGCCAACTATTGGAGTGTCCCGAATGTCCTCAGGCCCGAGTGCCGCTGCCGGCTCCACCGCAGCCGCTCTGCGTCATGTGCTGAGTCATCTCGTCACGCCGCTGCTGATGTGCATCGGCATGGGGCTCGCCTACCTCGGGGCGTTTCACGCCCCTGAGCCGCACGACCTGAGGGTGGACGTGGTCGGGTCGGGGCCGAGCGCGCAGGTGCTTGCGCAGACACTGCAGGACAAGGGCGACGGGGCGCTGAGTGTGCACACGGTCCCCGATCGCGCAGCGGCGGTGAATCACCTGAAGACACAGGCGAGTTACGGTGCCTACCTGCCGGGGAAGCACCCCGAGCTGCTGGTGGCCGGCGCGGCGTCCGACACCAGCGCCACGGTGGTCGAGAAGGTCTTCACCAAGGTCGCCGCCGAGCACGGTCACCCGCTGAAGGTGACGGACACGGCACCGACCGCGGACGGCGATCCGACCGGCCAGGGCATCTTCTTCCTGCTGGTCGCGGTGAGCATCGGTTCCTACGCCTCGGTCGCGGTGATCGGCGGCGCGGGCGCGGTGCTTTCGCTGCGGATCAGGGCCGCACTGACGGTTGCCGCGTCTCTGGTGGTGAGCCTGATCGGAGCGGTCTTCGCCGGTCCGCTGTTCGGTCTCGTGGACCACGGGCTCGGCGGTCTCTGGGCGATGGCCTGGCTCTACTCGGCGGGCATTCTGCTGATCGGCGTCGGGCTGCACACCTTCCTCAAGCGATGGACGACGCTCGGCGTGATGGTGCTCTTCGTGATGCTCAACTTCACCAGCTCCGGCGGCATCTTCCGGCCGGAGCTGCAGCCCGGCTTCTTCGGTGCGCTGCACTCCTTCTGGAACGGTGCGGGGTTCGTCGAGGGTGTACGCAGTCATGTGTACTTCGGCGGACATGCGCTCGGCCGGAATGTGCTGGTGCTCGCGCTCTGGTTCGTGGTGGGTCTGGCAGTGATGGGTGCGGCAGGGCTGGCCGAGGCGAGGCGGCGGAGGACCGCGGTGGAGACCGCTCCGGCAGGGGCGGCCGAGGGAACGGTCGAGGCCGGGGCTGTACAGGGACGGGGGCGGCACGTCAGGGCCGAAGCCCGGACCGAGGTGGACCACGAGGAAGAGCTGGAAGAGGAGCTGGAAGAGGCCGTCGGCGTCTGATCAGGACAGAGCGTTGCCCACGGGGTGTTGTCCACAGGCCGGAACGTGAGTTTTCCACAGGCGCAGACGGCTTTCGGCGGACGGCGGTACCTTCGTCGCAATTGATCTGCGACAGGGCGTCGGGCCAGGAGCGCAGGGCGAGGGTGGGGGAGGCCGCGCGCCATGGGCGAAATCGAAGCGACAGTGCCGGTTCAGCGGGCTGTGCAAGGGAATTCGCGCATTCCGGTCGTGCCCGGATTCGCTCGCAGGGCGGATGGGGCGGCCGTGGCGGGCAGGAGCGCGCCACAGTCGCCCAGGAATGTGGGCAAGGCCTTGCGGGAGAGGGTGTCCAGGGCCTCTCACTCCTCTCTGGACCTTCCGGCCGGGCGGCCCGATGCCGTGCAGGCGGTCGAGGAGTCGAGCCGCGGCCGGGTGCCCGGGCTCACCCCGATCCGGGTGGGTCGGATGGCGGCCACGCCGTTCGCCTTTCTGCGGGGCTCGGCCGGGCTGATGGCCCATGACCTGGTGGGCACGCCCGTCAGCGGGACGGGCGCTCAGCTCTGCGGCGATGCGCACGCGGCCAATTTCGGGCTGTACGGCGATGCGCGCGGCAGCCTGGTCATCGATCTGAACGATTTCGACGAGACCGTGTTCGGCCCCTGGGAATGGGACCTCAAGCGCCTCGCCACCTCGCTGGTGCTCGCCGGTCGGGAGGCCGGGGCGGACGAGGACACCTGCCGCCAGGGTGCCTACGACACGGTGGGCGCCTACCGGCGGACGATGCGGCTGCTGGCCAAGATGCCCGCACTGGATGCCTGGAATGCCATCGCGGACGAGGAATTGGTCTCGCACGCCGATGCGCGGGATCTGCTCGGCACCCTGGAGCGGGTCTCGGAAAAGGCCCGTAACAACACCAGCGCCCGTTTCGCGGCCAAATCCACCAAGGATTCCGGGGAGGGCGGACGCCGCTTCATCGACGCGCCGCCGGTGCTGCGGCGGGTGCCGGACGAGGCGGCCGCGGCGGTGGCGGCGGGACTCGGCGACTATCTGGGCACGATCTCGGAGGACCGGGTGCCGCTCCTCGCCAGGTACGCGATCCACGACGTGGCGTTCCGGGTGGTCGGCACGGGGAGCGTCGGCACCCGGTCGTACGTGGTGCTCCTGCTCGATCACCGCGGCGAGCCCTTGGTGCTGCAGGTGAAGGAGGCGCGGCCCTCCGTACTGGCGCCGTATCTGCCGGCTGCCGGGTTCGATGTGCCGGAGGTGGCGCACGAGGGGCGCCGGGTGGTGCTCGGGCAGAAGCGGATGCAGGTCGTCAGCGACATCCTGCTGGGGTGGGCCACCGTGGAGGGGCGTCCCTTCCAGGTGCGGCAGTTCCGCAACCGCAAGGGCAGCGTGGACCCGGCGGCCCTGGCAGCCGACCAGGTCGACGACTACGGCCGGATGACCGGGGCGCTGCTGGCGCGGGCCCATGCGCACAGCGCCGATCCGCGGCTGATCGCGGGTTACTGCGGCAAGAACGAAGAGCTGGACGAGGCGGTGACGGCGTTCGCGGTGACGTACGCGGACCGTACGGAGGCGGACCACGCGGAGCTGGTACGGGCCATCGGGTCGGGGCGAATAGCCGCCGAACTGGGTGTGTGAGGGGCATTGGGCCGACCGCGCGTCATCGGGGCGTGGGAGGTGGCCATACGCTGGACGGGTGACCCACGAAGCCGCCGGGGTGCCGACCACCCGGAACGACGATGACCGGCAGGACAACGACCGGCAGCACGATCAGCATGCGCCGGATGCGCCGGATGCGCCGGATGCGCCGGATGCGCCGGATGCGCCGGATGCGCCGGACGGCCGGTCAGCCGGTGCCGGTGAGGGTGCCGGTGCTGCTGATGGGACCGGCGGGGCCGTCGGCGGGCATGCGGAGGGGGCTCGGCCCGAGGCTCGGCTCGCCAAGGCCGTACGGGCGGCGGAGCAGGCGTTGATCGAGTTCGAGATCGCGGTGGAGACCTTCCGGGTCGAGGTCGAGAACTTCTCCCGGCTGCACCACCAGAAACTCGGGCCGATGTACGCCCGCCTCGATGAGCTCGATGCGCAGATCGCGGAGGCCCGGGCTGCCAGGACCGGTGATCCCGAAGACCTCCGCAAGGCTCAGGAGGCCCGGGCGCTCGTGATGCCGATGCCGGGTGTCGACGAGCTGTTCCACGACTGGATCGACTCCGACGGGCTGTCCCCCGAGGCGGCAGCGATGCTGACGGAACAGCCGGTTCGGCCGCCCAAGCGGGTCCGGCCGACCGAAGAGGCGCGCAAGCTCTACCGCGAGCTGGCGCGCAAGGCCCACCCGGACCTGGCGCAGGACGAGACGGAGCGGGCACGCCGGGACGAGTTCATCACCCGCGTCAACGCCGCTTACGGGCGTGGTGACGAGGCACTGCTGATCGAGCTGGCGCAGGAGTGGGCCGCGGGGCCGGTGGCGCCGGAGACGGAGCTCAGCGAGAGCGAGGAGCTCTACGCCCGGCTGAACTGGCTGACCCAGCGCAAGGAACTCCTGACGGTGCTCGCTCAGGAGCTTGAGGAGAGCGCGATCGGGGCCATGCTGCGGATGGCGCCCGACGATCCGGACCGGCTGCTCGACGAGATCGCCGATCAGCTGCTGGGCGAGGTCGCTCAGCGTGAGGCGGAGCTGACGGGGCTGGTGCAGTAGCGTTCCTGGTGACTCTGGAGCGTACGTACGAGAGAAGGCATGACCCATGAATTTCGCCCCGCTGCCCTCGGTGGATGTCGCGGCGGTTCCGTCGGACGGCTTTGTGCTGGATGTCCGCGAGGACGACGAATGGGCGGCCGGGCATGTCGAAGGCGCCGTGCACATTCCGATGAGTGACTTCGTGGGTCGCTTCGGTGAGCTGACCGAGGCGGCTGAGGGTGGGCGGCGCGTGCATGTGATGTGCCGGGTCGGTGGCCGGTCCGCCCAGGTCACGCAGTACCTGGTGCAGCAGGGCATCGACGCGGTGAACATCGACGGCGGGATGCTTGCCTGGGACGGTGCCGGGCGTCCGATGGTCACCGACAACGGCACCCCGGCTTTCGTGCTCTGAGCCGGGGGCAGCTCGGTTGCCCGGTCGCTGGGGCCGCCGGGCCGCGCGCTGCTCGGCGGCTCGGCGGCGTCGGTTGAGGGTCGGGTCGGGGGTCAGCCGAGGAGGTGTGCGGCCAGGAGGTCACCCAGTGCCTCCTCGTGCGCCGCAGCCGGGCCGAGGGAGAGCTCGATCTGCTTCGCCCAGGCGTGGAAGCGGTGCAGCGGGTAGTCGGTGTCCGCGCCGAAGCCGCCGTGCAGATGCTGTGCGGTCTGCACGACCCGGCGGACACCGTCCGACGCCCAGATCTTCGCCACGGCGATGTCGCCCTCGAGGGGCAGCGCACTGTCGGCCCCGGTGGAGATCCGCCAGGCCGCTTGCCAGAGCGTCACTTCCATGGCCCGCAGGTCGATGTAACGGTCCGCGGCCTGCACGGCGACGGACTGAAAGGTCGCGACCGGAAAGCCGAACTGCTCGCGTTTGCCGGTGTATTCGCTCGTCATGGCGAGCACGGCCTCGCCCAGGCCGAGCGCGAGCGCGCACGTCCCGGTGGTGAGCAGGGCGCGCAGCCACTCCCAGGCCTCGGCGGTGTCGATCAACGCACGGCTGTCGATCCTTACCGCATCCAGCCGGACCTCGGCGAACAGCTCACCGCTGGTGGAGACCTGCTCGGCCAGGGTGACGCCTTCGTGGGCGGGCCGGATCAGGGCGAGAACGGCCCGGCCCTCCCCTGTGTGGGCGGGAATCGCGATCCAGTCCGCAGCCTGCGCCCAGGGCACCCCTGACTGCACTCCGTCGAGCACCCAGCCCGCAGCGCCACTATGGGCACTGTCGGTCGCATCGCCAAGAACTTCGTCGGGAAGCTTGTCAGGCCCTTTGCCGGATACCTCACAGGGCCGGTCGCTCCCCGCGGGGGCTTCGCGGTGCACAGTGACGGCGAGCTCGGCCGGGTCGTGGCCGGAGCGGCCGTTGGCCCCGACGGTGAGGACCAGCTCGCCGCGGCCGACGAGGGGAAGCAACTCGGCCGCCAGCCCCGGGTCGCCGTAGCGCTGGAGCGCCATCGCGACCGCGCACGTCTCCAGCAGTGGCACCCGCGCAAGCACCTTGGCGGACTCGCGCAGCACCAGGCAGAGCGTGACGAGATCGAGCCCCGCCCCGCCGTGCTCCGGCGACAGCGTCAGGCCCAGCAGGTCGCCTGCGGCGAGCCCGGCCCACAGGGGCCGGTCGATGTCCTCGGCCACCGCGCCCGGCACGAGAGCGGGGCTGGGAACCCCGTCGGGCGCTACGCCCGAGAAGACTGCTCTCGCCGCCTCGGTGGCTGCCTGCTGTTCCTCGGTGAAGGTGAAGTCCACTGCCCTGGCCTCCCGCGAACCGCTGCTCCCGTAACCGGACCTGACGGGGCGTCAAGATAGAACAGGTTCTATGAGAAGGGAACAGGAGGAGGTGTGGATGCGTGGGATATGGGGTGGACGGATGAATGGGATGGATGAACGGGAGGTAAGGCGGGGTGGGCGAAATGGGGTGTGGCCGGTGGTGGCCGGCCGGCGGTCAACGGTCGAAGTCGAGTTCCACTTCCGGAGTGACCGGATGCGACTGGCACGCCAGCACGTAGCCCGCGCCCGTCTCTTCGGGTTCCAGCGCAAAGTTGCGATCCATTCGCACTTCGCCGGAGACCAGGAATGCCCGGCAGGTCCCGCACACACCGCCCTTGCAGGCGTACGGCGCGTCGGAGCGGCTGCGCAGCACGGTCTCCAGCAGCGATTCGCCATCCTCTACCGGCCAGGTGCCGGAGCGGCCGTCCAGGGTCGCGGTGAGTCTGCTGTGAGCAGGCGTTTCGGCCCGGGGTCGGGCAGGCGCGTTCGGGCCGTCGTCCACGTGGAAGATCTCCTGGTGGATACGGGTCCGGTCGACGCCCAGGCCATGCAGCGCGCCTTCGGCCGCCAGTACCAGTCCGAACGGCCCGCACAGATACCAGCCGTCCACCTCCGCCACCGGAAGCAGCGCGGGGAGCAGGTCGGTGAGCCGATCACGGTCCAGCCGGCCGGACGGAAGGCCTGCCTGCTGCTCCTCCCGGGAGAGCGCCGTGACCAGCTGAAACCGGTCCGGGTAGCGATCCTTGAGGTCGGCGACCTCGTCCAGGAACATCGTCGAGACCGCCGTCCGGTCGCTGCGGATCAGACAGAAACGGGCGTCGGGCTCGCGTGCCAGCAGTGTCGCCGCGATCGACAGCACCGGGGTGATCCCGCTGCCCCCGACGATCGCCGCGAAGTGTCCGGCGCGGGGCGTGAGTACGAAGCGGCCCATCGGGGGCATCGCCTCGACCAGGTCACCGACGGTGAGTTCCTTCAGCGCGTACGTGGAGAACGCGCCGCCGTCGACGAGCCGAATGCCCACGCGCAGCACCGGGTCGGCCGGTTCCGCGGTGGCCGGGGAGCAGATCGAGTACGAGCGGCGGATCTCTTCGCCATCGACGGTGTAGCGCACATTGAGGTGCTGACCGGGTTGGTGGCGGAAGGTCTCGCGCAACTCGGGCGGCACGGCGAGGGTGACGGACACCGAATCGTCCGTGAGCCGTTCGATCGCGCGGACCCGGAGCGGATGGAACATCTACAACTCCTTGAAGTGGTCGAACGGTTCGCGACATGTCACACACCGGCGCAGCGCCTTGCAGGCGGTGGAGGAGAACCTGCTCAGCAGCTCCGTATCGGTCGAGCCGCAGTGCGGACAGCGCACCGAGAGCGTGAGCGGCACCGGGCCGCCTGCGGGGGCCGTGGCATCGTGCGAGCGCGGGGGTGCGATGCCGAACTCGGCCAGCTTGCGTCGCCCTTCCGCACTGATGTCGTCCGTCGACCAGGCCGGCGAGAGCACGGTGACCACGGAAACCTCCGGTATGCCGTGGTCATGCAGCACCCGCTCGATGTCGGAGCACATGGCCTCGATCGCCGGGCAGCCGGTGTAGGTCGGGGTGAGACGCACGGTGACCTTGCCGGGCGCGAGTACGTCCACACCCCGGAGCACTCCCAGCTCGTCCAGGGTCAGCACGGGCAGTTCGGGATCGGGCACAGAGCCTGCGAGCCGGTACAGCTCCTCCTCCAAGAGGGTCTCGGTCACCATGACGCCCCCGGGTGGCTGCGATGCAGATGCTGCATCTCGGCGATCATCCGGCCGAAGGGTTCGGTGTGGATGCCCTGGCGGCCCGCGCCCGCCGTCCACGCTCCGGACTGCGGACCGGTCGGCACGGTCAGCGTGGACTTCTTCAGCACCGTGGTGACGGTTTCGAGCCAGCCGTTGTGCAGCGACTGCCAGTCGATCTCCACACCCTCGACGGGCTGGAACAGCTCTCCGGTGAACCGCCACAGGGCGTCCACCGCGCGCTGCATCCGCTCATGGCTCTCGTCCGTGCCGTCGCCGAGCCGCAGCGTCCAGTGCTCCGCGTGGTCCTGGTGGTACGCGACCTCCTTGACCGCCTTCGCCGCCAGCCCGGCGAACCGGCTCTCACCGGCCGCCAGCTGTTCGTACAGGGGGCGCTGGTAGGCGGAGAAGTAGAGCTGGCGGGCGATGGTGTGGGCGAAGTCGCCATTCGGCTGCTCGACCAGCTGGACGTTGCGGAATGCGCGTTCCTCGCGCAGATACGCCAGCTCGTCCTCGTCCCCGGCGAGGGAGAGCAGCACCCGGGCCTGTCCCAGCAGGTCCAGGGCGATGTTGGCCAGGGCCACTTCCTCTTCCAGTACGGGGGCGTGGCCGGCCCACTCCCCCAGCCGGTGCGAGAGCACCAGCGCGTCGTCGCCCAGGGCGAGGGCCGCGGTCACAGGTGCTTCACCCCCTCCGGGATCTCGTAGAACGTCGGGTGCCGGTACGGCTTGTCACCGGCCGGCTCGAAGAAGGAGTCCTTCTCGTCCGGCGAGGAGGCCGTGACCTGTGCGGACGGGACCACCCAGATGGAGACGCCCTCGGAGCGGCGTGTGTACAGATCGCGCGCGTTGCGCAGGGCCATTTCCGCGTCCGGGGCGTGCAGGCTGCCCGCGTGGGTGTGGGACAGCCCTCGGCGCGAACGCACGAACACCTCCCACAGCGGCCATTCGGTCGAGCTGCTCATGCTGTCGCCTCCTCGTTCCGTACCGCGTTCCGTGCTCCTGTGTGCTTCTCCGCGTACACGACTGCCGCGTCCCGGACCCAGGAGCCCTCCTCGTGCGCCCGTCGGCGCTGGCTGAGGCGCTGCTCGTTGCACGGGCCGTTGCCCTTGAGGACTTCCTGGAACTCCTTCCAGTCGATCTCCCCGAAGTCGTGTTGTCCGCGCTCCTCGTTCCACCGGAGGTCAGGGTCCGGAAGGGTGAGTCCCAACGCTTCTGCCTGGGGGACGCAGATGTCCACGAAGCGCTGTCGCAGCTCGTCGTTGGAGTGCCGCTTGATCTTCCAGGTCATCGACTGCGCCGAGTGGGCCGATGCGTCGTCCGGCGGGCCGAACATCATCAGGGACGGCCACCACCAGCGGTTCACCGAGTCCTGAGCCATCTCGTGCTGCGCCGGGGTGCCGCGGCTGAGGGTGAGCAGCAGCTCGTACCCCTGACGCTGGTGGAAGGACTCCTCCTTGCAGATGCGGACCATCGCCCGGGCGTACGGGCCGTAGGAGCAGCGGCAGAGCGGCACCTGGTTGGTGATCGCGGCGCCGTCCACGAGCCAGCCGATCGCGCCGACGTCCGCCCAGGTCAGCGTCGGGTAATTAAAGATCGATGAATACCTCTGGCGGCCCGCGTGGAGCTTGTCGAGCAACTCCTCACGGCCGGTGCCGAGGGTTTCCGCGGCGCTGTACAGATAGAGCCCGTGCCCGGCCTCGTCCTGCACCTTGGCCATCAGGATCGCCTTGCGGCGCAGCGAGGGCGCTCGCGAGATCCAGTTGGCCTCCGGCTGCATGCCGATGATTTCGGAGTGGGCGTGCTGAGCCATTTGCCTGACCAGCGAGGCGCGGTACGCATCCGGCATCCAGTCGCGCGGCTCGATGCGCTCGTCCGCCGCCACCGCGGCGTCGAAGGCCGCCTCCAGGGCCTCGTCGGCCCCTGCGGGCCTGCCTGTTCCTGCCTGCGCCGCTTGGTCCGCAGTCACTGCCGTCATCCCGGACTCCCTACCGACCGACCGATCGTTCGGTTCATTGCCTTCAATGGTGAGTCGGTGGCCCGTAGGGTGTCAACCCTGTGGATAACTGACCGGGGATCGACGGGGATCGGGGCGGGATGGATTCGTACAGCGACAGGGGTGTCGGAGGCGGGAACGGGAGCGCCGGACCAGGGCCCGGGCAGGGCGAGGACGCCCCGTCCGGCGCCGGTCAGGAGCCGGGTTCAGGTCCCCGTGGCGGCATAGCTGCCCTGTCCCTTCCGTACCAGATCGTTGCCGCGATCGCGCTGTCCGTCATCGGGCTGTTCGCCTGCGGCCAGCTGGGCATGGTGTTTCTGCATGTCGCGCCCTCCAACACGCTGACCAAGCAGCACGGCCAAGCGGTCGACGACTGGATCTATCCCGAGTTCGAACAGAACTGGAAGCTATTCGCTCCGAACCCGCTCCAGCAGAACGTGGCCGTTCACGTACGCGCCGAGATAGCCGGCGCCGAGGGCCGCCGCACCACCCCCTGGATGAGCCTTTCCGGTGAGGACGGCAAGGCGATACGCGGCAGTCTTCTCCCCAGCCACATCCATCAGAACGAGCTGCGCCGCAGCTGGGACTTCTACGTCGGTTCCCACGATAACGAGAACCGGGCGAACGGCCTGCGCGGTGAGCTCTCCGAGCGCTACATCCGCCGCATCGCGATGCTGCGCCTCGGTGGGCACGACTACGGCGGCACCGTCGAGCGCATCCAGATCCGTTCCGAGGTGCGGTCCATCGCGGCGCCCGGCTGGAGCGAGGAAAGGATCAGTACGAAGCCGTCCTACCGGGTGCTGCCGTGGTGGACCGTAACCCCTGCCGACCTCCCCGAGAGCGCCAAGGGGGCGGACAAGTGAGTACGTCCACTTTCGATCGCAAGCTCGCCCGCGGCATCCAGCGCATCACCTCCTCGGCCCTCGGCCCGTACCAGAGCGCCGTCATCCGGATCGGTTTCTCCACCACCTACCTGCTGTTCCTGCTGCGCGAACTGCCACACCGCCACGAGATGTACGGCCCCGACGCCCCATGGCGCTGGGACATGGCGCAGCAGCTCATATCCGGCAATCGAGCCTTCACCACGCTCATGTGGTCGGACAGTACGGTCTGGTTCGAGGTCGTGTACGCGGTGGCTCTGCTCTCCGCCGCGCTGCTCATGGTCGGCTGGCACACCCGCGCCACGTCGGTTCTCTTCATGGCCGGTGTGCTCTCCCTGCAGAACCGCAGCATCTTCATGGGAGATGGCGGCGACAACGTCATCCACCTGATGGCGATCTATCTCGTGCTGACGCGTTGCGGGCAGGTCTGGTCGTTGGATGCCCGGCGTGCCGCTCGTGCGGGCCGTCTGGGGCGGGCGGGCCGTGTGGGCCCCACCCCGGGCCTGCCGGCTGATGCGGACGTCGATGGTCCTCGGCGTCCGGTGCGGGGGGATGCGGCCGGTCCGGTTCTCTGGGTGGTGCTCGGCCTGGTTCTGATGGTGGCCACCGTGACAGACGGTCTCGGCGGCACCTCGTGGCTGCCGGTCCTCTTCTGGCTCCTCTGGGTCGGCCACGGTGCCTGGTGGGTGGTGAATCGTCGCGCGCCGGACAGTGAAGCGCGCACCCTGCTCGATGTCATCGCCAACCTCGCCCACAACGCGACCCTCGTCGTGATCGCGGCCGAGGTCTGTCTGATCTACGCGACGGCAGGGTGGTACAAGATCCAGGGTTCGCGGTGGCAGGACGGCACGGCGCTGTACTACCCGCTCAAGCTCGATTACTTCACGCCCTGGCCCGGGCTGTCGGACATCCTCGCGTCCAGCGGTGTGATGGTGATGCTGCTGACGTACGGCACGGTCATCGTTCAGGTCGCCTTCCCCTTCACCCTGTTCAACCGGCGGGTCAAGAACGTCCTGCTCGTCGCCATGATGTGCGAGCACACCGGCATCGCTCTGCTGCTCGGGCTGCCGTTCTTCTCGATGGCGATGATCGCCGCCGACTCCGTCTTCCTGCCGACCGTCTTCCTGGTGTGGCTCGGTGGCCGGGTGACCCTCGGACGGGAGCTGCTGTTCTCGCGCAGGGGCAAGGTGCCGGGGCAGCGGCGTGCCGCAGATGACGAGGAGGCCCCGCAGCACAGCGACGACGGGGGCCATACGCTCGTCGGGTGAGTAGTGAGAGTGGCAGCAGCATGGGCGGCATTGGTGGCACCGGCAGTACCGGCGGCAAATCGGTGATCGAGGAGTCCCGGGGACTTGAACCGTCCGTCGCGTCCGCACCGGCGGCAGAACCCGGTCCGTCCGCGGAACCGATGCAGTACGACGACGGGTTCAGAACGGAGATCGGCGTCGGGCCGCACCCGCTGCCCTGGCCCGTGGACGAGCGGTACGACCCCGAGCTGCTCGCTCACGGCGACCGGCGCAACGTGGGTGACGCCTACCGGTACTGGACGCGGGAAGCGATCGTCGCCGATCTTGATCTCCGGCGGCACGACTTCCACGTGGCGGTTGAGAACTGGGGCCACGACTTCAATATCGGCTCCGTGGTGCGCACCGCGAACGCCTTCCTCGCCAAGGAGATCCACATCGTGGGGCGGCGGCGCTGGAACCGGCGCGGTGCGATGGTCACCGACCGGTACCAGCACGTGCGGCACCACCCCGACACCGAGTCGCTGACCGCGTGGGCGGCGGCGGAGGGCCTGCCGATCATCGGGATCGACAATCTGCCGGGGGCGGTGCCGCTGGAGCGGACCGAGCTGCCGCGGCGGTGTGTGCTGCTCTTCGGACAGGAGGGGCCCGGGCTGACGGAAGGGGCCCGCAAGCACGCGGCGATGGTGTGCTCCATCGCGCAGTTCGGGTCGACGCGGTCGATCAACGCCGGGGCCGCGGCTGCGATTGCCATGCATGCGTGGGTGCAGCGGTATGCGGATATTCCGGGGTAGGTGCGGCGGGTGCGGGCCGGGTGTCGGTGCCTGTGGGGTTGGACGCCTGCGGTGGGCTTGCCCTACCTGCCTTTGGCCCCAGCCCCTTCCCGTGACCGGGGCCCCGCCCCCGTGCCCCCGCTCCTCAAACGCCGGAGGCTGGAAAGAAGCCCGGAAGAGCTGGGGGGCTTGGAGGAGCAGAGGACGGGCCGAAAGGGGCGGGAGCGAACGGGTCCGCGAGGGGCGGGAGAACGGGAGAGGCAGGCGGGGGTTATGCCTGGCGGCGGACTTCCACTGTGCGGAAGCGGTTTGCTACGAACGCGCCGTCGCACAGGGCCGCGTTCGCTGCCGGGTTGCCGCCCGAGCCGTGGAAGTCGGAGAACGCCGCGGTCTGGTTGACGTACACCCCGCCGGTCAGGTTCAGCGAGAGCTGGGCCGACTCGTCCAGGCAGACGTCCTCCACCGCGCGCTCCACCTCTGGTGAGGTGGTGTACGCGCCGACCGTCATCGCGCCCTTGTCGCGGATCGTGCGGCGGAGCAGCTCCACGGCGTCGGCTGTCGAGTCGACCGCTACGGCGAAGGAGACCGGTCCGAAGCACTCCGACAGGAAGTGGTCCTCGTCGTCCGGCTTGGTGCCGTCCAGTTTGACGACGACGGGGGTGCGGACCACGGCATCGGGGAATTCCGGGTTGGCAACCTCGCGCGAGGGCAGGGCGACCTCACCCAGCTCCGCTGCCGCCTCCAGGCGGGCCTTCACATCGGGGTTGACCAGGGCGCCGAGCAGTGCGTTCGCCCGGGCGTCGTCGCCCAGCAGCCCGTTCACCGCGGCGGCGATGTCGTCGACGACTTCGTCGTACGACTTGTTGCCGTCGTCGGTCGTGATGCCGTCGCGGGGGATCAGCAGGTTCTGCGGAGTGGTGCACATCTGGCCGCTGTACAGCGAGAGGGAGAACGCCAGGTTGGCGAGCATCCCTCGGTAGTCGTCCGTGGAGTCGAGGACGATGGTGTTGACGCCGGCCTTCTCCGTGTACACCTGGGCCTGGCGGGCGTTGGTCTCCAGCCAGTCGCCGAAGGCGGTGGATCCGGTGTAGTCGATGATCTTGATCTCCGGGCGCACCGCGAGAGACTTCGCGATGCCCTCGCCCGGCCGTTCGGCGGCCAGGGCGATCAGGTTGGCGTCGAAGCCCGCCTCGACGAGCACCTCGCGGGCCAGCTGCACCGTGAGCGCGAGCGGAAGCACGGCGCGCGGGTGCGGCTTGACCAGGACGGGATTGCCGGTGGCCAGGGAGGCGAAGAGGCCCGGATAGCCGTTCCACGTGGGGAACGTGTTGCAGCCGATCAGGAGCGAGATACCGCGGGGCGCCGCGGTGAACGACTTGTGCAGCTGGAGCGGGTCGCGCTTGCCCTGCGGCTTGGACCAGTCGGCGCTCTGCGGGGTGCGGATCTGCTCCGCGTATGCGTACGCCACGGCTTCCAGGCCGCGGTCCTGGGCGTGCGGGCCGCCCGCCTGGAACGCCATCATGAAGGCCTGGCCGCTGGTGTGCATCACTGCGTGGCCGAACTCATGGGTCCTGGCGCTGATCCGCGCGAGGATCTCCAGACAGACCAGGGCCCTGGTCTCGGGGCCCGCCGCACGCCAGGCGGCCATGCCCGAACGCATCGCCGGCAGCAGGACATCCAGGTCGGCGTGCGGATATTCGACGCCCAGCTCCGGCCCGTACGGAGAGATCTCTCCGCCCGTCCAGCCGTCTGTGCCCGGCTGGCCGAGGTCGAGCCGGGTGTGCAGCACGGCGTCGAACGCGGCCTTGCCCTCGGCGGCGCTCAGGCTGCCGGGGGCGCCGCCCTCGCCGTATGCCTTCGGATGCTCGGGATGCGGAGACCAGTAGGCGCGCGTGCGGATCGCGTCGAGGGCTTGGTCGAGCGTGGGGCGGTGCTTCTCGGACAACAGGTGCGGGGAGAGCTCGGCGGCCATGACGGACCAACTCCTCATCGAGCTGGGCAGGGACGGGCGGACAGAGTTAGAGTAACCGAACGATCGGTCGGGACAAGGGGGCCCGCCAAACCTGTGGACAACTCGTAGGGGAGGATCGCGGACATGACCACGGCCAAGCGGGACACGTACACCCCGGAGACTCTGCTCACCGTTGCTGTCCGTGTCTTCAACGAGCGCGGCTACGACGGCACGTCCATGGAGCATCTCTCCCGGGCTGCGGGCATCTCCAAGTCGTCCATCTATCACCATGTCGCGGGCAAGGAGGAGCTGCTCCGTCGTGCGGTGAGCCGGGCGCTGGACGGGCTCTTCGGCATTCTCGACGAGCCGGGGGCGACGCAGGGGCGTGCGATCGAGCGGGTCGAGTACGTCACCCGTCGCACCGTCGATGTGCTGATAGCCGAACTGCCCTACGTCACGCTGCTGCTGCGCGTGCGGGGCAACACGAAGACCGAACGCTGGGCCATGGAGCGGCGGCGCGAGTTCGACCACCGGGTGACCGATCTCCTCAGGGCGGCGGTCGCGGACGGTGATCTCCGCTCCGACGTGGACATACGGCTGGTGACGCGGCTGCTCTTCGGGATGGTCAACTCGCTGGTGGAGTGGTACCGGCCCCAGTCGGACGGTGGCGTCGACGGGGAGCGGCTGGCGGACACGCTCGTTCTGGTGGCCTTCGAGGGGATGCGGTCCAGTCGTTGAGCGGATCACTCGCTGAGTTGAAACGTTGACGAGCGGACAGGCCCGGGCCACTGCGCCTTCGGTGTGACCGCTGCCTTGGACGGTGTGAACGGGGGCAGGGAGCTCCGTCTCCGGCTCGGATTCGGTATTCGTCCACTTGGTCCCGTTACGTGAGCTCGGTGGGTCTGGCCGGGCCCGGGGCCAGGTCCGTCTCCTCGAACACCAGAAGTGTGCGGGTGGAGAGCACCTCCGGGATGGCCTGGATCCTGGTCAGGACCAGTTCGCGCAGCGACCGGTTGTCCGGGGTGTGCACCAGCAGCAGGACATCGAAGTCGCCGCTGACGAGCGCGATGTGAGTGGCCCCGGGCAGCGCCTGGAGCTGCTCGCGCACGGTGCGCCAGGAATTTTGGACGATCTTGAGCGTGATGTACGCGGAGGCGCCCTGCCCCGCCCGCTCATGGTTCACGCGCGCGCTGAAACCGCGGATCACACCGTCGTCGATGAGCCGGTTGATCCGGGCGTACGCGTTGGCCCGGGAGACATGGACGCGATCGGCCACCGACCGTATCGAGGCGCGGCCGTCCGTCTGGAGCAACCTCAGGATGTCGCGGTCGACGGCGTCCAGCGGGCGCGCGGGCGGAACCTGGCCGGGTTCCTCGCCCCCGTCGGCCATTTGTTCAGCTGACATGTGCCCGCGCCTCCCTGTCCTGGACGACCTGCCCCTATCCCAGGCTGTGGAGAACCGTTTGTCCACAGGCTGAAGGCGCCTGTAGCCAAAATGCGCTCGCGACCGAACAATCGGTAGGTGAGGCACGGCACATCCGTGCCTCGGACAGCGCTCGACATTTCGATGTATTTCGACACCCCTCGGCATCGGACGATCCTCGATGCCGACAGACGCCGCTCGAAACCCCTCGATGCCAGGAGGTGCTTGTCATGACGGTCCAAGAGCTGCCCGGCGCGGCCGCTTACCGGCCCACGCCGCCCCCGGCCTGGAAGCCGCTCACCGATCCCGCGCCGCTGCTCCCGGACCCCGAGCCGTATCGCGTGCTCGGTACGGACGCCGTGGCCGATGCCGACCCCGCGTTGCTGCTGCGGCTCTACGCGGAGCTGGTGCGCGGCCGGCGGTACAACGCACAGGCCACCGCTCTCACCAAGCAGGGCCGGCTCGCTGTCTACCCGTCGAGCACGGGGCAGGAGGCCTGCGAGATAGCGGCCGCACTGGTGCTGGAGGAGCGGGACTGGCTCTTTCCCAGCTACCGCGACACTCTGGCTGCCGTGGCGCGCGGCCTGGACCCGGTCGAGGCACTGACGCTGCTGCGCGGCGACCGGCACACCGGTTACGACCCGCGCGAACACCGCATCGCCCCGCTCTGCACCCCCCTCGCCACTCAGCTGCCGCACGCCGTGGGCCTGGCACACGCGGCGCGGCTCAAGGGTGACGACGTGGTGGCACTGGCCATGGTCGGTGACGGCGGGACCAGCGAGGGCGATTTCCACGAGGCGCTGAATTTCGCGGCCGTCTGGCGGGCCCCGGTCGTCTTCCTCGTGCAGAACAACGGTTTCGCGATCTCCGTGCCGCTGGCGAAGCAGACCGCGGCTCCGTCCCTGGCGCACAAGGCTGTGGGGTACGGGATGCCGGGCCGGCTGGTGGACGGCAATGACGCGGCCGCCGTGCACCAGGTTCTCGGCGAGGCGGTGGCACGGGCCCGGAGCGGTGGCGGGCCGACGCTCGTCGAAGCGGTGACGTACCGCATGGACGCCCATACGAACGCCGACGACGCCACGCGCTACCGCGTCGACAGCGAAGTGGAGGCGTGGCGTGCGCACGATCCGATCCAGCTCCTGGAGCGGGAGCTGACCGGGCGAGGGCTGCTCGGTGACGACGGGATCGAGGAGGCGCGCGCGGAAGCGGAGCGGATGGCGACCGCTCTGCGCGAACGGATGAACGCCGATCCGGTGCTCGAACCGATGGATCTCTTCGCCCATGTCTACGCGGAACAGACCACCCAACTGCGGGAGCAGGCCGCCCGCTTGCGTGTCGAGCTGGAGGCCGAGCAGGACCAGCACGGCCACAACGACTTGGAGGGAGGGCGATGACCACCGCAGCGGCGCCGGCCGGAGAGCGGACGGCGAAGGCCAAGCCGGCCACCATGGCGCAGGCGCTCGGGCGAGCGCTGCGCGACTCGATGGCCGAGGATCCGACGGTGCACGTCCTTGGTGAGGATGTCGGCACGCTCGGTGGGGTTTTCCGGATCACCGACGGTCTGGCGAAGGAGTTCGGCGAGGACCGTTGCACGGACACCCCGCTGGCCGAGGCGGGCATCCTCGGCACGGCCGTCGGTATGGCGATGTACGGGCTGCGGCCCGTGGTGGAGATGCAGTTCGACGCCTTCGCCTATCCGGCGTTCGAGCAGCTCATCAGCCATGTCGCCAAGATGCGGAACCGGACGGCCGGCGCCATGCCGTTGCCGATCACGGTCCGGGTGCCGTACGGCGGCGGGATCGGCGGGGTGGAGCACCACAGCGACTCCTCGGAGGCGTACTACATGGCGACGCCCGGCCTCCACGTCGTCACGCCCGCCACGGTCGAGGACGCGTACGGGCTGCTGAGGGCCTCGATCGCCTCCGACGATCCGGTGGTCTTCCTGGAGCCGAAGCGGCTCTACTGGTCGAAGGCGGACTGGTCGCCCGAGGCGCCGGTGGCCGTGGAACCGATTGGACGGGCCGTCGTCCGCCGGACCGGGCGCAGCGCGACGCTGATCACGTACGGGCCGTCATTGCCGGTCTGTATGGACGCCGCGGAGGCGGCTGTGGCAGAGGGCTGGGATCTCGAAGTCGTCGATCTGCGCTCATTGGTCCCGTTCGACGACGAGACCGTCGCCGCTTCCGTGCGGCGTACGGGGCGCGCGGTCGTCGTCCATGAGTCCTCCGGTTTCGGCGGTCCGGGCGGCGAGATAGCGGCCCGGGTCACCGAGCGCTGCTTTCACCATCTGGAGGCGCCGGTGCTGCGGGTCACCGGGTTCGACATTCCGTATCCGCCGCCGATGCAGGAGCGGCACCATCTGCCGGGCGTGGACCGGGTGCTCGACGCGGTCGCCCGCTTGCAGTGGGAGGCGGAGAGCTGATGCCACAGGTACTCGAATTCAAGCTGCCGGACCTCGGTGAGGGGCTCACCGAGGCGGAGATCGTGCGCTGGCTGGTGGAGGTCGGCGATGTCGTCGCCATCGACCAGCCGGTCGTCGAGGTCGAGACGGCCAAGGCGATGGTGGAGGTGCCGTGCCCTTACGGGGGCGTGGTGACCGCGCGGTTCGGCGAGGAGGGCATGGAACTTCCGGTCGGGTCACCGTTGTTGACGGTGGCTGTGGGGTCCGAGGGGGGCTTGGGGTCTGCGGGATTGGTGGGCTCGGGGGCAGGGGAAGGCGCGGGTGCGGGGACTGGGGCGGTGGTGTCGGCCGTGGGGTCCGGGGCCGGTTCGGGCGGGGCGGGTTCCGGCTCCGGGGCTCAGGCCAGAGACGGGGCCGGTGAGGTGGAGTCGTCCGGCAATGTGTTGGTCGGGTACGGGACGGGTGCGCCGGCGGCACGCCGTCGACGGGTCCGGCCCGAGGCGGTGGCGGCGCATGCTGCCGCACACGTGACCGCTACGGCTGCGGCTGCGGCAGCTGCTTCTGTTCCGGACGCGGCGAAGGGGCCGGTGGCCGTTGTCTCCCCGCTGGTACGGAAGCTGGCGCGGCAGCACGACCTCGATCTGCGGCAGCTGGCGGGCTCCGGGCCGGACGGGTTGATCATGCGTGCCGATGTCGAGTCCGCGATCAGGGCGCTGGCAGAGGGGGCGGCGGCTCCTTCGCCGGACGCGGTCTCGGTGTCCGTGTCGGCGCCGGTGCCGGTGCCGGTGTCGGAGTCGGGTTCGGTGCCCGAGCACGGACAGGGGCCGCTTTCGGTATCGACGTCGCTGCCGCCGGTGCGGCCGTCGACGGCGCGGAGGGCCACGGGTCCGGCCGTGGAGCGCATTCCGTTGCGCGGTGTACGGGGCGCGGTCGCCGACAAGCTGGCGCGCAGTCGGCGAGAGATCCCCGATGCGACGTGCTGGGTCGACGCCGATGCCACCGAGCTGATGGCAGCCAGATCCGCGATGAACAGCGCCGGTGGTACGGTCGCCGGTCCCAAGGTGTCGGTGCTCGCCCTGCTGGCGCGTATCTGCACTGCCGCGCTGGCCCGGTTCCCCGAGCTCAACGCCACGGTGGATCCGGAAGCGCGGGAGATAGTGCGGCTGCCGGAGGTCCATCTCGGGTTCGCGGCGCAGACCGAGCGGGGCCTCGTCGTCCCCGTCGTGCGGGATGCACAGGCCCGGAACGCGGAGTCGATCGCGGCCGAGATCGCCCGGCTGACCGAGGCGGCCCGGACGGGGAGGCTGACCCCGGCAGAGCTGACCGGCGGCACGTTCACGCTGAACAACTACGGGGTGTTCGGGGTCGACGGTTCGACCCCGATCATCAACCACCCGGAGGCGGCGATGCTGGGCGTCGGCCGGATCGTGCCCAAACCGTGGGTGCACGAAGGTGAGCTGGCTGTGCGCCAGGTCGTCCAGCTCTCGCTGACCTTCGACCACCGGGTCTGCGACGGCGGTACGGCGGGCGGATTCCTGCGCTACGTGGCCGACTGCGTGGAACAACCGGCGGTGCTCCTGCGCACGTTGTAGGCGGATTCGGCTGCGGGCTCCCGTTTCTTCCCTGGCAGATCTGCTGGATCGCGGACCTGGGAGGATCAACGGGGGCCGTGCCCCGCATACTCGGAGCATGACCGCGTATGACGCCATCGTCCTTGCCGGAGGGGCCGCCAAGCGGCTCGGCGGTGCCGACAAGCCCGGGATCCGGGTCGGTGGCCGTGCGCTGCTCGACCGGGTGCTCGCGGCCTGCGCCGACGCCTCGACCACCGTGGTGGTGGGCGGGCGGCGGCCCACCGCGCGCGCCGTGACCTGGACGCGGGAAGAACCGCAGGGCGGCGGCCCGTTGGCCGCGCTCGACGCCGGCGTCAGGTGTACCGGCGCGGAATGGGTTCTCGTACTCTCCGCCGATCTGCCGTTCCTCGGGGAGAGCACCGTCGGAGGGCTGTTGGCCGCCGCCCGTGACGGTCAGCGGGACGGGGCCCTGTGCGCAGACCCGGACGGTCGCGATCAGCCTCTCGTCGCCGTCTACCGTGGCGAACCGCTGCGCCGCGAACTCGCCCTGATCGCCACCGAGCACGGCGGTCTGTCCGGGCTTCCCCTGCGGTTGCTGACGAACGAGCTCGACCTTGCCCGGGTGGAGGCCGGCCCCCTCGCCTCCTTCGACTGCGACACCTGGGAGGACATTGCGTCGGCCCGGGCCCGTATCAGAGAGCATGGGACCGTGCTGGACGAATGGATCACCGCAGTCAAGAACGAACTGGGCATCGAACTCGACGTCGACACCGACGTCCTGCTCGATCTCGCCCGTGACGCCGCCCACGGCGTCGCCCGTCCCGCCGCGCCCCTGACGACGTTCCTTGTCGGGTACGCGGCGGCGAAGGCGAGCAGCGACGGCGACGGCCAGGCGGTGGCCGAGGCAGCCCGCAAGGCCGCCGCGCTGGCCCTCCGGTGGGCGGACGAGAACGAGACCCGATGACGGCCCGCAACGACAGGTCCGACCCGCCCCCGGCGGCCGATGCCGCGTCGATGGGCGTTGCGCCGGTGGACGCAGGGTCCTCGGCGGCCGTGGAGCCCTCGGTGGGCGCGGGGCCCTCGGAGGCCGGCGGGGACTCGGCGCGTGACAGTCCGGCGTCGGGCGAGCGGGTGCCGACCCAGGAGGAACTGCGAGCCGCCGAGGAGGACCGGGCCGTTGAACAGGCCCTCGCGCTGGTTGGGCGCCGGTCGTCAGGTGAGCCCCAACCGTCACGTCGGCCTCACTCTGTGGATCAGCCGCGGCCTGCGGACCGGCTCGGCTTCGTGAACCTTCCTCAGTCCGTGGACCGGCTCGGTTCTGTGGACCTGTCTCAGTCCGTGGACCGGCTCGGTTCTGCGGATCGGCCTCACTCTGCGGATCGACCCCACTCCACGGATTCCTGTTCCTCGGAGTCGTCGAACTCCGCGGGCCGGCCCCGCTCCACGGAAGAGCGCGCGTCCGTATTCCCCTCCCAGTCCCTGGCTCCGTTTCCGCCCCCGCAGCCGGACCAGGGCGCCGTCCGGCCGCACGGGCGTGACCGGCACAGCCGGGCGTACTCCTGGCGGGAGGCGCGCGCGCTCGCCGCGCGGTCGGGCCGTGACGTTCCCGTCCGTTCCCGGCGGCTTCCCTTCGACCAGGCCCTCGGACACGTACTTGCCGAACCGCTCGTCGCACTCACCGATCTGCCGTCCTTCGACACCTCTGCCATGGACGGCTGGGTCGTCACCGGACCGGGTCCATGGACCATCCGCGAGGTCGAAGGAAGCGAAAGCGAGGAAGGCGACACCAGCCCACGCCCCAGCCCACGGCCGAGCCAACATCTGGGCATCCTCGCCGGGCACCGCGCCCCCGCCGCGCTCCCCGACGGCGATGCCGTACGGATCGCCACCGGCGCACGCATTCCGGCGGACGCCAACGCGGTGATCCGCAGCGAGCACGCTCGCGTGGACGAGTCCACGGGGCTGCTCCACGCGACGCACCAGGTACATCCAGGACAGGACATCAGGCCCCGAGGCCAGGAATGCCGTTCCGGCGATCAGCTCCTGCCCGCCGGGGCCCTGGTGACGCCCGCAGTTCTCGGCCTGGCTGCCGCCGCAGGGTACGACGAGCTGGGCACCGTCCCCCGCCCCCGCGTCGATGTCCTCGTCCTCGGTGACGAACTCCTGACCAGTGGGCTGCCGCACGACGGGCTGATCCGTGACGCGCTCGGCCCGATGATCGGTCCCTGGCTGCGCGCCCTGGGCGTCGAGGTCTCCGCCCCGCAGCGCCTCGGCGACGACGCCGCGGCCCTCCGGAGCGCCCTCACCGCCTCCGACGCAGATCTGATCATCACCACCGGCGGTACGGCCTCGGGCCCTGTCGACCACGTCCACCCGGTCCTTGCCGAGATCGGGGCCGAGCTGCTGGTCGACGGCGTCGCCGTCCGCCCCGGCCACCCGATGCTGCTGGCCAGGCTCAGGGCGGAGGGACCGGATGCGGGCCCGTATCTCGTCGGGCTGCCGGGTAATCCGCTGGCCGCCGTCTCCGGGCTTCTCACACTTGCCGAGCCGTTGCTCCGCGGGCTGGCCGGCCATGCGCCGGAGGCGCCGTACCGGGTCGTGGTGCGCGACGAGGTGCACGGGCACCCGCACGACACCCGTCTGGTACCCGTCGTCCATCGCGCGGGCGGCACCGACGACCGTGCCCGTAGTCTCGGCAACGCGGGAACCGGCAGCGGTGCCGAGTACGTCGTACCGCTGCATTACAACGGTCCGGCGATGCTCCGGGGAATTGCCGCGGCCGACGGACTGGCCGTCGTACCTCCGGGCGGGGTACGGTCCGGCACCGAGGTGGAGATCCTCGACCTACCGTGGGCCTCGGCGACGCCGTGGACGGAAGGGTGTTTCACGTGAAACTTCCCGGCCACGATGCGATGGCCAGGCGTGCCGACGAGCATGTCGCGCCCACGCGGGTGGAGCTCCCGCGCAGGGTCACCGAGGGGCCGGCGCGGCAGGTCGCCAAGCGGCTGATGATGGCGTTGCTGGTGCTTGCCGCAACTGTGCTGATCGTCTGGCTCGACCGCGGGGGATATCACGATGCCGCCGATGGCAAGGTCGACCTGCTGGACGCGGTGTACTACGCGACGGTCACCCTCTCCACCACCGGATACGGAGACATCACCCCGTACGGGGACGCCGCCCGGCTCACCAATGTGATGCTCGTGACACCGTTGCGGGTGCTGTTCCTGATCATCCTGGTCGGTACCACTCTTGAGGTCCTTACGGAACGGACCCGGGAGGACTTTCGGCTGAAGCGTTGGAGAGCCAACTTGCGTGACCACACCGTCGTCGTCGGCTTCGGCACGAAGGGCCGTTCGGCCATCCAGACCCTGCGCGCCACCGGCCTGAGCAAAGAACAGATCGTCATCGTCGATCCGGCGAGCAAGGTGATCGAGATCGCCAACGCCGAAGGGTTCGTGGGTGTGGTCGGCGATGCGACGCGCAGCGAGGTTCTGCTGCGTGCCGAGCTTCAGAAGGCGCGTCAGATCATCATCGCCACCCAGCGCGACGACACGGCGGTGCTGGTGGCGTTGACGGCGCGGCAGCTCAACCGCGGCGCGAAGATCGTCGCCGCGGTGCGTGAGGAGGAGAACGCCCCGCTGCTCAGGCAGTCCGGCGCCGACGCGGTGATCACCAGCGCCAGCGCGGCGGGCCGGCTGCTCGGCCTCTCCGTCCTCAGTCCCAGCGCGGGTACGGTGATGGAGGACCTGATCCAGCAGGGCAGCGGTCTCGACCTCGTCGAACGGCCGGTGATAAAGGCCGAGGTGGGCAAGAGCGTCCGGGAGACCGAGGATCTCGTCGTCAGCGTGTTGCGGGGGCATCGGCTGCTCGGATACGACGATCCGGCGGCCAGTCCCCTGCAGCTGACGGACCGTTTGATCACCATCGTGCGGGCCTCGAACGAACCGCCGCTGAGCCACCCGGCACCAGGCGTGCCGCGCTCGTAGCCGGGCATCGCGCGGACGCCGTACTCGCTATCGGGCGTCACCCTCGGGCCGGTGGTGGGCACCGCACCGCCCGGCCCGCTCCCACTGCGTAGGCCCGCCGCACCGCCCCGGCCCGCTCCCACCGCGTAGGCCCGCCCGTACGGCCCGTCGCGTCATGGAGTCGTCTGCCGGCGTTGCGGAGTCGTCTGCCGGCGTTGCGACGCCGCCTCCCGGCGCCGCGTGGTTGCCCGTCCCGCGCCACGGCTCCGTGCGTCCCGCGCCACGGAGTAGCCTCGCCGCCATGTATGCGATCACGATCCCCGAACCCGGTGGCCCCGAGGCGCTCGTATGGGCCGAGGTGCCCGATCCGGTAGCCGGCGAGGGCGAGGTCCTCGTCGATGTCGTGTCCAGCGCGGTCAATCGCGCCGATGTGCTGCAGCGGCAGGGGTTCTACAACCCGCCGCCCGGTGCTTCCCCGTACCCGGGCCTGGAGTGCGCGGGCCGCATCTCGGCGATCGGGCCCGGCGTCAGCGGCTGGTCGGTCGGCGACGAGGTGTGTGCGCTGCTCGCTGGTGGCGGTTACGCGGAGAAGGTCGCCGTACCCGCCGGACAACTGCTGCCCGTACCGGACGGAGTCGACCTGACGCTGTCGGCGGCACTGCCCGAGGTGACGGCCACGGTCTGGTCGAACGTGTTCATGGTGGCCCATCTGCGCCCCGGCGAGACGCTGTTGGTGCACGGCGGATCCAGTGGCATCGGCACGATGGCTATCCAGCTCGCCAAGGCCGTGGGCGCAACGGTCGCGGTGACCGCGGGCGGACCGGAGAAGCTCGCGCGCTGTGCGGAGCTCGGGGCCGACATCCTGATCGACTACCGGGAGCAGGACTTCGTCGAGGAGTTGCGCAAGGCGACGGACGGGGCCGGTGCGGATGTCATTCTCGACATCGTCGGTGCGAAGTACCTGGACCGGAACGTGAAGGCACTCGCCGTCAACGGCCGGCTTGCCATCATCGGCCTCCAGGGCGGCGTCAAGGGCGAGCTGAATCTGAACGCCCTCCTGCACAAGCGGGCCGCCATCACCGCGACCTCACTGCGCGGCCGTCCGCTCGCCGAGAAGGCCGCCATCGTCGCCGCCGTGCGCGAGCACGTCTGGCCGCTGATCGCCGACGGTGTCGTACGGCCGGTCGTGGACCGCACGCTGCCGATGCCCGACGCCGCCGAGGCCCACCGGGTGCTGGAGTCCAGCGCTCACATCGGAAAGGTGCTTCTGCGGACACCCGCGGGCTGACCCTCCGCCCCTGCCCTCGCCACCGGGCACGCACCGCACACAACGGGGCCCGGCACACAGGTCGTCGACCATGCGTGCCGGGCCTTGGCGTTGCTACGTCATCGAAACGTGCGGACCAGAGTGGCGTGCGGACCAGAGTGGCGTACGGACCAGAGTGGCGTACGGACCAGAGTGGCGTACGGGCGAGAGTGGCGTGCGGACCAGAGCGGCGTACCGACTACAGATACGGCCCGGACCGGATGGCCCCGTGCTGATCCCCGCTGCCGTCCTCGTCCTCGTGTCCGCTTCCCGACGGAAGGGCGCGGCGCATCTGCTCCAACTGGGCCCGCGCCGCCATCTGCTGGGCGAACAGCGCCGTCTGGATGCCGTGGAAGAGGCCCTCCAGCCAGCCCACCAACTGGGCCTGCGCGATCCGGAGTTCCGCCTCGGAGGGCACCGACTCCTCGGTGAACGGCAGGGAGAGCCGCTCCAGCTCCTCCACCAACTCCGGCGCGAGGCCGTCCTCCAGCTCTTTCACGGAGCTCGCGTGGATCTCCTTGAGCCTGACCCGGCTCGCCTCGTCGAGTGGAGCAGCCCTGACCTCCTCCAGGAGCTGCTTGATCATGCTGCCGATGCGCATGACTTTCGCGGGCTGCTCGACCATCTCCGTCACCGGGACCTCACGCGACTCGTCGTCAGTGCCACCGCCGCCGCCGATCGCCATGCCGTCCTGCCCCACCACGAGGACTTGGGGGTGCTCCTGCGACCGTTCATTCCTCGGCATCTCCATGGCGCCATTGTCTCGCACACCTGCTGTACAACACGGTGGTGCCCCCGTAAACGGTTGATCCACCGTTTACGGGGGCACCAAATCAGCCGGTCAGGCCACTGACCGCGCCGGACGCGTGATCATCCGGCTCGCCGTGCCAGCGTCAGGCGCGACCGCGTGAACGCCGCAGCGAGCACCCCGGCCAGCAGCGGAATGCCCACGACGAGCAGACCGATGGTCGCCCAGGGCAGCACGATCGGCGTGTACGCCGACTGTGTGGGATCGAGCCGCATCAACTTCAGTGCTTCCCGCAGGTCGATGAGGCGCAGCGCCACCGCGGGCACCAGGCCTGCCAGCGTGCCGAGCACCACACCCGTGAGGGCCACCACCACGCACTGGAAGCCGGACAGCTTCCGCCGCACGCTCGGAGGCGCACCTACCGCGCTGAGGGTGTTGAGGTCGGCTTCCGCGTCCGCCTTGGCCAGGCCCGTAGTGATCGCGGCCGCGCCCAGGGTCACCAGGCCGGCGAACAGGGTCAGGATCAGCAGGATGGTGTCCTCCCCCAGGCCGGGGCCGTAATCGGCCTGCACCCAGATGCCGCCGCCGGCCTGCTCGATGGCACCGGAAACCCGCTGGTCCTCGGCGGCTGTCGGCGCATGGGCGACGGCATACACGCTCCCGGACGCCCTGGTGTGCAGGCCCAGCCGTTCCGCGGTCTTCTCCGGAAGGATCATGCGGATTCCGGGCGTGGCGGCGTACTTCTCGGGGGCCACGTACACCTTCAGCTTGTCCACGGTGGTCCGTGCCTTGCCCGGGTGCGGCTGCCCGTACTTCTTGTCCTTCTCGCTGTACTGGTGGACCGCCTTGACAGTGACCTCGCCGTTCTCCGCGTACACCGGGTTGAGCAGCACCGGAGTGCCCGCGGCCAGCGCCTTCGCCGCCGCGGGGTCGTCGAGCTTCACATACGTGTCGAGCAGGCCCGCGTCCGCGACGACGATGTTGCTCTCACCGGTGTCGAAAAGACCCGACGCCATCAGGTCGGTGAGGCAGGCGGGGGACCGCATCAGCTTCCTGTGCTCGTCGGCGGAGAGCCGTGCGGCAAGCTCCTTGGCTCCCTTGCGGGTGAGCGGGCAGCTGTGGGCCTTGCCGGTGGGCTTGACCAGTTCCAGCGAGCCGCATTGGTTCTCCTCGTAGTTGTTGCAGTCGCTGCCTGCCCAGACCCGTCGGAAGTCCGCGTGTCCGCTGGTGACGGCCATGTTCCGCTCCACGGCCGTCCGTGCCAGCGGGAGCCGCTCGGCCGACTCCTCGCCGGAGGACGAGACGACGATGGTCCCCTGGGTGAGCGAGGGGATGTAGTTGTACTCGTACTCGGCCGAATGGCTGGACATGTACGTGGCGATGGCCACCGAACCTGCGACGGCCGCCATCACCGCGGCGACGGCGGGAGCGGTACGACCACGGTTGCGGGCCGCGTCGCGCAGCGCCATCCGGGGCGAGAGAGGCAGCCTCCTGCCGAGCCGCCCGAGGAAGCCGACGATCACCGGGATGCACCCGAGCAGACCGAGCTCGGCGACAATCGATCCGCCGGCGACCAGTGTCGAATTCCCGCTGGTGCCGCCGTAGAGGGCGATCGCGCCACCGAGCGCCAGCACGCAGGCGCCCAGGACGGGCAGCACCCGGGAGGAGCGGCGGGCGCCGCGCCGGCCGGTCAGCGACTCCAGTACGGACTGCCGGCTCGCCACGATCGCCGGGGCGAACGCCGCCAGCAGGCCGGTGATCAGGCCGATCGCGGCGATGAGCAGCAACTCCAGCGGCGGCATCGAGAGAGAGCCGAACCGGTGTCCGGCCCAGTTCTCGATCACGGGCTGGAGGGCCGCGGTGAGCCCGAGGCCGACCGCGACACCCGCCACCGCTCCGATGCCACCGAGCACCAGACCGCCCCCGAGCACCACGGCCCTGATGTGGCGCCTGTCTCCGCCGCAGGTGCCGAGAAGGCCGAGCTGGCGGCGGGAACGGCGCGCACCGACCGCGAAGGCCGGCCCGGCGAGCAGCACGATCTCCAGGACCGCCATGGCGATCACGGTGACGAGTGCCGCGCTGAATCTCTCGGAGCCGATGTCGAAGCTGCCGGGGTTTCTGGCAGTCAGCGGGACCTCGGAGTCCGGCGGCGGGTCGAGGGCGACCTGCCGGGACGTGACGAGCACGCCCGACTTATTGGCCTCCATGATGTGCGGCCAGGTCACGCCGACCCCTGCGGGGCCTTTGACCAGCCAGTCCATGGACCCGGCGTTCGGCGGAAGCACCTTCTTGTCGTGGTCGGCCTCGGCCTTCCACGGAGCGATGACCGCACCGGGGTCGGCGTAGAGCGCCTCGGTCTTCAGCTCGCTGGGCAGCTCGACCGCGCCGGTGATGGTGTACGTCCGGCCGGAGTTGCGCACGGTGGTGGTCGAGCCGACGTGCAGTCCGGTCGCCTTCAGGAACGGCTCGGTGGCGGCCATCTCGCCCTTGCCGTGCGGGTAGGCGCCGCGCACGAGGTCGATCTTGCCGCGGGCCATCGTGTCCGACGTCCGGATCTCGACGATGTCGGTGTTCGTGACGCCGTACCGGGTGGTGACACTCGCCGGGACGGACTGGATGCTGATCGCCCGCGAACCCTTGGGGAACGTCGTCCTGATGTCGACCGGGTCGCGGTTCTCCACGGGCGGTGCGTCGTCGACGCCCATGTAGATGTTGCTCACCGCCCCATCGGGGAGCTGCTCGATGGGCCCCATCATCTCGTCGCTGAACAACGCGTCGGCGGAGCCCATTTTGCTGGTCAGCTGCTCGGCGACGGTCGGCGTCATGCTGCGGTACGTCACATCGAGGGCCGTGACGCCGAGTACCGGTATCGCGATCATCGCGACCACCAGTGCGCTGCGGCCCTTGGCGCGCATCGCGTCGCGCCTGGCTATGCGGAGGGAGGCGCGCCAGCCCGTGAAGACGCTCACTTGGCGCCCTCGGCGGCCAGCAGCGAGTCGGCGTCGGCGGTGAGCGCCTGGTCGATGATCGAACCGTCCCGGAGGAACACGACCCGGTCCGCCCAGGCGGCGTACCGCGGCTCGTGCGTCACCATCACACCGGCCGCGCCCCGGTCACAGCGGCTGCGCAGCAGCGCGAGCACGGCCTCACCGGTCTCGGAGTCGAGTGCCCCGGTCGGTTCGTCGGCGAGCACGAGGCGCCGGTCCCCCACCAGCGCACGGGCGATCGCGACGCGCTGCTGCTGGCCGCCGGACATCTCGTCCGGGAAACGGTCGGCGATCTCCAGGAGCTTCAACTCCTCCAGCGCCGCCCGCGCCTCCTTGCGGGCCTTGCGCACGGAGACCCCGTCGAGCTCGCGCGGCAGGGCGATGTTCTCGGCGGCGGTGAGCGCCGGGATCAGGTTGTAGTCCTGGAAGACATAGCCGACGCTGCGACGGCGCAGGGCGGCGACGCCCTTGCGGCCGAGGCCGGCGATGTCCTGGCCCTCGATGATGACCTGGCCGCTGGTCGCGGTGTCGAGGCCGCCCGCGATGGTCAGCAGGGTGGACTTGCCGGAGCCGGAGGGGCCCATCACGGCGACGAGTTCACCGGTGTGCACGGAGAGGTCGATGCCACGCAGGGCGTGCACCTCGGCGATGCCGGTGCCGTGGGTGCGGGTGAGCGCTCGGAGTTCGAGCACCGGTGCGTCGACCGACAGCGGCGAATCGGACGAGGACGCGGATCGGGACGGGGCGCGCGAGGACATGGTGGGTGGTTCCCCCTTGGAACAGGTCTGTGGGCCGGTGGCGGACCCGGAAGCGGTCCGTGGCCGGCACCGGGTGCGTACGCGGGCGGTCCGGAGCTTGTGCCGGGTGCCGGGTGCCGGATGGTCCGGGTATGCGCCGGGTATGTGCCGGGTGTACGGGAGTGGTTGGTGGTCAGCGTCGGCTGCGTGGACGGGCGATATGGGCAGGGGCGCGGCCGGTCGTACGTACCTCGGGTTCCGGCTCCGTGGCGGCGGCCTCGGCGAGGCGGACCAGCCGGGACTCGCAGTGGTCCAGCCAGCGGGCCTCCGCCTCCGACTGGAAGATCAGCTGTTCCAGTACGAGCAGCCAGGCGACTTCGTCGCGGTTGGCCGGGACATCGGCGAGGGCCTGCGCCTTGAGGCGGGTGTAGTCCTGCATCGCCTTCAGGGTGTGGCGGCGCTGGGACTGGAAGACGGCCCGGATGTCCACACCGGGCGCGCCGACCGCCATGGCGAGCTTGATGGCCAGCTCGTCACGGGGCGGATTGCTGCGGTCGACGGGCGTCTCGAACCAGTTGCGCAGCTCGGTGCGGCCGTCGTCGGTGATGGCGTAGAGGGCGTGCCCCTGGTCGTCCTCGTCGTCCTGGACGACCAGGCCGTCGCGCTCCAGTCGGCTCAGCGTCGTGTACACCTGGCCGACATTGAGCGGCCAGGTGGAGCCGGTGCGCGACTCGAATTCGGTGCGGAGCCGGGAGCCGTATCGGGGCCCCCGTTCGAGCAGGGCCAGTAGCCCGTGACGAATCGACATACTGAGTATGTATACCCAGTATGTTGCTCGGTGCAAGTCACGCCCGGCGTGCCTGCGCGCTGATTGCGGGCCCGTGGGGCCGTCTCAGGCCGAGCGGCGCATACGGAACGCGAGGAAGCCCAGCCCCAGTCCTATCAGCGTGATTCCCGCGCCCAGGGACACCTGCTTCACGCGCTGTACGGCCGGCCTGTCGAGGGCCTGCGGCGCGAGTCGGCCGGGCTCGGGGGACGTGCTCGCCGCGGGTATCGCGGCGGGGACAAGCCCCGGATCGGTCGCCGTGGGCCACGTGTCGGGCGCGTCGGACGTGTCGGGCGCGTCGGGCGCGTCGGGCGCGTCGGGCGCGTCGGGCTGGACGGGGTCGTCGGGCCCGTCGGGCTCGCCGGAAGAGCTGTCCGCGGGTGCGAGCGGCCGCCCGGGCCGCAGCCGCCCCTCACCGGCCTCGCGCCCGGCGAGCGGGGTCTGCGCTTCGCGGGGCGGCGACTTCGGGTCCGCAGCGGTGGAGGACGGCGGGCCGGAGGGGGAGACCGAAGGGGAGCCGGATGCCGGGGAAGAGGGCAGCGGAGGCGCCGGGGGCGCGGGGGCGGCCGAGCCGCCGCCCGAGGGGGTGGTCGTCGGTATGGCCGAGGGTTCGGCCGAAGGGGTGGTCGACCCCTTGCCCGACGGTTGGGCACCCGGGTCACCGGGGCCGGTGGAGGGGTGGGCGGAAGATGCGGCGGAGGCCTGCGCGGGAGGTGTCGCCGAGCCGCTGACCGCCCCCGGCGCCCCACCGGGGGTGCGCCGGTCCGCGTGCGCCTGGCCTGTCGCGGCCCCCAATGCCGCGCCCGCCGAGAATATGAGGCAGACCACGCACCTCGTGGACCGTGATGGGAGAAGTCCTTGAGCCATGGGGTCAGCGTCACATGTGACGATATGTCCGGCATCTCGGATATGTGGCGTCCTCAGGACGTCGCCCGCGCCCCGCCACTGCCGCGTGAGCGCGTACCGCGTCCGCTCAGGCCGGGTCGCCCGTCGCGATGCGGAGTTCGAAGTGGGCGCCCCTCTTGGGCACGGCGGTTCCGGAGGTCGGGAACTGGTCGATGACCTGGTCCTCCGCGTAGGCGTTCCCCGGCACCTTGATCTCCTTGATCGTCCAGCCCGCCGCGTCCGCGCACGCCTTCGCGGACAGGATGTCCTTGTAGAGGAAGCTCGGTGCGTCGACCTTGTTCGGGTCGTCGTCGTCCTCCATGGCGTCCGTGCAGGCATCGGTCTTCATCGTCCGGTTCCGTTCCGGATCCTTGTGCTCGCTCGATGCCGACGACTCGTTCGGGGAGGCCCCCTCCGTACCCGGGTCGTTCTTCAGCGCGAGCACCGTGATCAGCCCGCCTATCGCGACCAGCGCGACGACGATCGAGCCGACAATCACCGGCATGTTCCGCCTGGCGTCGCCCCCGCCGGAGCCGCCCTGCGTCTGCGGCGCGATCGTGTACGGCGGCGGGGTCTGCTGCTGCATCGGGGACACGGGGGCCATCGGGGACACGGGGGCCATCGGCGCCTGGCTCTGGTACGCCGGAGCAGACTGCGGATAGCCGTACGACGGGGCCGGGGTGGGCGCCGGGGTCGGTGCACCGTACGGCCCCGACGGGTACGGGCCCGGCTGGTACGGCGTCTGGACGTTCTGCGGCGCCGGAGTGGACTGGTCGACCGGCGGGAAGACCGCCGAGCCGACGCCCGAACCGCTGTTCGCCGGGGCGCCACCGCCCGCGACGATCACCGGAGCACCCGTCTGCCCGCTCGCGCTCAGCACGCGCGCGATCTCGTCCTGCATCGCCGCGGCGCTGGGGAAGCGCTCGTTCGGGTTCTTCTTCAGCGCGCGGGCGACGAGCGCGTCCATCGCCGGGGTGATCGACCGGTTGATGGTGGAGGGCGCGACCGGCTCCTCCTGGACGTGCGCGTACGCGATGGCGAGCGGCGAGTCCGCGTCGAACGGGATGCGCCCGGTCAGTAGCTGGAACAGCATGATGCCGACCGAGTACAGGTCGGAGCGCGCGTCCACCCCGCGGCCCAGGGCCTGCTCGGGGGAGAGGTACTGCGGGGTGCCGACGACCATGCCGGTCTGCGTCATCGAGGTGACGCCCGACTGCATGGCGCGGGCGATACCGAAGTCCATGACCTTCACGACACCGCGCTTGGTCACCATCACATTGCCGGGCTTGATGTCACGGTGGACCAGGCCCATCTCGTGGCTGGTGTCCAGCGCGGCCAGCACATCGGCCGTCACCTTGAGCGCCTTGTCGGCCGGCATCGCCCCGTAGTTCTGGATGTCCGCCTGGAGTACGGAGCCGAGCGGCTGCCCCTCCACGTACTCCATGACGATGTACGGCATCAGCGCGCCGCCGAGCTCGTCCTCACCGGTGTCGAAGACCGAGACGATGTTGGTGTGCTGCAGTTTGGCAACGGCCTGTGCCTCGCGCCGGAACCGCTCGCGGAACGACTGCTCGCGGCCCAGCTCCGTGTGGAGCGTCTTGATCGCGACCTGGCGGTCCAGAGCGGAGTCGTACGCCAGGTATACGGACGCCATCCCGCCTTCGCCGAGCAGGTCGCGAAGCTGGTATCGGCCGCCGGCGACCGAACCGCCCGCGTAGCGCCCCTGAGCGCCGTGTGCGCCGTCCTGGCTCATGACTTGCTTCCCCCTCGGCGCGCGACTGACGCGATGATCCCTATTTACGCGCCAAGTCTGCCCGAGGGGTACGACACGTCAAGCCGGGTGCCCGTTCCGTGACCCTACGCACAAGAAGCGTCTCGGAAGCGTTACAGGATCCGCATCGAATTTGCGCGGGCGGCGCGCCGGGCGGTTGGATGACCGGTCCCTCTCGGAAACGGTGTGTCCGGCAAAGGCTGTAGCGTGACGTGGCAATGCAGCTAGACACCGTGAGAACCCGCGGACGCGCGGACAGATACGACGGCGAGGACTGATGGCACCCGATTCCGAAGCAAACGGCGGCGGAGTTTCGGATGGCACCGACTCCTGGGGCATCGGCGGCGTCGTCGGTGACGGCCGTTACCGGATGACCCACCGGCTCGGCCGGGGCGGCATGGCGGAGGTCTTCGCGGCCGAGGACGTCAGACTGGGACGTACGGTCGCGGTGAAGCTCCTGCGTTCCGATCTCGCGGAGGACCCGGTCTCCAAGGCCCGGTTCACGCGCGAGGCGCAGTCGGTCGCGGGCCTCAACCACCATGCCATCGTCGCCGTGTACGACTCCGGCGAGGACGTGGTGGGCGGCCAGACCGTCCCCTACATCGTGATGGAGCTCGTCGAGGGCCGCACCATCCGCGATCTGCTCCTCCAAGCCGAGGCCCCGCCACCCGAGCAGGCCCTGATCATCGTCTCGGGCGTGCTGGAAGCCCTCGCTTACTCGCACCAGCACGGCATCGTGCACCGTGACATCAAGCCCGCCAACGTGATCATCACGAACTCGGGCGCGGTCAAGGTGATGGACTTCGGCATCGCCCGTGCGCTGCACGGCGCGCAGTCGACGATGACGCAGACCGGCATGGTCATGGGCACGCCGCAGTACCTCTCACCCGAGCAGGCGCTGGGCAAGGCCGTCGACCACCGCTCCGACCTCTACGCCACCGGCTGCCTGCTGTACGAACTCCTGGCGCTGCGGCCCCCGTTCACGGGCGAGACGCCGCTCTCTGTCGTATATCAGCATGTGCAGGACATTCCGGTCCCGCCGTCCGAGGTGTTGCACGCGGTGCCGCCGGAGCTGGACGGGCTGGTCATGCGCTCGCTCGCGAAGGACCCGGACGACCGGTTCCAGAGCGCCGAGGAGATGCGCGGCCTCATCCAGTACGGCCTGCAGATGCTCCAGGTGCAGGGTAGCCACACGGGTACGTGGAACACCGGCCCGGTCGCGATGCACGAGGGCGGACACACCCCGGCGATGGGTATCACCGGCGGCACGATGGCGATGGGTCACCCGCAGCACGGGGAAACCTCGCAGGGCCCGATCCTGCCGCCGATGAACCCCGACGACGGGGGCTACGAAGGCGGAAACAGGGGCGGGGGCGGCCGCGGCAAGCTGTGGCTGTTCGTCGTGCTCGCGCTGATCGCGATCGGGGCCGGTGTCGCCATCGCCGTCAGCGCGAACGGCAGCGGCACGAAGCCCGAGAAGACGCCCCCGAAGACCTCCAGTTCACCGTCCTCGCCGGAGAGTTCGCCCGAGCCGAGCGACCAGCAGAGCGAGCAGAGCCAACTGCCGGAGAACTCCACCAGCAACCAGCAGGACTCGCCGCCGCCGAAGAAGTCCTACTCCCCGCCGGTCACCCCGAGCCAGTCGTCCGAGCCTCCGTCGACGGAACCGTCCGCGCCGAATACGGGTGGCACGGGCGACGGCGGCACGGGCACGGCCGACGGCGGCACCGGGACAGCCGACGGCGGTACGGGTACGGCCGACGGCGGCACGGGCACGGCCGACGGTGGCACGGGTACGGCGGACGGCGGTACGGGTACGGCGGACGGCGGCGCCGGGACGCCCGGCGGGGGCACCGGCGACACCACCGGGACCACCGCGGGCACGGCCGGCAACACCGGCACGGTGAAGGGCACCACCGGGTGACCCCGCGGCGTTCACGGCGAGATCCCCCCGTGAACGCGCGAGGTCTCACCCCGTGAACGCCTCGCACACCGCCTCGTACTCGCGAGTCCACCAGACCGCCAGGGCCGACACCGCAGGGAACTGCGGGTCGGCCCTTCGGTCGTGCAGGCAGTACCGCCAGCGCAGTATCCAGAAGTCGTTGAGCCGCTCCCACCACACGCGGTGCACCGCCGCGGCCAGTTCCGCCGCACCCGCCCCGGCCGCCCGCCGGTAGGCCCCCGCGTACGCCCGTACCTTCTCCAGTTCCAGTTTCCCGGCCGGCTGCACGAAGAAGATCGCCGCGGCCCGCACCGCCTCCTCCGCGCGGGGCTGGACCCCCAGCCGGTCCCAGTCGAGGATCGCGACCGGGTCCGTGCCCCGGTAGAGGACGTTCAGCGGGTGGAAATCGCCGTGCACCCACCCGGTGGCCGGGATGTCGGGGGTGGGCGGCCTGCGGTCGGCGTGCTGTTCCAGCAGGGTCCGCCGCTCCAGGAGACGGTGTTCGGCCAGCTCGTCGAAGGAGTCCCGGGGGCGGCGCCCGCGCGCGGCCGCCAGCAGGTCGTCGATCAGCGCGAACGTGTCGGCGGGGTCGGGGCTCCGGTACCCGCCGGACCGCCCCGCGAGCCCCGTGCCCGCCCCCATGACCTGTTCGAGTCCGGTGTGCACGGCTCCGAGCAGCGCCCCGAGCCGCTGCGACTGGGCGGCGGTGAGCTGGGCGCCGGCCCGGTGCAGCCCGTCGACCCAGGGGTGCAGGGCGTAGCACCGGCCGCCGATCTCCGCCACCGTGTCGCCCTCGGTGTCCTCCACGGGCGGGGCGACGGGCACGCCGAGTGACTGGAGCCGCTGGGTGGCGCGGTGCTGGCGGACGATCGTGGCGCGGTCGCCGGTGGAGTCGTCGAGGTGGTGCTTGAGGAAGTAGTGGCCGCGGGTGGTGGAGACGCGGTAGCCGTGGTTGAGGAGGCCCTGGGTGACGGGCTTGCAGGTGAGGGGCTCACCGGCATCCGGGTAGCGGCGCAGCACCTCGTCCACCGGAGGAACGGGCGGACGGGGCACTGCTGAACGGGGCGCGGAGGAGCACAGCACCTCGCCGACCGGCGGAGCAGACGGAAGGGTTACAGATGAGCGCGGCACTCACCAGATGTTAGATCACGCTGCGTTGCGGCTCGGCTGACTTGCGTGGGAGGCCCAGAGTGTGCACGGAGACGAAGTGCGGGTCGACCCCGAGGTAGGCCGGGGAGAAGGGCTCCCCGTTCATCCGGGCGGGGGCGGCGCCGAAGCGCTCCCGCTGCTCGGGGGTCGGGTGCACGATCTCGGCGGGGCCGGTGAACTGCACGGACCACAGCTCACCGGCGTCACCCGAGGGTGTGGTGTTGAAGTTGTCCGCCCCGTACGCCACGACCGTGCCGTCGCAGGCCTCGTGGTAGCCGAGGCCGCTGTGCATCCGCAGGACGACGCGGCCGTCGACCACGATGTGGCGGGCGATCGCCAGTATGGGGAGGGCTCGCATGCTCGTCGCCAGTCGGCCGTACGGGACGCGGCCGAGCAGATCGATCGCGTGGAGTTCCTCGGAGGACATGCCCTCCACTCTCCGCCACCGGGGAGACCGTAAAAAAGAGGCCGCAGCCCCAGGTGGTCCGGGACCAAAGTCCCGGAGATCACCGAGGACCACGGCCGCTCCGTGCGCGTCCCGGTTCTTCCGGCGTACGGTGCCGGCCCGCGTCCGGGCCGTTTTGGCGCGCGCCGGACAGTCCGTGCCGGCCGGATCAGGCCGTCCCGCCGTTCAGCCCCCGACCGGCCGCGTCGGGCAGTATCCCGCCGCCTCCCGCCGTCCCGCCGTTCAGCCCTTCTCGGCCTGCAGCCTGGCCACGTACGCGGCGGCCTGCGAGCGCCGTTCCATGCCCAGCTTGGAGAGCAGGCTGGAGACATAATTCTTGATCGTCTTCTCGGCGAGGTGCAGCCGCTCGCCGATCGCCCGGTTCGTCAGCCCCTCCCCGATCAGATCGAGGATCTTGCGCTCCTGATCGGTGAGACTGTCGAGCTTGTCGTCGCCCCGGCTCTTCTTTCCCTCGCGCAGCCGCTCCAGCACCCGGGCGGTCGCGACCGGGTCCAGCAGCGACTTCCCGGCCGCCACATCCCGTACCGCGCTCAGCAGTTCGTTGCCGCGGATCGCCTTCAGCACATACCCCGAGGCGCCCGCCATGATCGCGTCGAACAGCGCCTCGTCATCGGCGTACGAGGTCAGCATCAGGCATTTGATGCTCTCGTCCTGGGAACGGATCTCCCGGCAGACCTCCACCCCGCTCCCGTCCGGCAGCCGTACGTCGAGCACCGCCACATCGGGCCGGGTCGCGGGGATGCGGACCAGCGCGTCCGCCGCCGTGCCGGCCTCGCCGACGACCTCGATGTCGTCCTCGACCGAGAGCAATTCATGGACTCCACGCCGGACGACTTCGTGGTCGTCCAGCAGAAAAACAGTGATTTTTCCTTGTTCGCGCACAAAACGCAGTCTCACACACTCACCTCTTCCCTGCCGCCGAACGGCGGGATAACGTGCCGTTGTTCCGGCGGCCTGCAAGGCTGTTCCCAGTGCTGTGACCAGCGAGAGTTCCCGACTTTTTCGATTTACTTGGAAATCCAAGCAAAATCGCAGGTCAGATAGGGTTTCGCAGTTATGCGGCGTACTGGGTAACGTGCTTTTGGCAGGGCGCTCGCCGGGGCACCTGTCACGCCTGTTCCCGGACCGAGCGGCACCCACCCCGTGCACGGGTACGGACACAGGCGAGCCGCACTGGCTTCCCGGCAGACCCCGGGGGCCGGACCGACGGAGGAGCACGCACGTGACCGTGGAGAGCACTGCCGCGAGCAAACCGCGACGCAGCAGTAAGCGGACCAGCGCCGTGAAAACGCCCGCTAGGACGTCCGCCAGGACGTCCGCCAAGACGCCACAGAGTTCCGAGCCCGAGCTCGTACAGCTGCTGACGCCCGAGGGCGAGCGGGTGGAGCATCCGGACTACGGGATCGACCTGACCGCCGAAGAACTGCGCGGTCTGTACCGGGACATGGTCCTGACCCGCCGCTTCGACGCCGAGGCCACCGCCCTGCAGCGCCAGGGCGAGCTGGGCCTGTGGGCCTCGCTGCTCGGACAGGAGGCCGCCCAGATCGGCTCCGGCCGGGCCCTGCGCGACGACGACTACGTCTTCCCGACGTACCGCGAGCACGGTGTCGCCTGGTGCCGGGGCGTCGACCCGACCAATCTGCTCGGGATGTTCCGCGGTGTGAACCACGGCGGCTGGGACCCGAACAGCAACAACTTCCACCTGTACACGATCGTCATCGGCTCGCAGACCCTGCACGCCACCGGCTACGCCATGGGCGTCGCCAAGGACGGCGCGGACTCGGCCGTGATCGCGTACTTCGGGGACGGCGCCTCCAGTCAGGGCGACGTCGCCGAGGCGTTCACCTTCTCCGCGGTCTACAACGCCCCGGTCGTCTTCTTCTGCCAGAACAACCAGTGGGCGATCTCCGAGCCGACCGAGAAGCAGACCCGCGTCCCGCTCTACCAGCGCGCACAGGGCTTCGGCTTCCCCGGAGTCCGGGTCGACGGCAACGACGTACTCGCCTGCCTGGCCGTCACCAGGTCGGCGCTGGAGCGGGCCCGCCGGGGGGAGGGGCCCACGCTCGTCGAGGCGTTCACCTACCGGATGGGCGCGCACACCACCTCCGACGACCCGACGAAGTACCGGGCGGACGAGGAGCGCGCCTCCTGGGAGGCCAAGGACCCGATCCTGCGGCTGCGCGCGTACCTGGAGAAGGAGGGCGCCGCCGACGAGGCGTTCTTCACCGCGCTGGACGAGGAGAGCGAAGCGCTCGGCAAGCGGGTGCGCGAGGCGGTACGGGCGATGCCCGATCCCGACCCGATCGCGATCTTCGACCACGCCTACGCCGACGGGAACCCGCTCGTCGACGAGGAGCGCGCCCAGTTCGCCGCCTACCAGGCATCGTTCGCCGAGGAGGGCAACTAGCCATGGCCATGGAAAAGATGTCCATTGCGAAGGCTCTCAACGAGTCGCTGCGCAAGGCCCTCGACACCGACCCCAAGGTCCTCATCATGGGTGAGGACGTCGGCAAGCTGGGCGGGGTCTTCCGGATCACCGACGGACTCCAGAAGGACTTCGGCGAGGACCGGGTCATCGACACCCCGCTCGCCGAGTCCGGCATCGTCGGTACGGCGATCGGCCTGGCCCTGCGCGGCTACCGGCCCATCGTGGAGATCCAGTTCGACGGCTTCGTCTTCCCCGCGTACGACCAGATCGTCACGCAGCTCGCCAAGATGCACGCCCGCGCGCTCGGCAAGATCAAGCTGCCGGTCGTCGTGCGGATTCCGTACGGTGGCGGCATCGGCGCCGTCGAGCACCACAGCGAGTCCCCCGAGGCCCTGTTCGCGCACGTCGCGGGCCTGAAGGTGGTCTCGCCCTCGAACGCGAGCGACGCCTACTGGATGATGCAGCAGGCCGTCCAGAGCGACGACCCGATCATCTTCTTCGAGCCGAAGCGCCGCTACTGGGACAAGGGCGAGGTCGAGACCGACTCCATCCCCGGTCCGCTGCACCGGGCCTCGGTGGCGCGTACGGGCTCCGACCTGACGCTCGTCGCGTACGGCCCGATGGTGAAGGTCTGTCTGGAAGCGGCCGCGGCCGCCCAGGAGGAGGGCAAGTCGATCGAGGTCCTGGACCTGCGCTCGATGTCCCCGATCGACTTCGACGCCATCCAGAACTCGGTCGAGAAGACCGGCCGGCTCGTCGTGGTCCACGAGGCGCCGGTGTTCTACGGCTCCGGCGCCGAGATCGCCGCCCGGATCACCGAGCGCTGCTTCTACCACCTGGAGGCACCGGTGCTGAGGGTCGGCGGCTACCACGCCCCGTACCCGCCGGCGCGGCTGGAGGACGAGTACCTGCCGGGTCTCGACCGTGTGCTCGACGCCGTCGACCGCTCGCTGGCGTACTGAGGACTGGGGCGTGACAACGATGACCGACACTTCCAACGCTGCTCGCTTCCGTGAGTTCAAGATGCCCGACGTGGGCGAGGGACTGACCGAGGCCGAGATCCTCAAGTGGTACGTCCAGCCCGGCGACACCGTCACCGACGGTCAGGTCGTGTGCGAGGTCGAGACGGCGAAGGCGGCCGTGGAGCTGCCGATTCCGTACGACGGGGTGGTGCACGAGCTGCGCTTCCCCGAGGGCACGACCGTCGACGTCGGCCAGGTGATCATCGCGGTGGACGTGGCCCCGGGCACCGGTGACGCGGCCCCGGCGCCCGAGCCGGCCGCGCAGCCGGAACCGGAGCCCGAGGCTCCCAAGGGCCGTCAGCCCGTCCTCGTGGGGTACGGCGTCGCCGAGACCTCCACGAAGCGGCGCGCCCGCAAGGGCGCCGCGGCGCCGGCGCCCGCCGCGGCGGCCGCGATCCAGGGCGAGTTGAACGGCCACGGCGCCGTGGCTGTCCGGGAGAGCAGGCCGCTCGCCAAGCCGCCGGTGCGCAAGCTGGCCAAGGACCTGGGCATCGACCTGGCGACGGTCGTCCCGACCGGCGAGGGCGGGATCATCACCCGCGACGACGTGCACGCGGCGGCCACGCCCGTACCGGCCCAGGCGCAGGCCCCCGTCATCCCCGCACCGGTGCAGGGCGCCCCGGCCCCCGAGGCACCGGTCGCGGGCGCGCGGGAGACCCGTATCCCGGTCAAGGGCGTACGGAAGGCCATCGCCCAGGCGATGGTCGGCAGCGCCTTCACGGCCCCGCATGTCACCGAGTTCGTGACCGTCGACGTGACGCGCACGATGAAGCTGGTGGCGGAGCTCAAGGAGGACAAGGAGATGGCGGGGGTGCGGGTCAACCCGCTCCTGATCATCGCCAAGGCGCTCCTGGTCGCGATCAAACGGAACCCGGGCGTCAACGCCGCCTGGGACGAGGCGAACCAGGAGATCGTCCAGAAGCACTATGTGAACCTGGGCATCGCCGCCGCCACCCCGCGCGGTCTGATCGTGCCGAACATCAAGGACGCGCACGACATGACCCTGCCGGAGCTCGCCGCGGCGCTGGGCGAGCTGGTCTCCACGGCGCGTGAGGGCAGGACGTCCCCGGCGGCCATGGCGGGCGGCACGGTGACGATCACCAACGTCGGCGTCTTCGGCGTCGACACGGGTACGCCGATCCTGAACCCGGGCGAGTCCGCGATTCTCGCGGTCGGCGCGATCAAGCTCCAGCCCTGGGTCCACAAGGGGAAGGTGAAGCCCCGTCAGGTCACCACCCTGGCCCTGTCGTTCGATCACCGCCTGATCGACGGCGAACTCGGCTCCAAGGTCCTGGCGGACGTTGCCGCGATCCTGGAACAGCCGAAGCGGCTGATCACCTGGGCGTAGCTGTACGAGATGGGCCCGCGCGAAGTTCGCGCGGGCCCATCGGCATGCCCGGCCTCTGCCGCAGGGCGAGTTCGGCGAACACGGTCTTGCCGACGGTGCGCGGCTCGACGCCCCAGTGGTCCGCGATCCGCGCGACGATCAGGAGGCCCCGGCCGTAGCACTCCTCGGCGGTCGCCTCGCGCGGGTCCGGTAGCCGTTCGCCGCGCGGGTCGCTGACCGAGATCCGGAGCGCGGTCGCGGTGAGGGTGAGCTGCACCCGGAAGAGTCGCCCCCGCACGGCTCCGTGCAGCAGCGCGTTGGTCGCCAACTCGCTGACCAGCAACGCCGCGTCGCCGGCCAGGCCCGGATGGCCCCACTCCCGAACGAGCCGCGCGGTACGGCGCCGGGAGAGCGAGACGCTGCGGGCGGTCGGGGTGAAGTCGAGCCGGTCCTCGCGGAGGACGGGCTCGGGGACGGAGATCTGTTCGGCTGCGGTCATGGGCGCGTACCTCTCGGTGAGGGGGCGGTGGCGATGCCGCGCCTGCGGGGCGCCGGTTTCGGCGCGGGGCAGGGCGGTGCACTTCCGCCGGTGTCGGCTCCGCTGTGCGAGCGGTGGAACACCGACGGTAGCGGTGTGATTGCGTACGCAGCAATAAGTTCGGGCAGAAATTTCTCTGCCCTAGTTGGTGTTCGAGGAGAATGAGTCCGAGACTTGGGCGACTCGGCGGAGGGATGCGACGTGGCAGGTAACAGCCCTGATCGGGGCCGGACGGTTTCGACTGTGCTCGGGCGCCGTCTCGGCGGGGAGTTGTTGCGCATGCGCGAGGGGCGCTCCCTACGGCAATCGCACGCTGCGCAGGCGCTGACGGCGTCGGTTGCCAAGGTTGCGAAGATCGAGCGGGGCCTCGTACCGATACGGGACCCCGACATCAGGGCCTTGTGCCACCTGTACGGCGAGGTTGACGCCGATTTCATCGACAGGTTGCTGGCACTCGCCAAGACTGACCGCGAACGTCGCAAGGCAAGTGGTTGGTGGAATCAGTACCCGGGACTTCAGTCCATGGCCGAGTACGTGGCTCTGGAGGACATCGCCACCAGTCTTCGCACCTGGCAAGTCGCCATCGTGCCCGGACTGTTGCAGACCCCGGACTACGCCAGAGCGCTCGCTGTGGGAAACGGGTCCTGGGAGGACCCCGACGAGATTGAACCCTTCGTCGAGTCCCGGATGGCGCGGCAGGCGCGGTTGAGCGGCGACCGACCGCTTGAGCTGCGGGTGGTGGTGCACGAAGGCGCCCTGCGTCAGTTGGTTGGCGGACGCGAGGTGATGAGGGAACAGCTCGGCAGGCTGCTGGATGTGGCGCGGCAGCCGAACGTGAAGCTTCAGGTGATGCCGTACATCGCAGGTGCTCACCCCGGCATGACAAGCGCCTTCACCATCGTGTCCTTCGCTGAACCGGGAGCGCTCGACGTGGTTCACATGGATACGACCTCGACCACTCTCTGGCTGGAGAGCGATACTGATGCCGAGCGCCACGGCAGCCTTTTCGACCGCATCTCACGTCTGGGGCTTGCGCAACACACCTCGGTCAGACTCATCAACGCCATCCTCAGGGAGCTGTAAACCGCGTGCCCGGGTACAAGTTCGTCAAGTCCAGCTACAGCGGCGGCAACGCGGGCCAGGAGTGCGTCGAGGTTGCCCGCAACATCCCCCGCACCGTAGCCGTCCGCGACTCCAAGCGGCCCGACGGCCCCGTCATCGTCCTCGGCCCCGCCGCCTGGGACGCCTTCCGGGTGGGGCTGGTCGGGTCGGACTGACCCGGATCGGCGAGCAACTCCTCGGAGCGGAGGAATCGACATCGGCTCGCCCCCTGGGACCGCACGGCACGGCAGCGGTTCGCAAAGGAATTCCGCTGGTCAATGTCCGGATATTCGCCGGGAATTGAGCTGCGGAGGTCCGCTGCTAGGGTGACCCGATGGCATCGGTCAAGAAGATCCAGATCACTTTCGACTGTGCGGACCCCGAGCGTGTCGCCCGTTTCTGGTGCGAGGTGCTGGGGTACGTCGCACCGCTGCCGCCGGAGGGGTTTGACTCCTGGGACGCCTACAACGACTCGCTGCCGCCCGAGGAGCGGGGTGCGTGGTTCGCGTGCTCCGATCCCACGGGTGAGGGCCCGCGCATGTACTTCCAGCGCGTTCCCGAAGGCAAGGTCGCCAAGAACAGGGTGCACGTCGATGTGAGGGCCGGCACCGGGCTCGTGGGTGCGGAGCGGCTGGCCGTGCTTGAGGCCGAACGCGATCGGCTGGTGGCGCTCGGCGCGGTGTGCGTGAAGGTGCTGTATGCCGACGAGAACAACGAGTCGTGCATCAATATGCAGGACGTCGAGGGCAACGAGTTCTGTCTCGACTGAGCATCCTCCGGTACAGCGAGAGGGGGCCCGCGTGCGGGCCCCCTCTTTGCGTGCGTTGCCGGACGGGCTACTTCTTGAAGGAGTAGTCCATGATCTTCTTCATGTCCGCGGTGCGGGTGGTCGCGCTGGTGGAGGTGAGCACCGTGCCGATGACCGTCTTGCCGTTGCGGGTCGCGGCGAAGACCAGGCAGTACTTGGCCGTCGGGCCGGAACCGGTCTTCACGCCGATCGCGCCGCTGTAGCTGCTGAGCATCGTGTTGGTGTTGGACCACGACATGTAGCGGTAGCCGCCACTCTTCGTGGTGACCGTCTGCTTGGTCGACTTGGTCTTCACGACCGTGCGGAACGTGGAACTCTTCATCGCGTTGCTCGCGAGCTTCGTCAGATCGCGCGGCGTCGAGTAGTTCGAGCCGTTCCCTATGCCGTCGAACGAGTCGAAGTGGGTGTTCGTCATTCCGAGCGACTTGGCCTGGGCGTTCATCTTGCCGATGAACGACTTCACGCGGGCCGCCCGGGTGGTGCCGGAGCCGAACTTGTCGGCCAGCGCGTACGCGGCGTCACAGCCGGACGGCAGCATCAGGCCGTACAGCAGCTGGCGGACCGTGACCTTGTCGCCCACGATCAGGTGGGCCGACGAGGCGCCCTTGGAGACGATGTAGTCGCTGTACGCCTTCTGGATCGTGACCTTGGAATCCAGGTTGAGATTCGTCTGTGCCAGGACGACCTTGGCAGTCATGATCTTGGTGGTGGAACCGGTGGAGCGACGGGTGTCCGCGGCCTTGGAGTACAGGGTCTTCGCGGTGCCGTTGTTCATCACGTAACCGCCCTTGGCGGTGATCGTGGGAGTGGGCAGCGTGGCGGCCTGCGCCGTGGAGGCGAACGCGCTGCCAGCTATGACAGCACCCGCGGTGAGGGCCACGGTGGCAGCGGCCGAAACGCGGTTTATGCCCTTGATGCCGATTTTCAACTTGAACGCTCCAAATGCCCCTGGAATGCGGCCACATGAGGGTGCCGCTCGGTGATGAGACTCATGAGACCCGGGGAAGGATGTGCTGATTCCTCGGGCAATTCCGGGGCTACGGGTGGTTCAGGGCATAGAGCGGCGCGCCGTCCGGTGCGGCGCCACCGGAGCGGAGGCAGGCGTGCTTGCGCATCGTTGATGTCGATTGCGTCACGCTGTGCGTCGGGTGTCCGTCCCGCTCCGCCGGTCGCTGCCGTCGCGTTCGGCCGAGGTTTCACCTGTCCGGATTTTGGACGAGTGTCATCATGTACGCATCTTGTATCTATGCTGTGTACATGCCTGCCGCACCCCCAGCCGTGAAGCCCCGTGTGAAGTCCGCCGAGAAGTCTTCCGTCAAGCAGCCCCCCGCTGCCGAGCGCGTCTACGCCCATATCAAGGAAGCCGTCCTGGACCGTCGCTACGAGGGCGGCACTCTCCTCACCGAAGGTGATCTCGCGGAGGCCGTCGGAGTCTCCCGCACGCCCGTGCGCGAGGCGCTGCTGCGGCTGGAGGTCGAGGGGCTGATCAAGCTGTATCCGAAGAAGGGGGCTCTCGTGCTCGCCGTCTCCGCCCAGGAGATCGCGGACGTGGTGGAGACCCGGCTGCTGGTCGAGGAGTTCGCGGCCCGCAAGGCCGTGCCCGCCTCCGCGCAGTTGATCGGGCGGCTCGAAGAACTTCTCGATGAACAGCGGAAGTTGGCGGAGGCAGGGGATCTGGCCGCCGTGTCCGTGAAGGACCGCTGCTTCCACGCCGAGATCGTGCGCAACGCGGGCAACGACATCCTCTCGCGCCTCTACGACCAGCTGCGCGACCGGCAGTTGAGGATGGGCGTCGCCGTGATGGAGGCGCACCCGGGGAGGATCGCCGCGAACATCACCGAGCACGGTGAGCTGCTGGAGGCCATCAGGTCCGGTGACGCGGACGGTGCCGCGCAGGTCGTGCGGCGCCATGTCAGCCGGGTCAAGGTGCTCGTCAGGGGTGAGGACCGGTGAGTTCCGCCGCCGCACCCACCCTGTCCCTGCCCGGCGATCCGCCCGGCGGCCGGCGTGCCGCGTGGGTCTGGGGCATCGGCGTCGCCGTCTACTTCGTCGCCATCATCTTCCGCACCAGCCTGGGTGTCGCCGGACTCGACGCCGCCGACCGGTTCCACGTCGGCGCCTCCGCGCTCTCCACGTTCTCCATCCTCCAGCTGCTCGTCTACGCGGGCATGCAGATACCCGTCGGCCTGATGGTCGACCGGATCGGCACCAAGAAGGTCCTCACCCTCGGGGCCGTCCTGTTCACCCTGGGGCAGCTGGGCTTCGCGCTCTCCCCCTCGTACGGCATGGCGCTGGCGTCCAGGGCGCTGCTCGGCTGCGGCGACGCGATGACGTTCATCAGTGTGCTGCGGCTCGGCGCCCGCTGGTTCCCGGCGCGGCGCGGTCCGCTGATCGGGCAGGTCGCCGCGCTCTTCGGGATGGCGGGCAACCTCGTCTCGACGCTCTTCATCGCGCGGGCCCTGCACGGATTCGGCTGGACCACCACCTTCGTCGGCAGCTCCGTCGCCGGGGTGATCGTCCTCGTGCTTCTCCTGCTGTTCCTGAAGGACCACCCCGAGGGCCACGAACCGCTGCCCGCCGAGCACGCGGGTGCCGCCTACGTGCGCAAGCAGATCGCCGCCGCCTGGCGGGAGCCCGGCACCCGGCTCGGTATGTGGGTGCACTTCACCACGCAGTTCCCGGCCATGGTGTTCCTGCTGCTGTGGGGGCTGCCGTTCCTGGTGGAGGCGCAGGGGCTGAGCCGGTCCACCGCCGGCGAGCTGCTCACCCTGGTGGTGCTCTCCAACATGGCGTTCGGGCTGGTCTACGGGCAGATCATCGCCCGCCACCACGCAGCCCGCGCGCCGCTGGCCCTCGGGACGGCCACGGTGACGGCACTGCTCTGGGCGTCGACCATCTTCTACCCGGGCGACCACGCGCCGATGTGGCTGCTGATCGTCCTGTGCGTGGTGCTCGGCGCCTGCGGTCCCGCCTCGATGATCGGCTTCGACTTCGCACGGCCCGCCAACCCGCCGGAGCGCCAGGGCACCGCGTCGGGCATCGTCAACATGGGCGGCTTCATCGCCTCGATGACCACGCTGTTCGCCGTCGGCGTGCTGCTGGACGCGACCGGGGACAACTACCGGATCGCTTTCGCCTCGGTCTTCGTACTGGAGGCACTCGGCGTCGTACAGATTCTGCGGCTGCACTCCCGGGCCACGCACCGCGAGCGGGACCACCATGTGATCAGCCGCGTGGAGGCCGTGCACGTACCCGCGTGACGCGCCTGTCGCGCCGGATCGGCGGCGCGCCCGTCCTCGCACGACGGGCGCCGCCGACCCACGGTGGCACGGCGCCGGGGCGCTACGGCGTCACGGCGAAGTTCTGCAGGATCGCCGCCGCCAGATCCTGGTCGCCCTCGGTCTTGATCCGGTCCGCGACCGCGCTCGCGCGCACCCGCCCGCAGGCGAGGCGGAAGTACGTCTCCCAGTCCATCGCCAGCGTCACCGCGGGACCGAGCGACGGCGAACCGTCCACCGAACCGCGGCCCTCCGCGTCGACCCTGACCGTGCGCAGGAACTCCATCGGCCCGTGCACATCGAGCACGACCGCCGAATTGGCCGGCGCGCCCGCGTCCTTGGCGACCACCTTCGGCAGCGCGGCGAGCAGGGTGTCCCGGACGACGGAGGCGCCGGGGGAGTCCAGATTGCCGGGCTGCCGCAGCGTCGTCCGCAGGTCCTGCTCATGCACCCAGACGTCGAAGGCCCGCATCCGCAGCGCGAGTTCGAGGGTCTGCTCGGCGCCCAGCGGCGCCCGGACCATGGTCTCGGGGGCACGGGTCTCGTTGCGCAGCTGACGTGCGCGGCGAATGATCGTGTACTCCAGCTCGGAGGTCATCTCCGGCGCGGTGTGGTGACGCCGCACATCGACCTGCATCTCCATGTAGCGAGCGAAGTCGCTCTGCACGTGGAAGAGATCGCGCGGCAGCGTGTGGATCGGACGCGGGTCGCCGAGCTGCTCGCTCTCCATGCCGATGATGTGCGAGACGATGTCACGCACCGACCAGTTGGGGCACGGTGTACGGCTGTTCCACTCTCCCTCGGCGAGCGGCTTCACCAGCTCGGCTATCGACTCGATGGAGTGGGTCCAGGCATCGGCGTAGGTCTGAAGGCTGGAATGGACGGTCACGGGACCCCTCGTGCGGTTCTGCGGTGCATGGGCTGGAGTGCTGGGTGCGGGCGGCGGACTGCGTGGGAGGTTCGATCGCTAAGTTACGCTGCGAGCAGGCACCCCGGCAGTGCTTTCGTGTGACGATCGTAGGCCCGTGTTGACGGCTCGAATGCCAGGACGGTGGTAGTGTGCGCGCCTCCCTCATCCAGATCGCAGTAGACCCGGACGAATCGGTCAATTCCCGTAGGCGGCGGGCGGCTTCGCTGATCGCGGACCAGCGCGGTGCGGATCTGGTGGTTCTACCGGAGCTCTGGCCGGTCGGCGCCTTCGCGTACACCTCCTTCGCCGACGAGGCCGAACCGCTCCAGGGGCCCACCCACGACATCATGGCCAAGGCCGCGGCCGACGCCGGGGTCTGGCTGCACGCGGGCTCCTTCGTCGAGCGCGCGGCCGACGGCACCCTCTACAACACCGCGCTCGTCTTCACGCCCGAGGGCGAGCGGGCCGCCGCGTACCGCAAGGTCCACCGCTTCGGCTTCGACACGGGCGAGGCGGTCATGATGGGCGCCGGCGAGGACCTCGTCACGGTCGCCCTGCCGCAGACCACCCTGGGCCTCGCCACCTGTTACGACCTGCGCTTCCCGGAAATGTTCCGCGGCCTGGTCGACGCGGGTGCCGAGACGCTGATCGTCGCGGCGGGCTGGCCCGAGCGCCGCCGCGCCCACTGGACGCTGCTGGCCCGCGCCCGCGCCGTCGAGAACCAGTCGTACGTCCTGGCCGTCGGCACCGCGGGCACCCACGCCGGAATCCAGCAGGCCGGACACAGCATCGTCGTCGACCCGTGGGGCGAGGTGCTCGCGGAGGCGGGCGCCGACGAGGAGGTGCTGGGCGTGGAGTTCGACCCGGCGAAGGTCGCCGCCACGCGCGAGCAGTTCCCGGCGCTCAAGGACCGGCGGCTGGGACTGGCCCCGCCCGAGACGGGCGAGTAGTCACGTTTCACGTGAAACCGGGTTCGATGTCACCGCCGGACCCACCCGCTGGTCGTTTTGTTCTCAATCTCCCCCGTAGCCTCAAGAGCATGGGGGACCCCCTCGACGGGCTTGATTTTCGAGCTCGTCAGTCCTCGTGCTCCTTGTCGGCGAGCACGATGACGCACACCGATACGGCGATGAGCAGTGCCACGTCGGCGTCCTCCCGTACGACGTCGATGCCGTACGTGTCCCGGACGGTCAGCCACCGCCGCGAGATCTGGGCCAGCAGCTCCCCGTCGTAGTCGATGGCGAACTCGCGGTCCAGGATCTTGCCGCTGACATCGAGCTCGGTACCGTCCACCAGCGTGACCCGGTAGTGGTTGCGCAGCAGCGACAGCCGCTTGCGCTTGACCTCGGCGAGCTGCTCGCCGTCCCGCTCGATGAGCATCGTGTCGCGCAGGCTGAGCAGCTTCTGCCGGATCTCGACCAGAATCCGGCCCTGCGCGTCCTTCAGCTCGAAGGTGTCACGCACCCGCATGGCCTTGCCGTCGACGAGGAAGACCTTGCGACCGTCCGCGTCCTCGATCCAGTAGTCGTCGCCGACAGCGAAGAGCCGTTCACGCACCAGGAATCTCATGGCTCCCAGGTTCCCCCAGGACCGCCCGGAATACGTGGACCCTCCGGAATGTGTGCGGGCCATGGTGCTGTTGACTGTTCACATGGCAACACGTGCGCGCGTCCGGGCCCCCGAGCTGATCGGCAAGGGCGGCTGGCTCAACACAGGCGACCAGCAGTACACCCTCGCTGACCTGCGAGGACGCGTTGTTATCCTGGATTTTTGGACCTTCTGCTGTGTGAACTGTCTCCATGTTCTCGATGAGCTGCGTGAACTGGAGGAGAAGCACCGCGACACCGTCGTGATCATCGGTGTGCACTCGCCGAAGTTCGTCCACGAGGCCGAGCACCAGGCAGTCGTCGACGCCGTCGAGCGGTACGAGGTCCACCACCCGGTCCTCGACGACCCGGAGCTGGCGACCTGGAAGCAGTACGCCGTACGCGCCTGGCCCACGCTCGTCGTCATCGACCCGGAGGGCTACATCGTCGCCCAGCACGCGGGCGAGGGCCATGCGCACGCCATCGAGAAGCTGGTCGAGGAGCTGGAGGCCGAGCACGGGGCTAAGGGCACGCTGCGCCGCGGCGACGGCCCGTACGTCGCGCCCGAGCCGGTCGCCACGCATCTGCGGTTCCCCGGCAAGGCCCTGCTCCTGCCGGACGGCGGCTTCCTCGTCTCCGACACCACCCGGCACCGCCTGGTCGAGATCGAACGTGACGGTGAAACGGTTCGCCGTCACGTCGGAACAGGGGACAGGGGGTTCACCGACGGCGGGCCCGACGAGGTCCGGTTCTCCGAGCCCCAGGGGCTCGCCGTGCTGCCCGACGGCCGGATCGCGGTCGCCGACACCGTCAACCACGCCCTTCGCGCCCTCGACCTCACCAGCGGGGTGACGACGACCCTCGCCGGCACCGGCCGTCAGTGGTGGCAGGGCTCACCGACGACGGGCCCGGCCCGCGAGGTCGACCTGTCCTCCCCGTGGGACGTCGCGTGGTTCGCGGACCGGCTGTGGATCGCCATGGCGGGCGTGCACCAGCTGTGGACGTACGACCCCGCGACGGGGACCGTGCGGGTCGCCGCGGGCACGACCAATGAGGGCCTGGTCGACGGGCCGGCCGACGAGGCCTGGTTCGCCCAGCCGTCCGGCCTCGCCTCGTCGGCCGACGGGGAGCGGCTGTGGGTCGCCGACTCGGAGACGTCCGCCCTGCGGTACGTCGAGCGGGACGGCATCGGCTTCGTCGTCCGTACGGCCGTCGGCACCGGCCTCTTCGACTTCGGACATCGCGACGGTGCCGCGGATCAGGCCCTGTTCCAGCATCCGCTGGGCGTGACCGCGCTGCCCGATGGGTCCGTCGCCGTGTGCGACACGTACAACCACGCGCTGCGGCGCTACGACCCCGCGAGCGGTGAGGTCACCACTCTGGCCACGGATCTGCGCGAGCCCAGCGACGCCGTGCTGGTGGAAGGCGATCTCGTCGTCGTCGAGTCCGCCCGGCACCGGCTGACCCGGCTGCGGCTCCCGGAGGAGGCCGTACGCGTCGCCGGCCAGGCACACCACACGCAGCGCGCGGCCACCGAGATCACCCCGGGCACGCTCCGGCTCGATGTGGTCTTCCAGGCCCCCGCCGGGCAGAAGCTGGACACCCGGTACGGTCCCTCGACCCGGCTGCTGGTCTCGGCGACCCCGCCCGAGCTGCTGGCGGAGGGCTCAGGTCCGGGCACCGATCTCTTCCGCGACCTGGTGCTGGCCGACGGCGTCACCGAGGGCGTCCTGCATGTGTCCGCGATGGCGGCGTCCTGTGACGACGACCCGGCGAACGAGTACCCGGCCTGCCATGTCCACCAACAGGACTGGGGCGTCCCCGTCCGTGTGACCACGGAGGGAACGCCCCGGCTGCCGCTGGTGCTGGCAGGGATGGACGAGCAGGCCTGACGGCGCGCGGAGCCCCGGACACGGAGGGCCTTCTGTGCCGGGTGTGGTGTGTGCGGCGGGGTAGGGGCCGCGTCCCGCGGGGCTCGTCGTACGGCCCGGCTCAGCGGGTCAGGAGGTGCCCGCCTGCTTCATGGAGCTCACCGCTTCGGCGACCGTGCTCCGGTACAGGCCGAGCTTCGGGTCGCGCACCTTCACATCGGGGCCGAGCTCGAAGTTCTGCGTCTCCGCGTTGGGCATGTGGTCGCCGTCGGCGAGCACGTTCATCTCGTCGATCCAGGTCAGGCCGTTCGCACCGCTCGGGTTGAGGTCGATCACGGCGATGGCGGCCGTCTTGGGCTTGACCGGGTACGCGGGTGCGCCGCCCAGGCCGCCGGGAACGGTCGGCCGGATGTCGGAGCTGTGGTCCGAGGCCTTCGCGGCGCCCAGGCTGACCCGCGGGAAGTAGCTCAGGCCGCAGGAGTTCGCGCCGACGTTGTTGACCTCGATCACCTGCTGGGTGGCCGAGCCCTCGCGGGGGTACACGCGCACCGACAGGTCCCCGCTCTTGCACGGGTGCTTGTAGGCGTAGCTGTCGCTGGTGTCGCCGCCCGTCCTGGCACTGCCGTTGGACGTGCCGGTCTTCGAGGTGCCCGTCTTCGTGGCTCCGGTGTTCTGCCCGGCACCGCCGGTCTTCGCGGTGCCCGTGGTCGTCGCGTCGGTGGCGTCCGTCGAGGCGGCAGCCGCTGCGGCGTCGCTCGCCGGGCCGGCGGACTTCGTACCGGAGTCGTCCCCACCGCAGGCGGTGAGGGCCAGGGCGAGCACTGCGGTGGTCGCGGCGGCGAGGACGGTGGTGCGGTTGCGGAGCGTACTCATGGAATTTCCCCCGAGTGTGACGGTGCGGCGGACGCCTGGTCATTGGCGAGCGCCCCTGACCTGCTGACATGTATGAGTCTGGGGTGCGCCGCTCATGTTCTGCTGGCGTCCCGCTGACGTCCCGCTGACGTCCGGGACCGGCGCTTTCACGTCACTGCTCGGGCGTGCGGCTCAGCCGTCGTCGGTGAGCCGTCGGACCGCCTCTTCGTGCCGTTTGCGGTACTCCATCCGTGCCGTGACGCGCAGCAGCGCATCGAGGGCCCGGACCGCGCCCTCGTCGTAACCGGCGGCTTCCGCCTCCCCGGCCGCCAGGTCCAGCAGCCGGATGCCGTCGTCCTCCTCGCCGAGTGCCAGCCGGGCCTCGCCGCTGACGGTCAGCAGCAGCACCCGGCGTGCTGCCTCCTCGTGCTCGGGCCCGAGGCCGAGCGCCGTCCGGGCGGAGTGGAGGGCGTCCTGCGGGCGGTTGTCGGTGAGCTGCATCCGGGCGAGGTGCTGCAGGGCGAGCATCTCGGTGTGCGCGTCGGATTCCTCGCGGGCCAGGCCGACGGCCCGTTCGCAGCCCTCCAGCGCCATGTCGAGCCCGCCCTGTTCGGCCTGGACGATGGCCAGGTTGATCAGCGCGGTCGCCTCGCCGAGCCGGTCTCCGGCCTGCCGGGCGAGGGCGGGCGAGCGCTCCAGCAGGGCGATGGCCTCGGCGTTCCTGCCCTCCTCGGTCAGCACCCAGCCCAGCAGATTGAGCACCCGCGACTCGGCGTACGGATCGTTCTCGGTGCGGGCGGAGTCCAGTGCCAGTTCCAGCAGCGGGGCCCAGCCGTCCCGGACCCGCCACACCACCTGCGGCCACTGCAGCAGGATGATCCGCCAGGCCCGGTCGTCGAGTCCGGCGGTCCGGGCCGCGATGGCGGCCAGGGCCAGATCGTCGCGTTCGGCGGCCAGCCAGCTCATCGCCGCCGCCCGGTCGGTGAAGTCCCTGACGGCGGCGCGGCGGTGGTAGCCGTCCGGCAGGACGAAGCAGGGCTCACCGCCGGGTTCGGCCGTGTCGGCGGCGGCGAGCGCGGTGGCTATGTAGTGGTCGAGGACGCCGACGAGGGCCTCGGGTCCGGACGCGGGGTCCAGGCCGCGGGCGTAGAGGCGGACCAGATCGTGCAGCACCCAGCGACCGGGTGCCGTCTCGGTGACGAGGTGGGCGGTGGCGAGCCGTTCCAGCGCCGTGGCGGCGGTGACCGGGTCCGTGTCGGCGAGTGCGGCGGCGGTGTGCGGGTCGAAGTGGCTGCCGGGGTGGTGGCCGAGCCGGGTGAACTGGTGGACGGCGTCCGGCGGAAGCTGCTGCACGGTCAGCCGCAGCGCGGCCGAGACACCGGTGTCGTCCACGTCGAGGTACGTCAGCCGGCTGCGTTCGTCGGCCAGTTCGTCGGCCAGTCCGGCCAGCGTCCGCTGCGGACGTCCCGCCAGCCGGGCCGCGGTGACGCGCAGGGCGAGCGGCAGTCCTCCGCAGAGCCCGGCGAGCCGGCGGGCGGCCACGGGTTCGGCGAGGACCCGTTCCTCGCCGAGCACACCGGCCAGCAGGGCCGTGCCGTCCTGCGGTTCGAGTACGTCGAGCGGGACGGGGCGGGCCGCGTCCGAGGCGATGAGACCCTCCAGCCGGTGCCGGCTGGTGACCAGCGTGATGCAGTCGGTGCCGCCCGGCAGCAGGGGCCTGACGGTGGCGGAGTCGCGGGCGTTGTCGAGGACGACGAGCAGCCGGCGCCGGTCGGTCAGGGACCGGAAGAGCGCGGCCGCGGCGGGCACGGACTCCGGGACGCGGCGCGGTGCGACGCCGAGCGCCAGCAGGAACTCGCGCAGGACCTCGATGAGCGCGGGCTCTCCGGTGTCGCTGAACCCGCGCAGATCGGCGAAGAGCCGTCCGTCCGGGAAGGCGGCGGGGTTGCGGTGAGCCCACTGCAGGGCCAGCGCGGTCTTTCCCACGCCGGCCGGTCCGGTGACCAGACAGACGGGTGCCTCGCCCGCCGCGGCCCGGGTGAGCGCGGCCAGTTCGGGGCCCCGGCCGTGGAAGCCGCGGGGTGCGCGGGGCAGCAGATCGGTGGGGTGCGGCTCACCGAAGAGCGGCGGCGGAGCCAGGGGACGGGGTGAAGGCGGCGGGCCGGGCGTGCTGTCCGTACGGGCTCCGGCTCCGGCTTTCGTACGGGCTCCGGCCCCGGCTCCGGCCCCGGCCCCGGCTTTCGTACCGGCACCGGCTCCGGCCCCGGCCCCGGCTTTCGTACCGGCACCGGCTCCGGCCCCGGCTTTCGTACCGGCACCGGCTCCGGCCCCGGCCCCGGCTTCCGTACCGGCTCCCGCCCCGGCTTCCGGCCGGGCGCCGGATCCTGCCCCGGCCCCTCTTCCCCCCGTACCGCTGCTCAAGTCCCCCGAGCGGTCGGCTGGTTCGGCGTGCTCGTCCGGGCCGGGCTCGCCGCGCAGGATCAGCGCGTACGCGTCGGCGAGTTCGTGTCCCGGGTCGATCCCCAGCTCATCGGCGAGCAGCCGCCGCGTGCGGTGGAACCAGTCCAGTGCCTCCGACTGACGCCCCGCCCGGTACAGCGCCGTCATCAGCGCCGCCGCCAGCGACTCCCGCATCGGATGGGCGACCGCTTCCGCCCGCAGCACCGACGCCGCCCGGCTGTGCTCCCCCAGCGCCGCATAGGCGCACGCCAGTTGCTCGACCGCGGCCAGCCGTGACTCCTCCAGGGAGTGCGCGGCGGCCTGGAGCGGCGGGCCGGCGAACGCGCCGGTGAGCGCCGGGCCCTGCCACAGGGACAGGGCCTCCTTGAGCATCAGCACGGCGTCGGCGGGGCTGCGCTGCTCCCGCGCCAGGACCAGCAGCTCCTCGAACCGTTGCGAGTCCAGCAGGGTCTCCGGCATCCGCAGCACATACGCGTCGCCGAGTGTGATCAGCTCCACCCCGTACGCCTCCGCGTCCGCGCCCACCAGGAGGGCGCGCAGCCGCGACACATGCCCCTGGATGACGCTGCGGGCATGCAGCGGCGGCTCGTCGTCCCACAGGGAGTCCGTCAACCGGCCGACGGATACGGGTGTGTTGGCGGACAGCAGCAACGCGGCCAGCAGGCTGCGGCGTTTGGCCGGGCCGAGCGGCAGCGGCCCGGTCCGGGTGTCGACGGAGACGGTGCCGAGCAGCCGGAACTCCACGTACGGGTTCCCTTCCGGGCGAGGTGCACCCGTGGTGGGGGCACGGGCAATGACCCAGGATATCGGGGGTGCCGTGGAGCCGGCGAAGGGTTGCCGCCCGGCCGGTGCTGCCGGAGCGCTCAGCCCGTCAGGAACGCCGCCACCGCGTTGGCCAGCAGGTACGGGTCGTCCGCGCCGCACAGTTCACGGGCGCTGTGCATCGACAGGATCGCGACGCCGATGTCCACGGTCTGAATGCCGTGCCGGGCGGCGGTGATCGGGCCGATCGTGGTGCCGCACGGCATCGAGTTGTTGGAGACGAACGTCTGCCACGGCACGTCCGCCTTCCGGCACGCCGCCGCGAACACGGCCCGGCCGCTGCCGTCGGTCGCGTACCGCATGTTGACGTTGACCTTGAGGATCGGTCCGCCGTTGACCACCGGGTGGTGGGTCGGGTCGTGGCGCTCGGCGTAGTTGGGGTGGATCGCGTGGCCGGTGTCGGAGGAGAGACAGACGGTCCCGGCGAAGGCCCGGGCGCGGTCCTCGTACGTACCGCCGCGGGCGAAGACGGAACGCTCCAGGACCGTGCCGAGCAGCGGTCCGTCGGCGCCGGTGTCGGACTGGGAGCCGTTCTCCTCGTGGTCGAAGGCGGCCATGACCGGGATGTACGGAAGCTCGGAGTCCGGCTGCCCGGCGACGGCGGCGAGCGCGACGGTCGCCGCGTGCACGGAGAGCAGGTTGTCCATCCGGGGCCCGGCCAGCAGCTCGCGGTCCCGGCCCAGGTAGGCGGGCGGCTCGACGGGGTGCGGCATCAGGTCCCAGCCGGTCACGTCCGCGGCGTCGACGCCCGCCTCCTCGGCGACGAACCGGATCAGGTCGCCCTCCTCGACGTCCCCGAGCCCCCAGATCGGCTGCATGTGCTTCTGCCGGTCGAGCTTCAGCCCGTCGGGGTTGGCCGACCGGTCCAGATGCACGGCCAGCTGCGGTACGCGCAGGAGCGGCCGGTCGATGTTCACCAGCCGGTGCGTGCCGTCGCGCAGCGAGATGCGGCCGGCGAGGCCGAGGTCACGGTCGAGCCAGGTGTTGAGGAGCGTCCCGCCGTAGATCTCCACGGCGACCTGCCGCCAGCCGTACGCCCCGGTGTCGGGCAGCGGCTTGACCCGAAGATTCGGCGAGTCGGTGTGCGCTCCGACGATCCGGTACGGGGTGTGCGCCGCGGCGCCCTCCGGCACGTACCAGGCGACGATCGCACCGCCGCGCAGGACGTACTTCCCGCCGCAGGTGCCGTCCCAGACGGCGGTCTCCTCGACCTGGCGGAATCCGGCCTTCTCCAGCCGCTCGGCCGCGGTGGCCACGGCGTGGTACGGGGAGGGGGAGGCCATCAGGAAGGCCATCAGGTCGTCGGTGTGACCGCGGTCGAAGCGGAGGGAGGAACTCATGTTCTTCACTGTAACGAGGCCGGACGGGCAGGTTTCACCGTCGTCCGCGGGCGGTACCGCGGGGTGTCCGCGAGGCCGGGGCGCGTGCGGGGAGGCCGGGCCTACAGCTGGTCGATGGCGGTCAGGTCGATGTCGATGTCGTACGGGGCGGAGAGCTTCAGCCGGTCGTGGTGGACACCGGTGGACGGGCCCGGCCGTGCACTCGGCGTACCCGGCTGATACGACAGCACCGCCGCCCGAAAGCATTTCGGGCGGCGGTGCGTGTTGACGGTTCCCTGCGGGGCGGAGCCTAGTTAGTTGTCGCCATGGACGTGGCGCCGATGGGCTCACACGCCATGGCCAGCCCCTCGCGATACCGACACCCCTCCGCCGTAGCATTGAAAGGGAGCAGGAATGTTGAAGGGAGCGGAAGTTGAAATGTCTAGCAAATGCGCCAAGCAACGCAGGCGAGCGGCCTGCGCCACCATAGTCGCCGCGCTGGCGACCGGCGCCCTCTTCGGCGGTGTCAGCCCAGCGCTGGCAAAGGCTGCCCCGATCCCAGCGCAGGCTGTGGTAGCGGTTCCGGTCATCCACGAGTACGTCGGACAAGGAGGTAATGGCTACGACGATGGCTACAAGGCTGGTTATCGCCTCGGCGTACAGCAAGGAAAGACCGACTATTACAGCGGGAAGTACACGCCCGTTCTGGCCCCCTCGGGGTATATGGACCAATACGACCTTGGAAAGTACCGCGGCCAGGTCGTGGGGTACGGTTTCGGTTACAACGAAGCAAAAGCATTGGGAAACGTCGGAATCTACGGAATGTCGCATGCTCTGGTGACTGCCCCGCCCTCGGCAACGACTACCGCGCCTGCGGCAGCTCCGCAGCAGGGTGGCGCACAGTCGACCGGGCCCTCCGCAGCGACTACCGCGCCTGCGGCAGCTCCGCAGCAGGGCGGCGCACAGTCGACCGGGTCCTCGGCATCGACCACCGCGCCCGCGACCGGGCCTGAAAGTGTTTCTGGGCCCCAGCAGAGTGGACCTTATTCACAGCTAACAAACGTTCCTGGAAACCCTCTAGCGTCTCCGCTCGGAAAGATTCCTGGAAGCCCTATAGCATCTCCACTGACAGAGTCCGGTGTACCGCAAACCACGCAGACCACCATCTCGCCTGGGGCCGCGTCAGTAGCCGCGGGAGTGCTAGGGCTTACTCCCGAACAGGCTGGCGCATGCGGCAGCTGTCAGTCCGGGGCTGCTCCATCAGACACGGGGGCTGCTCCATCAGACACGGGGACCGCTCCATCAGACACGGGGGCTGCTCCATCAGACACGGGGACCGCTCCATCAGACACGGGGACCGCTCCATAGCAGGCGCGGGAGCCGGTAAATCGAGCCTTAGTACTCCAGCAGGATTTCGCTGTCTGAGCTGGTCTTTCGCCGGGTGGCGGGAGTGTAGCGGGACTTCGGTCGTGCGGGGGCGGTCTCACGGCGACCGCCCTTCGATCGTGCGACAACGCCGCAGGTAGTGACAGCGGCGGGGCAGCCTCCAAGGGTGATCACCGAATCTGCCACCGCGCAGTGGGACCTGGAACTGGACGATCTCTTCCTGACCATCGGCCATCATTTCGGCCGTGTGGAGCTTCGCCGCCGCATGCGTGACTACGTGCATGGGCTGCTCGCCCCGGTGGCCCGCAAGAACAGCTGGCAGCTGGCCGAACAGGCCGGTCACGCCACCCCCGACGGCCTGCAGCACCTCCTCGCCGGTGCGAAGTGGGAATCCGATGACATCCGCGACGACCTGCAGGAATACGTCGCCGGCAAGCTCGGCGAGGCTGGCGGCGTCCTGATCATCGACGACACCGGCTTCGTCAAGAAGGGCATCACCTCCGCCGGGGTCCAGCGCCAGTACTCCGGAACCGCCGGCCGGACCGAGAACTGCCAGATCGGCGTCTTCGCCGCCTACGCCTCCGCCCGCGGCCGGGCCCTGGTCGACCGCGAGCTCTACCTCCCGAAATCCTGGACCGAGGACCGGGAACGCTGCCGCACCGCAAGGGTCCCCGACGAGCGGGAGTTCGCCACCAAGGGCGAACTGGCCCGGCACATGGTGCTGCGGGCTCTCGCCTCGCCGCTGCCCATTACCTGGGTCACCGCGGATTTTGCCTACGGTCAGGACAACCGCTTCCGCCGGCTGCTGGAACAGTCGGGCGTCGGCTACGTGCTGGCCGTCCCCACGTCTCAATTCAGCGTGGGCTGTTCACGGATCGATGTTCTGTTCGCGCAGGCACCGGACGAGGCGTGGGAGAAGATCTCATGCGGCGACGGCGCGAAGGGACCCCGCATCTACCACTGGGCAGCGGTGCGGCTGCCGGCCGTCGCCGAGTTCGACTACCAGGGCGAGGTGCCTCACCGGATGCGGTGGGCACTGGCCCGTCGCAGCATCAGCAAGCCAGACGAGATCGCCTACCACCTCGCCTACGCACCCCTGCAGACCACGGTTCAGGAGCTGGTGCGGGTCGCCGGGGCACGCTGGGCGATCGAGGAGTGCTTCCAGGCCGCGAAGAACGAGTGCGGCCTGGACCAGTACGAGGTCCGCCGCTACGTGGGCTGGTACCGGCACATCACCCTGGCCATGCTCGCGCACGCCTTCCTGGCCGCCACGGCGCACCAGCCCCCGGAAAAAGGGGCGGAACCGGTGAGACAGCCGGGGGCATCGGGCTCACAGTGGCGGAGGTTCGGCGACTCCTGGCAGCTTGTCGGCCCCGGCCCCCGCACCTGAGCGGACACCGAGGGCTACACCACGCGCTGAGCTGGTCGAACTGGCGCCGCCGACGCCAAGCCGTCGCCCGCCGCTGTCACTACCTGCGGCGTTGTCGCACGATCGAAGGGCGGTCGCCGTGAGACCGCCCCCGCACGACCGAAGTCCCGCTACACTCCCGCCACCCGGCGAAAGACCAGCTCAGACAGCGAAATCCTGCTGGAGTACTAGAACGCCGCCTCGTCCAGCTCCATCAGCGAGTTGTCGACGGACTCGGCGAGCGCCCGCTCGGTGGAGACGCCCGGCAGGACGTTCGCGGCGAAGAACTTCGCGGCGGCGATCTTGCCCCGGTAGAAGGCGACATCCTTCGCGGCGGCGGCCGGCAGCTTCTCGGCCGCGACGGCCGCGCCCTTGAGCAGCAGGTAGCCGACGACGACATCGCCGGAGGCCATCAGCAGGCGGGTGGTGTTGAGGCCCACCTTGTAGATGTTCTTGACGTCCTCGCCGGTCGCGGTCAGGTCGGTGATCATCGTGCCGACGATCGCCTCCAGGTCCACGGCGGCCTTGGCGAGCGAGTCCAGCGCACCGGACAGCTCCTCGTTGCCCTGGGCGCCCGCGAGGAACTTCTTGATCTCCTCGGAGAGCGCGTTGAGCGAGGCGCCCTGGTCACGGACGATCTTCCGGAAGAAGAAGTCCTGGCCCTGGATCGCCGTCGTGCCCTCGTACAGCGTGTCGATCTTGGCGTCACGGATGTACTGCTCGATCGGGTACTCCTGGAGGTACCCGGAGCCGCCGAACGTCTGGAGCGACTGCGCCAGCTGCTCGTACGACTTCTCGGAGCCGTAGCCCTTCACGATCGGGAGCAGCAGGTCGTTGAGGCCGTGCAGTGCCTTGGCGTCCTCGCCCGCGGCCTCCTTCTCCTGGATCGCGTCCTGGACGGAGGCGGTGTACAGCACGAGGGAGCGCATGCCCTCCGCGTACGCCTTCTGCGTCATGAGGGAGCGGCGCACGTCGGGGTGGTGCGTGATGGTGACCTTGGGGGCGGCCTTGTCCATGAACTGCGACAGGTCGGTGCCCTGGACGCGCTCCTTGGCGTACTCCAGCGCGTTCAGGTAGCCGGTCGACAGGGTCGCGATGGCCTTCGTGCCGACCATCATGCGGGCGAACTCGATGATGCGGAACATCTGGCGGATGCCGTCGTGCTTGTCGCCGATCAGCCAGCCCTTGGCGGGGTGCCGGTCGCCGAACGTCATCTCGCAGGTGTTGGAGGCCTTGAGGCCCATCTTGTGCTCGACGTTCGTCGCGTACACGCCGTTGCGCTCGCCCAGCTCGCCGGTGGTCCAGTCGAAGTGGAACTTCGGGACCATGAAGAGCGAGAGGCCCTTGGTGCCGGGTCCGGCGCCCTCGGGGCGGGCCAGGACGTAGTGGATGATGTTCTCGGACATGTCGTGCTCGCCCGAGGTGATGAAGCGCTTCACACCCTCGATGTGCCAGGAGCCGTCCTCCTGCTCGACGGCCTTCGTACGGCCCGCGCCGACGTCCGAACCGGCGTCCGGCTCGGTCAGCACCATCGTCGAGCCCCACTGCCTCTCGACGGCGATCTCGGCGATCTTCTTCTGCGCCTCGTTGCCCTCGTCGAAGAGGATGCCGGCGAACGCCGGGCCGGAGGAGTACATCCAGACGGCCGGGTTCGAGCCGAGCAGCAGCTCCGCGTAGCCCCAGATCAGGGAGCGCGGGGAGGTGGTGCCGCCGATCTCCTCGGGCAGGCCCAGACGCCAGTACTCGGAGTCCATGAACGCCTGGTACGACTTCTTGAAGGTCTCCGGGACCGGTGCGGTGTTGGTCTCCGGGTCGAAGACCGGCGGGTTGCGGTCGGCGTCGGCGAAGGAGTCGGCCAGCTCGTTCTCCGCGAGGCGGGCGACCTCGTCGAGGATGCTCTTCGCCGTCTCGACGTCCATCTCGGCGAACGGGCCGGTGCCGTACGTCTTGTCGCGCCCGAGGACCTCGAAGAGGTTGAACTCGATGTCGCGGAGATTCGACTTGTAGTGCCCCATGGGAAGGCTCCGTAATCAATAGCAGTGGCGTGCAGCACCCCGGGAAAGGGCGTGGGCCGGGTGGGCGACGAGCTGGCGGTGCGCATATCAGCTGACCTCTACGATGATGCTACCCGCCAGTAATAAGACGCAACCCCTCAAGGGCCTGATGTGTCCGATTACTCTTTGCGGCATGTACGGCTACGACCAGAACCCCGGCGCACAGCAGCAGATGGGTGGCGGCTACGGCGAGCAGCCGCTGTATCCCGAGCCCTCGCCGCCGTCCCTGGGGGACGCGGTACGGGCCTTCACGACCGGCTCGCTGTCCGCCGAGGACTTCCAGCAGATCTTCGCGACGTCGAAGGTCTACTGCCCGCGCGGCGACAACCCCGGGTTCCTCGCGCTGCACAACACCCAGCAGCCGGTGATCCCGATGTTCACCACGCTCAAGGAGCTGCGGCTGTACGCGGGCAAGGAGTCCAAGTACTTCGTGATCACCGGGGCCGAGGTGATCGACCTGCTGCCGACCGGCTACGGCTTCGTCCTCGACATGGAGGGCGAGCACCGCATGGTCTTCGACGCCAAGGCCGTGGAGCAGATGGTCGACTTCGCGATGCGCCGTATGTACGGCTGACGTCCGGTCTTCGTCCGAGAAGGGGCCCGTACTGCCAGGTACGGGCCCCTTCTCGTCGTGGTGGCGGGGTGCGGGAATGAATGCCGCCTTGCGGGATGTTCACCATTCAACTAAATTGGGCTCAGGACAATCCCGGAGGTGGCTCCCATGCCCGCAGTGACCGTCGAAAACCCGCTGACCCTGCCCAAAGTCGCCGCCCCGGGCGACGCCACGGCCCGACCCGTGCTCGCCGTCACCACGGCGCCGAGCGGATTCGAGGGCGAAGGCTTCCCGGTTCGCCGCGCGTTCGCCGGGATCAACTACAAGCACCTCGACCCGTTCATCATGATGGACCAGATGGGTGAGGTGGAGTACGCGGCCGGAGAGCCGAAGGGCACCCCCTGGCACCCGCACCGCGGCTTCGAGACCGTCACGTACCTGATCGACGGAACCTTCGTCCACCAGGACTCCAACGGTGGCGGCGGCACCATCCGCAACGGCGACACCCAGTGGATGACCGCCGGATCCGGCCTCCTCCACATCGAGGCGCCGCCGGAGTCCCTCGTGATGTCGGGCGGCCTCTTCCACGGCCTCCAGCTCTGGGTGAACCTGCCCAAGGCCGACAAGATGATGGCCCCCCGCTACCAGGACATCCGCGGCGGCCAGGTCCAGCTCCTCGCCTCCCCGGACGGCGGCGCGCTGCTCCGCGTCATCGCCGGTGAGCTCGACGGGCACGAGGGCCCCGGCATCACGCACACCCCGATCACGATGATCCACGCCACCGTCCGCCCCGGCGCCGAGGTGACCCTGCCCTGGCGCGAGGACTTCAACGGACTCGCGTACGTCCTCGCCGGGCGCGGCACCGTCGGCGCGGAGCACCGCCCCGTCCACATGGGGCAGACCGCGGTCTTCGGCGCCGGTTCCTCGCTGACCGTCCGCGCGGACGAGAAGCAGGACGGCAACACCCCGGACCTGGAGGTCGTCCTGCTCGGCGGCCGTCCGATCCGCGAGCCGATGGCGCACTACGGACCGTTCGTGATGAACAGCCAGGCCGAACTGAAGCAGGCCTTCGAGGACTTCCAGGCCGGCCGTCTCGGTACGGTGCCCGCGGTCCACGGAATGTGACACTCGGCGCCGGAGTGTGACGTTCCGTAACCCGTACGGCTGCACGGGCGGGACATCACACCCGCGCCGTGATCGGGTGGGAGGGTGCAGACCCCCAAGCCCCTCCTGCCCGACGGCGCGCGGCGTGCGGCCGCCTGGTGCGCTGTTGTTCTCCTCGTCACCGGGGTCGCCGCGGTCGCCGTCTGGCTGTGCGTCGTCTTCAAGACCGCGGTCACACCCGTGCTGCTCGCGCTGCTCGGTACGGCGCTGCTCGGACCGGTGCACCGCCGGCTGACCGGCCGCGGAATGAACCGTTCGATGGCCGCGGGGCTCACCTGCGTCCTGCTCGTCGCGGTGGTCGGCGGCGCCGGTTACATCGTCGTCACCGCGCTCGTCGACACCGGCGACCAGATCGTCCGCTCGCTGAAGGACGCCGGGCAGTGGGTCGTCGACCACTTCGGGATCAGCAAGCGGACCAATGTGAACGACCTCGCCGCGAACGCCCAGAAACTCTTCCAGAGGTTCGGCGCGAGCGCGGCGGGCGGGCTCCTCTCCGGGATCAGCCTGATCGGCTCGCTGATCGCGACCAGCGTCCTCGCCCTCCTGCTGACCTTCTTCTTCCTGCGCGATTCCGACAAGGCCGCGGGCCTCGCCCACTCGATCGCCCCGCGCGGTACCGGGGACCTGGTCGAGGCCATGGGGCGGCGGGCCTTCGAAGCCGTGCAGGGCTTCATGCGCGGCACCACGTTCATCGCGCTGATCGACGCGGTGTGCATCACCGTGGGCCTGCTGATCCTGAGGGTGCCGGGCGCGGTGGGGCTCGGTGCGCTGGTCTTCGTCGGCGCCTACATCCCCTACCTCGGGGCGTTCATCTCCGGCGCGGTCGCGGTGCTTGTCGCGCTCGCCGACCGGGGGGTCGTGATCGCGCTCTGGGCGCTGGGGGTCGTGCTCGCCGTACAGGTGCTGGAGGGCCACGTGCTGCAGCCGCTGATCCAGAGCCGTACGGTCCAGATGCACCCGGCCACCATCATGATCGCGATCACCGCGGGCGCCAGTGTGGCGGGCCTGCTGGGCATGCTGCTTGCGGTGCCGGCCTGCGCGGCGGCCTTCGGCATCCTCGGCGAACTGCGCGGCAGACGGGGCGGGAGTTCCAGCCCCTCCGGCGGCTGAGGGCGGAAACCGCCCATCGGGAGGCCCCGGCCTCGGCGGCCCGGCTCAGCCCCCGGCCCCGACCTCGGCGGCCCGGCTCAGCTCCCGGGCCCGACCCCGGCGGCCCGGCTCAGCCCCCGGGCCGCCTCCGCGTCGAGTGTGACGGTCCCGGCTGCGTTGTCCCGGCGCCACAGACCGGTCGCGGTCGCGGCCAGGACGTCCTCGGTGTGTATTGCCCCACTTCAAGGAGATCTGTTCCGCGAACGGCACCGAGGACGGCGGCCCGGACCCCTCCAGGCACGGTCCGTCGCCCCTCCGCCCGGTGCCGGATGATCTTGAAATGTCAATGTCAATGATTTGGTGCGGGTGCGGGCGGTAGCCTGGGGAGGCTGAATCCACCCCGAACCGCGAAGACTGGATGAACGAGAATGCATCGGTACAGGTCCCACACCTGCGGCGAGCTCCGCGCCTCTGACGTCGGCACCGACGTCCGGCTGAGCGGCTGGCTGCACAATCGCCGAGACCTGGGCGGCATCCTCTTCATCGATCTGCGCGACCACTACGGTCTGGTGCAGCTCGTCGCCCGTCCCGGCACCCCCGGCAACGAGGCCCTGGCGAAGCTCACCAAGGAGACCGTCGTACGGATCGACGGCAAGGTCTCCGCGCGCGGCGCCGACAACGTGAACCCGGAGCTCCCGACCGGCGAGATCGAGATCGAGGTCACCGAGGTCGAGGTGCTGGGCGAGGCCGCCCCGCTGCCCTTCACGATCAACATCGAGGACGGGGTCAACGAGGAGCGGCGCCTGGAGTACCGCTTCCTCGACCTGCGCCGCGAACGCATGCACCGCAACATCATGCTGCGCTCGGCCGTCATCGCCTCCATCCGCTCCAAGATGGTGGCCCTCGGCTTCAACGAGATGGCGACCCCCATCCTCACCGCGACGTCCCCCGAGGGCGCCCGTGACTTCGTCGTCCCGTCCCGCCTGAACCCGGGCAAGTTCTACGCCCTGCCCCAGGCCCCGCAGCAGTTCAAGCAGCTGCTGATGATCTCCGGCTTCGACCGCTACTTCCAGATCGCGCCGTGCTTCCGCGACGAGGACGCCCGCGCCGACCGTTCGCCCGGCGAGTTCTACCAGCTCGACGTCGAGCTGTCGTTCGTCGAGCAGGAGGACGTCTTCCGGCCGATCGAGAAGCTGATGACCGAGCTCTTCGAGGAGTTCGGCAACGGCCGCCACGTCACCTCGCCGTTCCCGCGCATCCCGTTCCGCGAGGCGATGCTGAAGTACGGCAACGACAAGCCGGACCTGCGCGCCCAGCTGGAACTGGTCGACATCTCCGACATCTTCGCCGACTCGGAGTTCAAGGCCTTCGCCGGCAAGCACGTCCGCGCCCTCCCGGTCCCGGACACCGCCGGCCAGTCCCGGAAGTTCTTCGACGGCCTCGGCGACTACGCCGTCCAGCACGGCGCCAAGGGCCTGGCCTGGGTCCGCGTCGGCGAGGACGGCGGCCTCACCGGCCCGATCGCCAAGTTCCTCACCGAGACCGACATCAAGACCCTCACCGAGCGTCTGTCCCTCGTCCCCGGCCACGCGGTCTTCTTCGGCGCGGGCGAGTTCGACGAGGTCTCGAAGGTCATGTCCGCCGTCCGCGTCGAGGCCGCCAAGCGCGCCGGCCACTTCGAGGAGGGCGTCTTCCGGTTCTGCTGGGTCGTCGACTTCCCGATGTACGAGAAGGACGAGGACACCGGGAAGATCGACTTCTCCCACAACCCCTTCTCGATGCCCCAGGGAGGCATGAAGGACCTGGAGGAGAAGGACCCCCTCGACATCCTCGCCTGGCAGTACGACATCGTCTGCAACGGCATCGAGCTGTCCTCCGGCGCCATCCGCAACCACGAGCCCGACGTGATGCTCAAGGCCTTCGAGATCGCCGGCTACGACCGCGAGACCGTCGAGCACGAGTTCGCGGGCATGCTCCGCGCCTTCCGCCTCGGCGCCCCGCCGCACGGCGGCATCGCCCCGGGCGTCGACCGCATCGTGATGCTCCTGGCCGACGAGCCCAACATCCGCGAAACGATCGCCTTCCCGCTCAACGGCAACGCCCAGGACCTGATGATGGGCGCCCCGACGGAGCTGGACGAGTCCCGCCTGCGCGAGCTGAACATCCAGCTCCGCAAGCCGGCGGCATCGGCGAAGGACAAGGCGGAGAAGTAGCAGCCGCCCGTTTCCTCCTCCTGGAGGCTCTTCTCCTCGTTCCACGTGAAACATCCCCCGGCCGGGTCGGCCGGGGGATGTTCGCCGTTTCCGGCGGGTGTACGGGGGCGTAGGTGGCAGCGGACTCGTAAACCGTCGGCCACGGTTTCGGCGGGCGGTCCAGCGCCTTGCCGCCGTCGGCACCCGTCGGCGCGGGCAGACCGCCACGGACGAACTCGGCGATCCCTGGTATCACCCGGTGCGGCACAGCCAGTTCCATAAGCGCAGCTCAGCTCTCAAGGTCAGCGACCCCGGGCGGCCACGGAAGCTGCCCCATCCGTGTCGGCGTCCGCGAAGAGGAGGGTGGGTTCGGCCAGGATGTCGCGGCCGGCTTCGCTCTTGTAGATCTCATCCACGCTGCCGAACCGGGCTTCGGAGTAGTCGAGTTCGAGCAGTGCGGCTGCCTGTCGGACCGATGCTTCATCAGGACCTTCGATCTCGACGAAGGCGGGGAGGTCCGGCCACGTGTCGAAGTCGAAGGCGACCTCGCCGAGGCGCCACTCCTCGCGGTAGTTCTCCTGATACCGGACCTCGCGCATGCCGAGGCTGCGGAGGATCTCGGCCATGGCGTGCAGGTCCGTGACCTCGGTTTCGATCTCGGTGGTGCCGTCGATCGTGGTGGCGTCCGTGACCTGCTTGAGTGTCAGCGTCGATCGGGTGCCCTCGTCGCGCAGCCGCACCCAGGCACCTCCTTCGAGGGCGTCGTTCTCGAAGATCTTGCGGGTGAGAAGGGTGCGCGGGAACGCTTGGGCGGCGCCCAGGGTAGTCAGCTTGGCCTGAAGGCCGGCGACGTCGATGGCGAGGAACTTGGCCTCGTACTCGTGCTTCATGGGCTTTTCCTTTGCGTTACGAGGAGGTGCGGGCCGCGAGGAGCAGGCCCATCCGGTGGGTGTGGTCCTGGAGCTGGCCGATGTGGGCTCGCTCGGCGAACTCATTCGTTCGCAGGGTCAGCAGAACGTCCCAGTCGCCGATGAAGTGACGCCTGAGCTTCTCGGGGGACGTGTAGTGCTCGATCAGGTGCTGGCGCTGGGTTACAGGCATCATGAACTCAGCGCCGAACAGACCGTCCTGGCGTACGGACGACTGCATGCGGGTGATGAACTCGGCGAGCGGGCGATGGTGGTTGGCACTGTAATGCCACGAGCAGCTCGTCCAGATGGCGTCGCAGGGCATGTCCAGAGGCTCCCATCGAAGGAAGTCCTCCTCCACGACCTGCACTCGGTCGTATAGCGATTCGAGCTTGAGCCGGTCGATGAGGCCCATCGCGTGGGCCCGGTTTTCACCCGGGAGCGTGACCTCACCACCGTGGAGAGCAAGACGGTCGCGTTCTACGGCGATCACTCGGTAGCCGGCGGCGGCCAGCGGCAGGATGAACTTGCCGTCACTCGCGCCGATAACCGCGACAGTGGCGTCAGGAGTGGCACGCTCCTTCAGCGCGGCGAGGAACTGGGGAAAGAAGGTGAGCGTGTGCTCCCACAGGCTCTGCGTTTGCACGGTGGTGGGCTCCTTGCGTGTCGGTGGCGAGGATCGCCTGGAGGACCTCGGCGGGGTCCAGGCGCGTGGTGTCCACGCGGTGCATCGGGAACTGGGCATAGGCGTCGGTAACCCGGTCGCCAGAGCCCTCGACGAGGGTGTCCCAGCGGGAGACCGGCTTGGTCCGCTCAGCGAGCCGACGCTGGCGCTCGTCTTCGTCGCACATCAGTTGGTAGGTCACGGGCTGCGGCAGGTCGGGCGGCAGACTTACCCCAAGACGGGCACCGAGAGCGCGGTGGGTGGTGAGGCAGCGAGCGAAGTAGCTCTCCACGACGACCGGGGTACCCGAGGACAGGTGGCGCCGTATCTCATCGGCCGCGGTGAACAGCGCGGACAGGTAGAAGCACATCCGGGCCTCGGTATTCCCCCGCAGGTCCACCTCGCGCCGCAGAGGCTGGTAGAAGAGCGGCACGGTCGAGACCAGAACAGCTTCACGGGCTGCTGCCAGCATCGGTGCGATGGTCGACTTGCCGGTGCCGCGAAGTCCTTCGAGGCTCTCGAACAGCGGGGCGTCAGACACGGCCGTACACGACGTCCGGTACCGCGAGCGTGAGTTCGTCGGTGGCGGATGGCCGGTGGCCGATGTGGTCAGCGAGCTTGTCGTACCAGAAAGCGTGGGAGTCCTTGCCGACGGCCTTGCAGGACATGGTGAGTGCGCCGCGCGGGTCGGCCTCGATCCGATCGATCTGTGTCAGGCCACCTGCAGGAGCGCAAATCTCCGGGGCGCCGTTCTCGGACAAGTCCTCGTCGGCGATCACTTCGATGGTCAGGTCGGCGGTCTGGAGCTGTTCACGTAGGCGGATGTAGGCGGCGGAGTCGGTGACGAGGAGCTCGGGGTGATCTGCTGCGTTGCCGACCGGCCGGAGGCAGTGAAGCTTCAACTGCTCTGCCCCGTAGTTCTGGAGGGTGCGGGCAAGCGGGACCACCTCGCCGATGTTGCGAGAGGTGACCGTCAGGGTCGCACCGGTGCGGACACCGAGTCCCCGGGCGATGTCGAGTGCGCTCAGCGCACTCTGGTAGCTCCCGAACTTGCGGACGTGGTCGTTGGTCGAGCCGATGCCCTCCAGCGATACCCGCAGCAGGTCCAGGTGGGGGGCGATCTCGGTGAGCCGACGCTCGATCCGATAGCCGTTGGTGCAGATCTCGACCTGCATGCCCAGTTCCTGCTTGGCGTACCGGACGACGTAGGCAAGGTCCTTGTAGACGAACGGCTCGCCGCCCAGCAGGGTGACAGCCTCGGTGCCGTACTGGGCGTGCATGAGTGTGAGGAGGTTGATGGCCTCGTCCGCAGCGAAGGCATCGGCGTGCTTGAGCCTCTTGCCATGGAAGCAGTGCAGACACTCGAAGTTGCAGCGGTACAACAGCTGCAGGTACAGCATCCGGATCCTGCGGATCCCGGTGACTTCCCCGATCACGTGGGTCTCCTTGGGCAGTTGCCTGGTGGGAGACCTGATGCTGGCGGAACGAGTACGGACAGCATCACCGCGTATCCGGACGCCCCGGGGACGTCCTGGGACGTTTTCAGTGCACCGAGAAGGTCTCCAGAATCCCGAGAACGCGCGCGGTGTCCATCAGATTCGGTAGCACTACCTGCGCGCCAGCAGCGGCCAGCTCTTCGGCGCTGTGGACGCCAGAGGCGACCGCGATGATCCCTGAGCCGGTGGCAAGCGCAGCCTCGACATCCCTCGGGGTATCCCCCACGAGTACGACAGGCACGTCATCCCGCACGCCTCGGAGGCGTTGGGCACGCTCCCGGGCAACAGCGACCAAGCCCGGACGCTGGAGAGCGTCAGCCCCGTAGGCGCCAACAGACAAATCCAGTAGGGGGTCCAGACCGAAGGCCGATACCTTCACGCGGGCGTTGGCCGCGATATTGCCAGTCAGAACCGAGGACACCCAGGCATCGTGTACCGAGGCCGCCTTCAAGACGTCACGCACGCCGGGAAGGGCCGTTCCTCGCTGGCTGAGATCGTGGAGGCGCTCCTCCCCTGCGCCTGTAAGAGCCGCCTCGACAGCAGCCCAGTCCGGCTCGGCAAGACCGTTCCGCTGGAACATGTCGTGCATGATCAGGCGATCTGTACGGCCCTCTGTCCGCGCCGGTTCGGCCGGACCGGTTCCCGCCAGCGCCGTAAAGGCGGCGGCGTAGATCTCCTTGCTGACCCCTGCATTCTCGATGAGCGTGTGGTCGATGTCCCACAGGACGATGAGCTCCATACGGCCAGCGTAGGTACCGGGGGGCGGAGCCTCCGGCTCTGAGGAACGTCCCATAACGTCCTTGCCCGCTCCTGGCCGCTTCGACTTGTATGGCGGCTGTGAACGAGCGACTGCACTCCGTACTCGCCCAACGCGGCGTCTCGCCAGAATCACTCGCTGAAGTCTGCGAGGTAGACCCCAAGACCGTCGGTCGGTGGCTCGGAGGGCGCGTTCCCCATGCGCACCACAGATTCCGCGCCGCCCAGCACTTGCGTGTGGAGGAGTTGTTCCTTTGGCCGGCTCCAGTGCCGAGTGCCGGACAGCCCACTTCCGGGTCAGGCTTGGAGCTGGTCGGGACCTACCAGAACCGGGCCAGTGTTCCGCGGGACATGTGGCTCTCGCTGCTGAAGGGAGCCCAGGAGCAGATCAGTGTCCTCGTCTTCTCCGGCACGTTTTTCGCCCAGTCCAACCCCCACGTCGCCAAGATGCTTGCCGAGCGGGCGGCGGACGGGGTGCAAGTACGGCTCTGCTTCGGTGAGTCGAGCGGCCGAGCTGTGGCTATCCGCGGCCGCGAAGAGGGCATCGGCGACACGCTTGCCGCCAAGATCCGCGCCTCCCTGACCTACTACCGGCCCTTATTGTCCGAGGCGGGCTGTGAGGTCAGGCTGCACGACACCACGCTTTACACCTCCCTGTTCCGCTACGACAACGACCTACTGGTCAACCCGCATGTCTGGGGACAGCCGGCCAGTGCCAACCCTCTGCTGCATCTCAAGCGAGTTGACGCTGCAGGGTGGTTCGACAACTACGCTCAGAGTTTCGAAGCTGTCTGGGCCACCGCTGGGCCCTGGACGCCAAACCAGGAGGGGCCCTCGTCACATGGGCAGGACTGAGTTCTACAACGATCCCAAGGCCCCCAAGGCAAACACGCTCATTCCCGCCAATAACCTGCTCGTCGTCGACGATAGCGGCGCCATCCTGCTCCAGCGCCGTCGAGACACCGGCCAATGGGCCCTGCCTGGTGGCGCCCAGGACATTGGCGAGACGGCGGCACAGTGCGCGGTGCGCGAGTGCCTCGAAGAGACCGGCATCATTGCGGAGATCACAGGCTTTTTGGGGGTCTATACGAACCCCAACCACATCGTGGCCTACACCGACGGTGAGATCCGCCAGCAGTACGAGAACACGTACATCGGCCGCCCAGTGGGCGGCGAGCCCACCATCAACGACGAAGCTGACGGCGTCCGCTACATCCAGCCATCCGACCTTGACCAGTACGACATCCACCCCAGCATGCGCCAGCAGATCGGCGACTACCTCGCCGGCACGTACCCCTACCTGGGCTGATCCGCCAACGCCGTGTCCACCCGCCCCACAGCCGCAAGGACGTCCGGCGCCGCCCGACGGATGAACCGGCCCACCAGGCTGTCAGAACCGTATCGGACGGTGATCTCAGCCAGTCGAGCCTCGACAGAGGTGACCTTGCCATCCGGCGTTGTCGTCATATCGCAGTAGATCAGGGCGTCCACAAGCCGCTGGTCGTCGAGCAGCGGAAACTCGACTTCCAGCACGTCCCGCAGCCCGCGCTCCTCAGCTTCCAGTAACGCCAACGAATGGTTTGCCACCAAGCGAACCAGCCGGTCATCCGCAGCATGTATGTCACGAAGGAACCGAGCGCCATCCAGCGGATGAAAGCCGGTCATAGCCAGCCGCGGAGCGTAGCCCACATCGTGCAAAAGAGCCGCAGAGGCCAGGAGCTCCGCGTTGCCTCGCAGAACCGCTGCCACTTCGGCCGCGCGCTGCGCGACCCCCTGCGAGTGTGCCCACCGAAGGGGAAGCGGGTCACTCAACTCTGCCTCGGCTACCGCGTACGCCCACTTCGCCATTGCACCGTTCATGAGTTGGTCCGTGCCCAGGTACAGCCCGGCGCAGTCTCAGGCACACAGATCAACGTGTCATCCCTTACCTCGGCTGAGCGCGGAGTGGGACACTGGGCGGGATGAGGTGGTAGGTGTTGGTGCCCATGCCGGGCAGCGTCACCATTCGTGCCGGAATCCTGATGACTTCCTCAGTTCAGGGATGTGGCCGAGGCCGACTTCGAGGAAGTCGATCACAGCGGCGGTGTTGCTTGAGCGCCACCCTTGGCGGATAAGCCGGTCCAGGGTGGGCAGCCGCGGTCGCCGATCTGATAACTGATGTTAGGCAGAGGCAAGTTCGCACCAGACGAACTTGCCGGAGTCGCCGTTGCTGCTGAGCTGATACCAGCCCCAGCTGTCAGTGCAGTTGCGGACGAGGTCGAGGCCGCGCCCGTCTTCGGCTTCTGCGGATGCGGACAGCGGTGGCGCCGGTGGGGTGGGGTCCGCGTCCCAGACGCCGATGCGTAGTACGCGGCCCGCCCAGCGAAGACGTAACGCGGCCGGGCCCTTGGTGTGGCGTACCGCGTTGCCGACGAGTTCGGTTGCGACGAGTTCGGCGGTTTCGGAGAGGGGGAGTAGGCCGTGCAGGGTAAGGATCAGGCGCAGGGTGCGGCGGGAGACCGTGACCGCGCGGGGGTCGTGGGGGATGTAGAGCGTGTATTCCCAGGGGGCGTCGGTGCTCATGGGTGAGTTCGGCATACGGGAACTCCGTTTGGTGCGTAAGGGGGTGTGGGGCGCGGCGGTCTGTGGGCGGTGGCATGTCGCACCCGTCATGGCATGGCGGGGCGGTGCGCTTCCGGGCTCCCGGCGTCTCGCAGCGTGTGCGGCACGTCACTGACGGTAGGGGTAAAGCTTTCCCCCGGTCAAGCGTGACTGTGATACTCATACGGTCAACTCGCCTGAATGGGAGGCAACATGCCCGGTAGAAGCGTCATCACGGCACGCCAAGAACGGTTGGGGGCCGAGCTGCGCAAGCTTCGGGAGCGGGCAGGTCTGACCGGCCGTGATGCCGCAAGGGCCATGGGCGTGGCCGAAAGCAAAATGTCCAGCATGGAGGCGGGCCGGGCCGGTGTCAGTGCTGAACGAGTGCGCCACCTGGCCAGCCAATACGCGTGCGAGGACGCTGCACTGATCGATGCTCTGGCACGCATGGCTGTCGAGCGCGTACGCGGATGGTGGGAGGAATACCGGGAACGGGTGCCCTCCGGGTACCTGGACCTGGCCGAGCTTGAGCACCATGCCGCCTGGGTGAAGAACTTCGAGACCGTGCATGTGCCGGGGCTGCTACAGACGGAGCAGCAGGTCCGGGCCATCTTTGCCGCGACAGTGCCGGCGCTGTCCGAGGAGGAATTGGCGGTGCGGGTGAGGTTCCGGCTGAGGCGGCAGGAGGCCCTTGCCGAGGGGCAGATGGGCCACTACGAAGCGGTGATTCATGAAGCCGCTCTGCGGATCAGGGTTGCTGACGTCGAGGTCGCACGAGGCCAGCTTCTACACATCCTGGACCAGTCCGAGCTGCCGCACGTGACGGTACGGGTCATTCCTTTCGACCTGGACGGGTTCGCAGGAATAGGTGATCCCCTGGTGTACGCGGGTGGGCCTGTGCCATCGCTCGACACCGTTCTCATGGACACCCCGCACGGCGGCGCCTTTCTGGACGCACAGGCGCAGCTCCGCCGGTACCGCGAGGTCGTGCGCAAGCTGGAGGCGGTCTCACTGGGCGCCATAGAGTCGAGGGACTTCATCCATCGCCTTGTGCGGAGCATGTGAAAGGTCTCGTCATGACAAAGGGCGTCGTGTGGCAGAAGTCCTCGTTCTCCGGCGGGGGCGACTCGGCCAACTGCGTCGAGCTCGCCGCCGCCGGAGACCGGATACGGCTCCGCGAGGGCGATGATCCCGGTACGGAGCTGGTGGTCACGTCCGTGGCGTTCGCCGGGTTCGTCCGGGATGTGAAGGGCGGGCGGCTCGGCCGGGTGTGACGGCCGCGGCCTCACATCACAGCAACGCACAGCCCGCACACACGCCCCTCGTGGGTGCTGGGGTCAGCCGGACGCGGACTTCGACGGGCCGACGCCGTCGGACGGCATACCCGTCTCGGCCGGCGTCTTTCCGCTCTGGTCCTGCTTCGGCGCCGGCAGAATGGTGAGGTGCCACTCCCCGCCATCGCGGGTGATTGTGAGACTCTCGTTGTAGTCGGCGTCCTTGCTGTCCTTGGCGGTGATTTTCGCGGACCCGACATCGGGGCCCAGATCGTAGTTGATCCGGATGTCGTCGATCTTGAGGCCGCGGCCGCCCTTTTCCTTGATGACTTTCTCGGCATCCCGCTCAGCGGCCGGGCCGGTTGCCCCGTCCAGCTTCAACAGGGCGTCCGTGTCACGTTCGTTGAGCGCGGTGATGTACGCCTCGACCGTCTCGCGGTCACTGCTCGCCCTCGGCTCGGAGTCGCCGCTGTCGCACCCGGCCAGGCCGAGCAGCGCGGCGAGGGTGACGCCGGCGAAGTAGCGCCTGTTCATGTGTCCCTCACAGGTGGTTCAGCCTGGATGCCAGGCAGGGGTCTTCAGGTCCGGTGTGCGTACCAGGCAGCGTTCGGGTGGTCGGCGAGCAGCTTTCGGAGGCTCTTGTTGTGGGTGTTCCCCGTGTGATAGGTGAGGTACGGGGTGCCTTTGTAGAGCTTGGTGACGACCATGGTGTGATCGATGATGTTGTCGTTCCGAGGCTTCCAGTTCGCCTGGAGCACATCGGCGGAAGCGAGCTTCCAGACATTGTTGAGGGACTTGGTCCGTTTGGAGTGCTTCACCGCGAACCAGTACCAGTTCTCGGCACCCGCCCACGTGTAGCTGGTGGTCCAAGTGTGGCTTGCATAGAACCACTTCTTGTTGTCCTTGCGGCTGGCGTAGCTGCCGGAGGTTGCCTTCCAGCCGCCGGCCCGCATCACCTGCGAGACGAAGTTCGTGCAGTCGTTCCCGTAGGTGCGAAAGTCGTCGCTCGGCGTCTTCCAGTACTTGTTGGCGTAGCGCACCATGGCGCTGTAGTTGTACGAAGTGGTTGCGGAAACCTTGACATCAGGGGTGGCCTTTGGATCAACCGAGCCGCTGGGCAGTTCGGTCGTCGCGGAGGCCGTGCCCTTGTCGCCTTCGTTCTCCGAGTCCGGAGCCGGGGCGTCGACAGGTTCGGCGATCTGAGTGCTCGGCACGGGCCCGCCATCGAGCTCGGCCTTGTCCGCTGCGAGCAGCCATGCGCCGGACGCGTCCCGCGTGAACGTCAGTATGTGGGGGACTGAGTACTCCTCGTACTCCGGCGCCCCGTCGGCCACCTCGGCTGCGGTGAACGGCAGATGGAGGCGGCCGTCCTCGGTGATGTGCGAGGTCGTGGTGTCCCCGTTGGTCGTCGTGTCGAGCACGGTCACGTCGACCTCGGCGTACGTATAGCCTCCGTCGACCTTCTTGTAGACGTTGCCCTTTCGGGCCAGTGCGGCAAGGTCATTCTGTAGTTCGGCCCTCATCGGCCCCGTGGCCGCGGACAGGACGTCAGCCGAACGCAACCGTGCCGGGTTCGTCGTCACCGCGTCGGCCCGCTGCTGCAGGTAGCGCTCGGCCAGCTGAGAGAGTTGGCCTGAATTCGGCGTCGTCGAAGGTTGGTCCGCAGAATCCGCTGACGCGGCGGTGCCGGCGGACAGTAGCGCTGTGGCTAATGCCGAGACGATGATGCGTCTGTGCAATGCGCGCATGCGCATGTTTCCCCCAAGAGCTTGATGACTGGTCGCGGTCAAAGATGTCTTGGCATGAGAAAACGTTCACTGTGCGAAACGGTCCTGTCCGAAATCGATTCTGAAGTCGACCGAGAAGGGCTGCTGGGGATCCGGTGGGTGGTATTCAGTTGAGCTCGCAAACAGGGTGCTCTCGGCGGAACGGGGATCGTGGGCGTGCCGGCGAGGGTGAAAATGACGCGGGCTGAGCCGGGCATGGGCTCCGCCGGTGACGACACAGAATCGCTTCCGAATAACCTTTGAAGGTCGCTCGTACGTCCTCGGCGTGGACGGCCAGGACGTGAGCAGGCACGTTGCCGCGGTTGAGGTCTGCACGCACACACACGACCTGCCTCGCGTGGTGCTGCACGCCGGGTACGAGGGCGGGCGCACCTGTCACACCGGGCAGTTTTCTTCGCGGAGTCCGCGGTCCTCGACTCGGCGACGGTCGAGCCTTCGTTCCCCCACGGAGGGGAAGGGCCCGGAACCTACACCACCGACATGGTTCCGGGCCCCATTCATGTGCGTGTCCGGCGGGCGATACAGCCGTATGGCCCCCGTGCGGATTCGCGCATCGGCGACGCGGCGTTAACTGGGCTCGGCGGGACGAAGCGTGACGGGGAGCCCCGCCTGTGCCGTCTTCACCCACGACCGCTGAGGAGCGCCCGTGTCCGCGACCCGCCCATCGGCTGCCCGGCGCCCCCCGTACGCCGTCTGTGCCGGAACGTGTGCAGGAACGATTCTGCTGCTCACCGCCTGCGGCAATACCTCCGAGACCGCCGCCGGCACCCACGAGGTCCGGGCGGCGGCCACGGCTTCCGCCGGTGTCGCGGGTCCACAGGCCACCTGGGACCGGGTACGGACCGCCCCCGGTCCGTACGCGCCACGCGTCCGCCCCCTTGAGATCCCCGCGCTGGGCCCGCGCACGAGGGGCGAGATCCCGGCGGACGCCCGGCAGGCACTCGTCATCACGGGCGATTCCTACGGCTCCAGCCTGTCCACCGCGGTCCTCTATACCCGTGACGATCCCACCGTGGGCTGGCGCGCGGCCACGGACCGCTGGCCGGCCCACAACGCCCTGAACGGCTGGACCGACGAGCACTGGGAAGGCGACCTCCGCACCCCGGTGGGGGTCTACGGGCTGACGGCGGCGGGCGGTCGCTTCGAACCCCCCGAGACCGCTTTCCCGTACGAGCAGCGCCCGGAGTTCGCGGTGAGCGGTGAAGGGTTCGACGGGGAGACTCTGGAGGGTTCCTTCGACTATGTCGTCGCCGTCGACTACAACCGGGTCTCCGGTGCCTCCCCCCTGGACCCGGAGCGCCCGCTCGGCCAGGAACGCGGTGGCGGTATCTGGATCCATGTGGACCACGACGGTCCGACCCAGGGCTGCATCTCGCTCCCCAAGGACCGGATGAGGGAACTGCTCCGCATCCTCGACCCGGAGAAGAAGCCGGTCGTCGTGATGGGGGACGTGGAGGCGCTGGAGCGGTGAACCGGGATGCGGGCGGGGCGCCGCCCACGCATTCGGGGCGCAGCCCACGTGTTCAGTGCGCCGGCGCTTTCACCCGTCGACGGCCTTGAGGGTGCCGGTCACGCGGAGAGCGTTCTCGGTGGTGAGCCCGAGGCGGGCTGCCCAGGCGAGGGCTTCGTCGAGGGTGGCGTCCGTGTCGGCCAGGTGGGCGGCGGTAAGGGCGGGTGGCATCTGGCCCTCGGTCAGCAGGGTGGTCCACTGACGTCCGGTGAGGGAGAGGTAGCGCAGGCCCGTCAGGTCGGCCAGGACGGTCGGGTCGGCGACGTCGGCTCCGGAGAGGTTCAGGCCGCGCAGGTGGGGGATTGTGCGCAGCGGGGCGAGGTCGGCCGGGACGGTGGTGGTCAGGCCGAGGGAGGCGAGGTGGGGGTGGCCTTCGAGCGGGGTCAGGTCACCGCCGTCGAGGGTGATGCGCAGGGACTCGACCGGCAGTTCGCGCACCGGTCGCAGGTCGCTGGTGGTGGAACGGTTGAGGTGCAGTCGGCGCAGGCCGGGGGCGGCGGTGAGCGGCGCGAGGTCGACCGGGCCGGTGGCGTCGTTGATGTGGATGGCCTGGAGGGTGGGCGGGACCTCGTCGGGAATGTCGCCGATGATCTGCTGGGGGTCCGGCTCACGGTCGGGTTCGAGCAGGGAGACGTGGTCGCCGTGCTTCTCGTACGCGCCTTGGTCCAGCAGCTCCAGGTAGTGGCCGAGGAGTGAGGTGACCGAGTCGGCGACGTAGGCGGGCCCGTCGTCGTAGTCGCGGCCGGTGCGGATGAGCTGGCCGGGGCGGCCGTACCGGGCCGGGGCCGTGTCGACGGCCAGGTAGTTGCCGTCCTCGCCGGTGGCGAAGCGCAGCCAGCCGGGGTGGCTGCCGCAGCGGCGTACGGTATCGGCGGGAGTGGTGTCGAAGACGACCGCGTCCCATTCCAAGTCCCACCCGAACCAGGGCCGTTCGCCCGAGCCCCAGTCGGTGGTCTCGTCGACGAGGCTCTCCAGCGACAGCCAGGCGTTGCCCTGGAACAGGTAGCGGTGCTCGTAGCCGATGCCGTCGCCGTCGGCGATCAGGTAGAGCGCCCGCAGGTCGGCGGGCAGGCGGCGGCCGAGGCGGTGTTCGGCTTCGTCGATCGCGGCGGCGGTGGCGGGCGGGGGCAGTTCGTCGGGGTGTCCCAGGATCGCGGCGCGCTTTTCGAGGTAGGCGCGGAACCGGGCGACGGCCAGCTCCGCGTCGCCTGCCGGTGCCGCGGTTCCGGGCTCCTGGTGCCGACCGGGCTGGGGCAACCGGTAGTCGGGGTCCAGGACCACTTGGAAGCCGCTGTTCAGCCCCGTCACCCGGGTGAGGGCGTCATGGAAGGCGACGAGCCGGTACTCCCCGGACGGCCGGCACCGGATCTCCAGGTTGACGGGTTCCCAGCCGTGGTCCTTGCGCAGTGTCTGCGCCAGTGCCATGAGTTCCGCGTAGGGGTTGGGCACGCGGGCGCCCCAGGAGTCCCCCTGCGGGAGGTAGTGGCCGGTCACCGAGGAGCCGCCCCGCCCTGCCCGGCTGTGCAGTACTGCCTCCGTCCAGCCGCTCGGTGCGTTCGCGACGATCGCCTCGACTATGGGCCGTATCGCTTGTTCCACCATGCTCTGCTCCTGTGCTGTCGATGTTGCCGGGCATCATGGCAGCGATCACTGACATCGATCAGCGGTATGCGGATGGGTGATCGAGTGCGGGGGTCGAACAGGAAGATCACCTCGCGACCCGGAGCCTCATCCCGGCATGCGTGACGACATGTCCGGGAATACGGCATGCCACCGTCGGCGAATCTTCGCAGGAGCACCACAAGGGCTGCGCACCACGTTCGGCGGGTGCGGTTAGCGTTACTGGCCGCTCGACCCCGCGTGCGAACGTGAAACAGGTCGCCGGGCCCCGGCGGCACAGTCAGCACAGAAAGATCGCAGATGGACTACTGCTCCACGTGCCGCCGGAATCTCAATGGGGCACTCGTGTGTCCAGGGTGCGGCGCGTACGCTCCGGACATCGCCCCACCTGCCCGACGCTTCCACGGCACGGTCGCCACTATCGCGGCGGCGGGGGAGGCCTGGCGTCCGGAGGAGGTCCCCGCTTCGGTGTCCTACCTCGGCATTCATCGCTCCGATGCGGCACCGATGGGTGGCGGCGATTTCGAAGACACGATGTCGGGTGCGTCGGACACCGTGTTGGGCGCTGCGTCGGACACTGCGTCGGGTACTGAACCGGGCACCGAATCACTCAGCGGCTTCGAAGGCGCTGTCCCCATCGGTACCGGTCAGGGCCGGGCGGCCCGGCGCCGGCAGCTGGCGCGCTGGAAGAAGCACCGGCGTCGGGCCCTGGCCGCTACGACCATTGCTCTCGTCGGTGGCGGCCTGACCGTTGCCGCGATGCCGACCACCAGGCCTTCGGCCGGCCACACGCAGGCGGCCTCCCTGCCGGACCCGGTGACCGCGGCGCCACGGACGGCGACCACCGACTCGGTATCGGAGCAGCCGGACGCCGGGGTTTCGGGGCATCGCGGCTCTGATCCGTCCATGGCGACGGGCCGGCATCGGAAGATCACCGTCGCCACGCCTTCCACGGTGCGGACGAACCGGCAGCCGACGGCCGCCGCCGTGGCCCAATCCCCCGCGACCACGAACACGGCGCGGCACGCCGCACCCGAGTCGCCCAAGGTGACGCACGTCGACAACGCCGCCGCCACAGCCCCGGCCCCCGTCCCGGCCGCAGTCCCCGGGACGACCGCGCCCGCTTCCACCGAGCGGACCGGCGCGGACACATCGACTGCGAACCCTTTGCCGGAAACGGCGGCGGCCGAGCCGGCACCGCGGAAGCAGCTGTGCCTGCTCGTCCTGTGCGTCGGCTGATGGCCCCGTTGCCCTCGCACGCCGGCGTCTGCTCGCCCTGACGGAAACGCGCACCGCCCCTCCGCACCTGTGCGGCCGGGCGGTGCCGGCACACGCCGCGAGCGCGGCCGGTGTCTTGAACTGCACACCGTATGGGGCTCCCGACGGGCTGTCAGGCGTGGTCCGCCGGTGCTCACCGCCGCGGTACGCCCGAGCCGGCGCCCTGCGGCGCACCTGCGAGCGGGGCGGGATCCGCACCCCGGATGTGAACATTCCGCGTCAAGAGTGCAACTGGCGTGTTGGTCTTGACATTTACCCGACAGGCCGATGCTAAGATCATCTTACTTCCAGTGGGCTGATGGCGTATGGGGGCATTCCGAAAGGGATGAATTCCTCGGCCCCACCTTCGGAGGGGCCTTCCCTGCGTGACCCATGCCGTGGCTCAATGAGCCCGGCTTGCACAGCACATGAGGAAGCGTCAAGCCGTTTTCCAGCCATGGCACTTGAAGTGAGTCTCATGACATTTGCACAGGGCCTGCTCCTCTGGGCGCTGGTTGTCGTAGCACTGGTCGCTGTCGGTGCCGTCCTGCGGGCTCGCAAGACCAATATCGGGCTTCGCAGACAGAACTCCCGGCTACGGGAGGAGAGCGACGCGCTGCACCGGCAGCGGGACGAGCTCCACGCCGCCCACACCGGTCTGCTGCACCGGCAGGCCGCTGAAATGGTCGAGGTCCGCAAGGACGCCGAAGAGGAGACCAAGGCCGTCCTCAAGGCGGCCGTGCGCACCCTTCAGGGGCTCGCGGACGAGCAGCAGGTGGTCCTCGAGAACGCCCAGAAGAAGTACGGCGACGACCCCAACATGCTCGCCGACCTGATGGCCATCGACCACGCCAACAGCCAGTTCGGCCGCCGGGCGCAGGGCATCGCGGTGCTGTGCGGCGGCTGGCTCGGACGCCGGGAGACCGTCGCGTCCGTCTTCGACGTGGCCCGCAGCGCCCAGGGCCGTATCCGGCAGTTCGACCGGGTCCGGGTCAACGGGCAGGTCAACTTCTCCGTCGTCAGCAAGGCCGTGGAGCCGGTCGCGGTGGTCCTCGCCGAGCTGCTCGCCAACGCCACCAACTACTCCGCCCCCGGCACCCCGGTGGAGATCAACATCCAGGCTGTCCCGATGGGCGTCTGCCTCATCGTCGACGACGCGGGCCTCGGCATGGGCCAGGAGGAGAAGGACCGCGCCGCGGCTCTCCTCGCGCCCCAGGCCGCGATCAGCGTCTCCAGCCTGGGCATTCCCCCGCAGTTCGGATTCGCCGTCTCCGGCGTGCTGGCCTCCCACTACGGGTTCAAGGTCTCGGTGGACTCCGTATCCCCCTATGGAGGCGTACGCGCGGTGGTTCTCCTGCCCGACGAGCTTCTCACCGGCGATGCGCCCGCGCCCCCGGCCGCCGCACCGGCCCCCGCGGCCGCCGGTGGCCGCGACGCGGACGTGGCGGCGCTTCCCTACCGCCAGGCGCCCGCACCGGCTCCGACCCCGCTGTTCCCCCCGGCCGCACAGCCGGCCCCCGCTTCGCAGCCCGCGGCGTCCTTCACCACCGCCGGCGGCCTGCCCAAGCGTCGTCGTAAGAGTCCGGTGTCCGTGGTGCCGTCGGCCGAACCCGGGCCGGCGCGCAGCAACGAGGAGACCGCCTCCCGCCTGGGTGCGTTCCAGCGCGGAACCCGGTCCGGACGTGACATGACGACGATGGAAGGACCCGAGATCCAGTGAACCCCGATCTGTCCTGGGTGCTCAACGATGTGCTCCAGGTACCCGGCGCGCGGCACGCGATCCTCGTCTCCGCCGACGGCCTGCTACTGGCCAACTCCAGCCAGATCGGCCGGGACGACGCCGAGACCGTGGCAGCGGCGATGAGCTCCATGCAGTCGCTGAGCCGGGCCGTCGCCCCCTTCATCGGCGCCCAGACCCCCGGCCGCTGGCGGCAGACCCTCCTTGAGTACGAGCACGGCTGGATCTTCCTGATCGCCGCGGGCACCGGCGCCTACCTGGCGGCGGCCGCCGCGGCCGACGTGGACATGGAGGCCATGTCCTTCCGCATGCAGCAGCAGGTCACCGCGCTGGGGAAGGCGATGACCACGCCGCCCCGCCAGAACGCCGGAAGCGAAGCATGACGACGCCGGGCGAGGAGCAGGCGGTCAGCAGCGGGTTCGTCCGGTCCTACGTCATCACCGGCGGTCGGGGTCTGCCCGACGCGGAGGGTCTCTCCCTCGTTACTCTGGTCATGATCGCCCCCGACCGGCTGCGGCCCCCGAACCCGAGCCCCGAGGTCCGGGCGATCTGGGACCTGTGTTCCGGCGGCTATCTGTCGGTGGCCGAGGTCGCGGGCCATCTGGAGCTGCCCGTCGGAGTGGCGCGGCTGCTGCTGAACGATTTAGCGGAACAAGGTCATCTGATACGCCGCAAGGCGCCACCGCCGGCTCAACTCGTTGACAGGAAGATCCTCGAAGAGGTGTTGCATGGACTCCACGTCCGGTTCGGCTGAGAGCATCTATGTGTCGGACGCGGTACAGCGTGCGGCGAAGATCCTCGTCGTCGGACACTTCGCCGTGGGCAAGACGACGCTCATCGGCACCCTCTCCGAGATCACTCCGCTGCGCACCGAGGAGCGGATGACGCAGGCCGGCGCGCACATCGACGATCTGCGCGGCGCACCCGACAAGGTGACCACGACGGTCGCGCTGGACTTCGGCCGTCTGACACTGAGCGACGAGCTGGTGCTGTACCTGTTCGGTACGCCGGGCCAGCAGCGCTTCGTCGAGCTGTGGGAGGACATGGCGCGGGGTTCGCTCGGTGCGCTGCTCCTCGTCGACCCGGCCCGTCTCTCCGACACCTTCCCGGTGATCGACCTGGTCGAGACGTACGGGCTGGAGTACGCGGTCGCGGTCAACAGCTTCGACCCGTACTCCCGGCATGCCGAGGAGGAGTTGCGCGAGGCGCTCGACCTGCTGCCGGACACCCCGGTCGTGTACTGCGACGCCCGGGACGAGAATTCGTCCGCGCAGGCCCTGATCACCCTGGTCCAGCACCTGCTCGCACGGGTGGCCTGACCCTGCTCCGCCCGCCGTCTTCCGGTACGGGTGGCCCGACCCGTATTCTCCGGCCGCCGGTACGCACGTAAAGGGTCGCCCGGTCCCCGTTCTCCGTCCGCGGTACGAACGGGGAGGGCGGCCCGATCCCCGTTCTCCGTCCGCCGTCCGCCGTCCGGGTCCTGCGAGGCCCGCGATCACACCGAGGAATCACACATGGACTCGTCGCCGGGAGCCACCCCGTACAGCGCCCCCACCGGGTGCCCGATGCACGGTGAGCGGCAGACGTCGCTCTACGGGCCGGAGTTCGCGTCCGATCCACAGCGTGTGTACGACGAGTTCCGGGCGCACGGGCTCGCCGCTCCGATCGAGCTGGCCCCCGGCGTGGAGGCCACCCTCATCGTGCAGCACGAGGCCGCGCTCCGGGTTCTGCAGAACCCCTCCTACTTCGCCCGGGACTCGCGGCGGTGGGCGGCACTGCGGGAGGGGCGCGTACCGCTCGACAGTCCGGTGGTGCCCATGATGGCGTACCGGCCCAACTGCCTGTTCACGGACGGCACCGAGCATCTGCGGCTGCGCAAGGCGGTCACCGAGAGCCTCGGCCGGCTCAACAGCACCCGTCTCAGCCGGGACGTCGAGCGCATCGCCGACTACCTCATCGACCAGTTCATCGAACGCGGCTCCGCCGACCTGCTGGGCGACTACGCCAAGCTGCTGCCGCTGCTGCTGTTCAACCAGCTCTTCGGCTGCCCCGGTGAGATCGGCGACCGGCTGACCCGCGGCATGTCCGCGATCTTCGACGGCGAGGACGTACTGCGGGCCAACGCCGAGCTGACCGAGTGCCTGATGGAACTCGTCGCGCTCAAGCGGCGCCAGCCCGGCGAGGACATCACCTCCTGGCTCATCCAGCACCCGGCGGGCCTGCGGGACGAGGAGCTCAAGGACCAGCTCGTCATGCTGATGGGCGCGGGCATCGAGCCGGAACGCAACCTCATAGCCAACGCGCTGCTTCTCCTGCTGTCCGAGGACACCGGGAATTCGCAGCGGCGAGGTACCGGGCTGCTGGTCGAGGACGCCCTCGACGACGTGCTGTGGAACAACCCGCCGATCGCCAACTACGCGACGCACTACCCGGTCCAGGACATCGACCTCGGCGGCGTGACGCTGAAGGCGGACACCCCCGTACTGATCAGTTTCGCCGCCGCGAACAGCGATCCCGCGCTCACCGATGCCCGCCAGACCCTGAGCAAGGGCGCCCATCTGGCCTGGGGCGCGGGGCCGCACGTCTGCCCGGCGAAGTCCCCCGCGCAGCTCATCGCCCTCACCGCGATCGAGAAGATCCTCAACTCCGTGCCGGACCTCACCCTCGCCGTTCCGGCCTCCGGGGTCGAATGGCGGCCGGGACCGTTCCACCGGGCCCTGGTGTCCCTGCCGGTCCGGTTCAGCCCGAGTCCGGCCCGCCGAGCAGCGAAGGCGGCGCCCCAGTCGCCCGTTCCGTCCCGTACCACCGCCCTTGAGGAGGTTCCCGCCGCGCGGTACGACCACATGGAGCCGCAGAAGAAGACGAAGGGCTGGTGGAGCTCCTTCCTGGACGTGTTCCGGGTGTGACGCCGTGCGGCGACCGGAATTCAGATGGCATGTACGCATAACAGGCCTTGGCAGCAAGGGGAGTTGACGGCAACTCGGCATATGACAAGGGGTCAGCGACACATTTCCCTGTGACACGGGCAACAGAGATCGACGCTTGGCAGATATATGCGGAGGGGTAGGTTCTGGCCGTAACCATGAGCCCAAGGCAAGGAACTCTGCGTGAGTGCTATATGTGGCACCGACCGGCCTGCCGTCGACCGTCGTGCCCTCATCTCCCTCCTGAGACGTCTCAAATCACCGGAGGGACAGGCTGATCCCTACCCCCTTCTGGGGGAGCTGAGATCCATGGGGGACGTCGTACGCGCTCCTTGGGACGCGTACTTCGTCACCGGTTTCGACGCGTGCAGAGAGGTGCTTCGCGGCCGCAACTGGCTGGCGCCGGACTTCGCCTGGCAGGAGCGCCAGGAGGACGCCAGAAAATGGGACGCCATCGCCACCCAGGAGATGACCAAGACGCTCGCGCGCCTCAACGCGCCCGAGCACACCTGCCAGCGCCGCAGCCTCGGCAACCTCTTCGACCGCTCCACCATCGAGCGGCTGACCCCGCAGATCGAGGAGCACGTCACCCGCCTTCTCGACGAGTTGGCCGAGAAACTGCGCTGGGGCGAGGCCGACTTCGTCAGTACGGTCAGCGAGCAGCTCCCGATCAGCACCATCGGCACCTGGCTGGGCATCCCGCCCGAGGACTACGCCCACATCCTGGAGATCACCCACAATCAGGTGCACGCCCAGGAGCTGCTGCCCACCAAGAGCGAACTCGCCGTATCCGAAGAAGCGACCCTGCATCTACGCGCGTACTTCACCGAGATGGTGAAGCAGCGCCGCGCGAACCCCGGCAACGATGTCGTGACCGGCTGGATACACACCTGGGACGCGATGGAGCCCGACCGCGAGGCGGCGGACGAGATCCTCTACCGCCTCACCATGTTCGTCACCATCGCCTCACTGGAAACCACCGCGACGCTGCTGACGAGCATGGTGGGCCTGCTGCTGCGGGAGCCCGGCCGGTGGGAGTGGCTCCAGGAGCACCCCGGATACATCGACGCGGCCGTCGACGAAGTTCTCCGGTACGACCCGCCGATCCAGATCAACACGCGGGTCGCCGCCGACGACACGGTCCTGGCGGGCGTGCCGATCGCGAAGGACACCATGGTCCACGTCGTGTTCGGCGCCGCCAACCACGACCCCCGGCACAACGAGGACCCGGACGCCTTCGACATCACGCGCACCGGCACCAACCTCACCTTCGGGGGCGGTGTGCACTACTGCCTGGGCGCGGCTCTCGCCCGTCTGGAGGCACGTACGCTCCTGGCCCAGCTCCTGAAACGTTTCCCCGCCCTGCGCGCCGTGACGGCGCCCAGCTATGCGTCCCGTCTGGTCTTCAGACGTGTGACCTCCATGAATGTAGCGATATGAAGTTTTCCCTCACCGAGTACCTGTCGCCGTACCGGGCGGCACCGAGCCCCATACGCACCGCGCGGGAGGGCGGCATCCTGCGCGTGGAGCTGAACAGCCCCGACACCGGCAACGCGGTCACCGAGGCGATGCTGGACGATCTGCTGGCGATCCTGACCCTGCCGGACCCCGATGTCCGGGTGGTGGTGCTCAGCGGGGCCGGCGAGCACTTCTCGCTGGGCGGGGACCGCAACGAGTTCGTCGACTGGCTCGACGAGGACCCCACCGGGCGGGGCATCCGCATCGCGGCCGAGAAGGGCCGCCGCGTCTGCGAGGCGCTCACCACCAGCCAGGCGGTCACCATCGCCCGGGTCCAGGGCAAGGCGATCGGCGCCGGCATGGCACTGGCCCTCGCCTGTGATCTGCGCGTCGGCGCCGACACCGCCGGATTCCGGCTGCCGGAACTGGCACTCGGCCTGCCCACCGCCTGGGGCGGAATGCTGCCGCGCCTGCTCCATGAGGTCGGCGCCGCCCGGGTGCGCGAACTGATTCTGACCGGGCGCCCCTTCAAGGCGGCGGAGGCGTACGAGCTGTCGGTCCTCCAGCGCGTCGTGCCCGAGGACGAGCTCGACGCGGCGGTCGACGCGTGGGCCAAGCCCATCGTGCGCCGGCCCGAGGCGGCCCTGCGCGTCACGAAGGCGCTGCTCAACTCGTACGCCGCCGCGACGCGGCTGGCCGACCCGTCCGTCCTGGACGCGGAGCTGATGGCCACCGTCGCGGCCGCGACCCGCCGGACCCGCGACGCCGGGGGCACGGGCGCGGGGGCCGTACCCGTGCGTTAGCCCTCGGCGAGACCGACGACGCCGGCGAGGCGGTCGAGGACGTGGTGGGTGCCGGGGTGGTGGTCCGTGCCCGCGTGGTACTGGGCGCGGTCGAGGACGCGGTACGTGTGAGAGGCCGGACCGTCCGCCCCGCAGCCGGCGCCGAAGCCGAGGGGTGTACAACCGGCCGGTGACATCAGCCACGGAGCTTTTTGCCACTCTGGGCGCTGATTAGTAGCCGCCACCTGGACGGCATGGTGATGTCTGTCCGTCTTGGCGCAGGTATGCGCGCGCTACGTTCGTCGGCATGCGCCCCGCCAGGCACTCTCGCCCTTTCCACCGGACGGCACGGACTTCTGACGGAACACCAGCGCAGGTCCGGCGTGCCCGCCCGCCGCGAGCACGCCTGCGCGCCCGTTTCAAGCCCCGTCCGGTTCTACGGAGCCGGGCAGTACTTCCGCTTGTTGCCCGTTCCGGAGGTCGTTCCAGGAATGACGACCGCAGGGCGCCGTCGATGCCGGCTGTACGGGGCCGCTCCGCGACTATCGAGCGAGGTCACTCATGAGGAAGCACCGCAGGAAGACGTCCTACCGGAAGATCACCGTCGCTGTCGTCGCCGTGGGAGCCGTGGGCGTGCCCTCCGCCGCCATGGCCTCCTACGCCCCTCAGGACAAGCCGGCCGCGGCGGCATGGTGGCCCCACACCGCACACCACACCGCGCTTGGGGGCGCGCCGAAGCCCGTCGCACCGGTGAGCGCGCCGAAGCCGGTCGCGCCGGTGAGCAGGCCGAAGCCCGTCGCACCGGTGAGCGCGCCGAAGCCCGTCGCACCCGTGAGCGTCCCGAAGCCCGCGGCTCCGGCGTCCGTTGCCGCCGCCCGCGTACTGACGCTCGTCAACCGCGCACGCGCCGAGGCCGGGTGCTCGCCGCTGGCCAGGAACGCGAAGCTGACGAAGGCGGCCCGGGCCCACAGCGCGGACATGGCGTCCCACCGCAACATGTCCCACACGAGCTCCGACGGATCGGCCGCGGGCGACCGCATCACGGGCTCCGGTTACGGCTGGAGGACGTACGGCGAGAACGTCGCCCGCGGCTACACCACCCCCGAGGACGTCGTGGCGGGCTGGATGAACAGCCCCGGTCACAGGCGCAACATCCTGGACTGTTCGTTCAAGGAGATCGGCGTGGGCGTCGCCCAGCCCGGCAACTACTGGACGCAGGACTTCGGTGCGGTCCGGTGAACACCCCGCTCGGTCACAGCCGGGTGCCGGCCCGCGCGGGCCGGTCGTCGGTCGACGGGTCCAGCAGGAGCATCGCGTTGCCGTCACCCAGCTCGGCCGGGCCCGCCCGGAAGACGAGGCAGCCGGAAACGGTCAGGACCCGACGAGTTGCCGGCCGAATCCTCACTCCTCGGTGTCTTGTGAGCGGCCGGGGGCACGGTGCCCTCAGACACTCCGATCGCCTGTGCCACAGGGGGAGGCCATGGCCGGACGCCGCCGCATCAGGAACGAGATGCGCAAAGTCGAGCGGACGTGCCATGCCCGATCCGCGCCGGAGAGCATCCGCTCCGAGTGACCTGGCCGTGTACGTGGCCGTCGTCGCAGGCGACATTCCCGAGGCCGAACGCATCGCGAATTCCATCACGTACGAGGACGAAGTCGTGCGCAACGGACGGGACTTCTCGGTGCGGGTACTGGCGGAACAACTGGTCGCGGTCAACGCCCGTGAGGCCGAACGCATCGCCCTGACCATCGAGACGGATCACGAGCGGGACTCTGCGTTCGCCGCGATGGGAAGGACGCCGGCGACGACGGACCGGCGTACCGCCGAACGACTCATCGAACGCATCGGCATGAGCGCCGTGAAGGACCACATGCTGCACGAGCCGGCGAAGGGCCGCCTCTGACCCGGTGAGGCCGTGATCCGACGGCGGCCGACGACGCGAGGGCGAGGACCGGCCTACGGACCGCGCTCCCCGGCCGCCACGAGATCCCCTTCTCCCTCACCCGCACCTCGGCAGCCGCACGGGTGCCGGGTCTCCGCGAGGTTCGCCTCGATGGAGTCCAGGGCCCGGCGAGCGGCGTCGATCTGCGCCCGGAGCGCCTCGGCGGTGTCGGCGGGAGGCAACCGGGGTCCCGGGGGCGTCGCGTCCCGCGCGCTCTCCTCCAGCTCGCGTTCCTTCTCCAACTCGCGGGCTTCTTCGAGGGAGTTGATGACGACGCCGATGAGGAGGTTGACGAGCAGGAAGGAGCCGAGCAGGACGAACGACGCGAAGTAGAGGATCGTCCAGCGGGAGATCTCCAGGGCCGCGCGGACCGCGTCCCCGAGGCCGTCGAGGGTGATGAGGAGGAAGAGGGTGAGCGCGGCGCGGCCGAGCGAACCGAAGCGCTCGGGATTGTCGCCGGCGAAGAAGACCCAGCCGACCATGGCGTACACGTAGAGCAGGAGCGCCCCGACGAGCAGAAAGCTCAACGTGCCCGGGAGGCTCTTGCCGACCGCCACGATCACGATGCGCAGCTGGGGCAGAAACCTCGCGGCGCGCAGCACCCGGGCCAGCCGCAGGAGCCGGAGCACCGTCGCGTTCTCGCGGGCGAACGGCAGGAAGGCCAGGGCGACGACGAGTACGTCGAACACGTTCCAGGGGTCGCGGAAGAAGTCCCGGGGCCGGTCGGCGTGGGCCGCGGCACGGAGCAGGAGCTCTGCGGTGAACGCGGCGAGAAAGGCGTGCTCCGTGACTTTGAGGACGTCGTGCCACTGCTGCACGACGCCGCTGTACGTCTCGACTCCCAGCAGCGCCGCGTTGGTCACGATGAGGCAGAACACGGTGCCGGCGAAGGCCGAGGAGTCCACGACGCGACGGCTGCGTACGGCGATCTCACGCCGTAAGTGAGCGGCGACCTGTTCGGACATGGTGTGATTCGTTTCCTCGCAGAAGTACGGTGCCCCGCAGACCGGTTGCCGCTCGTTGCCGCTCGCCAACAGAAGTGGATCTTAAAGGGCGTCGTCACGGGCCTCGCACCGGGCGCCGAGGGCGGGCCGGCCGCGGTGGCGCACGAGCGGCCTCCGCCTGCTCCTCCCGGCGCGCGAGGGGCGTCGGTGGGGCTCACTCACCCGTGTGCCCCACCTCGGCGCGGGGGCTCAGCGCCTCGTGCGGCTGCCGGGGTACGGGGCTCGTACCGGTACGCCGTCGGTGTGGCGGCCCGCGTCCGGCGCGCGGGGAACCGGTGGGCTGGCTAGCGTGAAGAGCCGTACCACCCACCGAGCACGAGTACACGCGAGTACGAAGAAGACGAAGGAGTCGACGTCATGGCTGTACAACCGGAGGGCACCCCGTGCTGGGCCGACGCGATGTTCCCCGACCTCGATGGCGCGAAGAGCTTCTACGGTGATGTGCTGGGCTGGACGTTCGGCGAGTCCTCGACGGAGTTCGGCAACTACACGCAGGCGTACGCCGGCGGCAAGGCGGTCGCCGCCGTCGTGCCCCCGATGCCCGGCCAGGAGGGACAGCCGGCCTGGTGTCTCTACCTCGCCTCGCCGGACGCCGCCGCCACCGCCGCGAAGATCCGTCAGAACGGCGGCGAGACGCTGATGGACCCCATGGAGGTCGGCGGGTTCGGCACGATGCTGCTGGCCCGCGACCCCAGCGGTGTCACCTTCGGCGTGTGGCAGGCGGGCACCCATGAGGGCTTCGAGGCCCAGCGCGTGCCCGGTGCGTACTGCTGGGCCGAGGTGTTCACCCGGGAGCCCGAGAAGTCCGATGCGTTCTTCCCCGCCGTCTTCCCGTACAGCGTGGTGAAGATGGAGGACGAGCACGTCGACTTCAGGATGTTCAACCTCGGCGACAAGACGGTCATGGGGCGGATGAAGATGGGCGACGAATTCCCGCCCGAGGTGCCGCCGTACATGAATGTGTACTTCACCGTCCCGGACTGCGACGCGGCCGTCGCGAAGGCCACCGAGCGCGGCGCGGTCCTGCGGTTCGGCCCGATGACCATTCCTTTCGGCCGCTTCGCCGCACTGACGGACCCGCAGGGCGCGGCGTTCTCCGTGATCGACGTCAACACGACCGAGGGCGAGGTGCCCAGGACGTCCCCGGTGTCCTGACGTGGTCCGGGGCCACGCGTCCGTGCCCCGGCTCACCTCCCGGTCCGCGGCACCACCAGACCGGATTCGTACGCCGCGACCACCGCCTGGGTGCGGTCGCGCAGACCGAGTTTGTTCAGGATGCGGCTGACATGGGTCTTGACCGTCTCCTCGCTGACGCCCAGCCGGGCGGCGATCTCCGGATTGGACAGGCCCTCGGCGATCAGGCGCAGTACCTCCGTCTCACGCGGGGTGAGCGCGGTGAGCGGGGCGGTCGGCGCGGCCGGGGCCTTGCGGCGCAGGCGGGCGAATTCGCCGATGAGGCGGCGGGTGACGGTGGGCGCGAGCAGGGCCTCGCCCGTGGCGACCACGCGTACCGCGTCGAACAGACGCTCCGCGGTGACGTCCTTCAGCAGGAAGCCGCCCGCCCCGGCGGCCAGCGCGTCGTAGACATGCTCGTCGAGGTCGAACGTGGTGAGGATGAGGATGCGCGGGCCGCCGCCGTCCGGGACGGCGGCCCGGATCCGCGCGGTGGCCTCGATGCCGTCCGTGCCCGGCATCCGGACGTCCATCAGCACGACGTCGGGGCGCTGTTCGGCGCAGACGCGTACCGCCTCCGCCCCGTCGGACGCCGTCCCGACCACCATGAAGTCCGGCTGGGTGTCCAGGAGCCCGGCGAATCCGGCGCGCACCACCTCGTGGTCGTCCACGACGACGATCCGTGTGGTCGTCGCGGTCATCGCAGGGCCTCCTTCGTGTCGACGGGGAGCCGTGCTTCGACGAGGAAGCCGCCGCCCGGCGCCGGGCCCACGCGCAGTTCGCCGCCGACCGCCGCGACGCGCTCGCGCATGCCGAGCAGGCCGTGGCCGGGGGTGGAGCGGTCCGGTCCCGGGCCGTTGTCCCTGATACGCAGGTCCAGGGTCTGCGGGGCGTAGCGCAGCTCGACGTCCACGGCCGCGCCGGGCGCATGTCTGCGGGCGTTGGTGAGGGCTTCCTGGACGATTCGGTACGTGGTGAGCTCGATGCCCGGGTCGAGCGGGCTCACGGGGCCGCTGACGATCAGCCGGGCGCCCGCGCCGCCGACCTCACGGGCCTCGTCCAGCAGTTCGTTGAGCTGGGTGAGGCCGGGCTGGGGCTTCCGGGTGACCGGTGGTGCGCCCGCGTCCTCGCGCAGTACGCCGAGCAGTCGTCGCATCTCCGTCAGTGCGGTGCGTGCCGTGTCGCCGATGTCCCGCAGCCGTTTCGCCCCGGCCTCCGGCATGCCGGGGGTGGTGAGGCGGGCCGTCTCCGCCTGGACGGAGATCACCGAGATGTGGTGGGCGACGACATCGTGGAGCTCGCGGGCGATGCGGGCCCGTTCGCCGCGCGCCACGTGTTCGAGGAGCGTGTCCGCGATGGCCCGTTCGGTGGCGTCGCGGGCCACCGCCTCGGCGCGGGTGCGGCGGCCGATGCCGTCCGCGACGGCCGCCGCCGCGAGTACGGCGGCCGTCACCTCGTACACGCGCAGGACCGTGTCGTCGGGGTCGGTGAGCGCCACCGCGACGTACGGCACCACGAGGAGCACGGCCAGGCGGCGGGAGCCGCGTTTGCCGAGGTGGTGCAGGGCGAGCAGCTGGGCGACGAGCCCGGCGAGGGTCAGGTCCCGGTAGCCCGCGAGTGCCAGGAGACTTGCCGCGGTGACGGCGGTGGCCGCGGTGGCGGGGTGGACGCGCAGGAGCGCCAGCGGCAGCGTGGTGCACAGGCCGAGCAGTATGGCGAGCGGCAGCGTGAGCGGAAGATCCGGCTGTCCGGCCGCGGCGCGGACGGCGCTCTCCACGGCCGCGAGCAGCCCCAGTGCCACCGCGGACACCACCGGGCCGTCGGGCGAGACGGCAATCCTCCGCGCCTTCCGCATGATTCCTTCGCTCATGCACGCGCTATCGCTCATGCACGCCATTGTCACGGCGTCGGCGTCCCTTGGCGTCCCCCTCACCGGTCGTCCCCGCCATCCCTTGCGCGAGGGATGCCGGCAGCCGCAGTCCCCCGTGCAAGGGATGCCGAAGAGCGCTCCGTCGCGTGACGACCGCGGGCCTGCCGTTTCCCTAGCCTTCTGCATTATGGAAACAACCGTGGCAGCAACCATCGAAGTCCGGGGACTGCGCAAACAGTTCGGGCAGACCGTCGCCGTCGACGACCTGTCCTTCACCGTGCGCCCCGGTCAGGTCACCGGTTTCGTCGGACCCAACGGCGCGGGCAAGTCCACCACCATGCGTATGCTCCTCGGCCTGGACGCGCCCGACGCGGGCGACGCCCTGATCGGCGGGCGGCCCTACGCGTCGCTGCGTCGGCCGCTGACCGAGGTCGGGGCCCTGCTCGACGCGGCGGCCGTGCACCCGAGCCGACGCGGCCGCGACCATCTGCTGTGGTTGGCGCACACGCACGGGCTGCCGGGCCGACGGGTGGACGAGGTGCTGGAACAGGTCGGTCTCGCGTCGGCGGCGCGGCGGCGGGCGGGCACCTACTCGCTGGGCATGCGGCAGCGGCTGGGGATCGCGGCGGCGCTGCTCGGCGACCCGCCGGTGCTGCTGCTCGACGAACCGGTCAACGGGCTCGACCCGGAGGGCATCCGGTGGATCCGCGGCTTGCTGCGAGCGCTGGCCCGCGAGGGCCGTGCGGTGCTGGTCTCCAGCCATCTGATGAGCGAGCTCCAGGACTCCGCCGACCATCTGCTGGTCATCGGCCGCGGCCGGCTCATCGCCGACACCTCCGTGGCCGGACTCCTGGCCGCCGCATCCGGCGACCGGGTCGCGCTGCGCACCTCCGCGCGTACGGACGCCATGGCGCTCCTGGCCCGGGAGGGCGGAACCGTCGCCGCCAACGGGCCGGACTCGCTGACCGTCAACGGCCTGCCCGCGGAACGGATCACCGCGCTGCTCGGCGCGGCCGGGGTGCCGTTCTCCGAAGTCGGCTCCGACCGGGCGACGCTGGAGGAGGCGTACATGGAACTGACCCGCGACGCGGCGGAGTTCCGGGCCGCGGAGGGGTTTCCGGCCGCGGAGGGGTTTCCGGCCGCGGAGGGGTTTCCGGCCACGGATGAGGTCCCGGCCGCCACCGCCCGCGACGGCGAGGAGTTGACCCCATGACCGCCCCCACCGTCACCCCCTACCGCTCCCAACTGCCGCCCGCACGCGACGGATTCCCGCAGCTTCTGCGCTCCGAGTGGACCAAGGCCCGCAGCGTGCGCCGGTGGAGCTTCACGCTGCTCGCCGCCGTCGTGATCACCGTCTTCGTCTCGCTGCTCTCCGCCCTCAGCGGCAGCTTCGACGTCAACGGCAGTCCGCCGCCACCACCGAAGGGCCCGGACGGCACCCCCGTCACCGACAGCTTCCCCTTCGTCCACCAGCGGCTGACCGGCGACGGCAGCATCACGGCCCGGGTGTCACCGCTCACCGGCCGCGAAGGGCACATCGCACCCTGGGCCAAGGCCGGGGTCATCCTCAAGGCGAGTACCGAGCCGGGATCGCCGTACGCGGCCGTCATGCTCACACCGGCGCACGGGGTCCGGCTCCAGTCGGACTTCACCCACGACACGGCAGGCAGCAGCGCCTCCGGCACCGAACCACGCTGGCTGCGGCTCACCCGCTCCGGCAGCGTACTCACCGCGTCCGAGTCGGCCGACGGCAAGAAGTGGGCCGAGGTCGGCAGGGCCACCCCGGCCGGGCTGCCGGAGACCGTCCAGGCGGGCCTCTTCGTAGCCACACCCGAACTCGTCACCGTGCAGAGGCATTTCGGCTCCACCTCCGTCGGCGGCGGCCCGTCCGAGGTCACCGCCTCCTTCGACCGGATCACGGTCGACAGCGACCGGGGCACGGCCGCCGACGGCGACCGGAGCGCGGTCGTCGGCACCGACCGAGGCACCGGCACCTGGCACCAGGACCGGGTCGGTGCCGATCCCACCAGGGCCGCCGGGAGCCCGGACCGCTCGGCGCGGACCTCCGGCACCTGGACCCTGACCGGCTCCGGCGAGATCGGCCCCCTGACCCCGGACGTCGATCTCACCCAACGGTCCCTCAGCGGGGCCCAGATCGGACTGATCCCGCTGGCTGCGCTGGGGGTGCTGTTCATCACCGCCGAATACCGGCGGGGCATGATCCGTATGACGCTGACGGCGGGCCCCCGCCGGGGCCGGATGCTCGCCGCCAAGGCTCTCGTACTCGCGGGAATCGCCTTCCTGACCGGGCTGCTCGCCGCCGTGCTCTCCTTCCTGCTCGCCGAACCGGCACTGCGGAACAACAGACCCAACCCCGGGTCGTACCCCGAAGCGGCGCTCACCGACGGCCCGGTGCTGCGTGCCGTCCTCGGTACCGCTCTGCTGCTGGCCGCCGTCGCCGTGCTGGCGCTGGCCGTGGGCGCACTGCTGCGGAACACGGCCGCCGCGGTGACGCTGATCGTGGTGGTGTTCGTACTGCCGATGGTCCTGCTCGCCGGGCTGCCCGTGGGCACGGCGCACTGGGTGATGAAGGTGACGCCGCTCGCCGGGTTCGCCGTGCAGCAGACGACACCGCGATACGACTTCGTGAGCACCGTCTGCCTGCCCGAGAACAGCTGCTACCCGCAGGGTCCGTGGACCGGACTCGCGGTGCCGTGCGCGTACGCGGCTGTCGCCCTGGGCCTCGCCATGTGGCGGCTGCGCAGGCGGGACGTATGAGGGGCGCCCTGCACGCGGAGTGGACGAAGCTCCGTACTCTGCCCAGCACGTGGTGGCTGCTGCTCGCCGTCGCCGCACTCACGGTGGCGCTCGGCGCGGCAGCCACCGGCTCCGTCTCGGCCGACCAGTGCCCGTCCCCGGCCGAGTGCCACGAGGACACGGTCAAGCTCTGCCTGACCGGTGTCTGGCTCGGCCAGGCGGCGGTCGCCGTTCTCGCGGTGCTGGCGATGAGCAGCGAGTACGGCACGGGCACCATCCGCGTCACGCTGGCGGCGGTGCCCGGCCGCGCCCGGGTCCTCGCCGCGAAGGCGACGGTCGTCACCGGGGCCGCCGTGGCGGCGGGCACACTCGCGGTCCTCGGCTCACTGCTGGCCGGCCGCCTCCTCCTCCCCGGCAACGGCTTCGGCACGGCCGCGCTCTCCCTCGCCGAGCTCCCGACCCTGCGTGCCGCCGCGGGCTCGGTGCTCTACCTGGCCCTCATCGCCCTGCTCTCCCTGGGGACGGCGACAGTCGTACGGGACACGGCCGGCGCGATCACGGCCGTGCTCGGGCTGCTGTACGCCTTTCCCGTGGTGGCGCTGATGGTCGCCGACGAGACCTGGCGGGAGCGCCTGCAGGAGCTCGCCCCCTCGTCGGCGGGCCTGGCGGTCCAGGCCACCCGGAACCTGGACACCCTGCCGATCGCCCCCTGGCCGGGCCTCGGCGTCCTCGCGGCCTGGGCGGGAGCGGCGCTGCTGGCGGGGGCGGCGGTGTTCCGGCTGCGGGATGCGTGAGGGGGGGGCGCGGGCGCGTGGGGGCGGGCGCCCGCGCCGGCCGTCACGCCCCCAGCCGCTCCAGCAGGGCCGGCAGATCGGCGAAGGAGTCGATCACGTGGTCCGGGGTGCCGGTGGCCGCCCGGTGGGTCTCGGGGAGGTACTTGCCGGTTCTGACGAGTACGCCGGTGAGCCCGGCGCGCTGGGCCGCCAGGACGTCGGACTCGATGTCGTCGCCGACCATCAGGGTCCGGGACGGGGTGGCACCGAGGTGGGCCAGGGCCGCGGCGAAGAACGATCCGGCGGGTTTTCCGGTGATCTCCGCCTCGACGCGGGCGGCCCGCTCCAGCCCCAGGAGGAAGGCTCCGGTGTCGAGGTCGAGGCCGGTGGCCGTGCGCCAGTACATGTTCCGGTGCATGGCGACGAGCCGGGCGCCGCGCCGGACATGGCGGAAGGCGCGGTTGAGCGCCGCGTAGGTGAAGGCGTCCCCGGCCCCGCCGAGGACGACGACGTCCGGCTCGTCGCCGTGAGCCGGACCGGATGCGTGCTCGTCGACGAGTGTCACGCCCGTCAGGTCGTCCCGGATGTCGCCGGTGTTGATCAGCAGGCAGCGGGCGCCGGGGTGGTGCTCCCGCAGGTGGGCGGCGGTGACGGCGGGGGCGGTGAGGATGTCGTCGGCCGAGACGGGGAAACCCTCGCCGGCCAGTTTCCCGGCGATCGAGGCGCGGGTGCGGGAGGTGGTGTTGGTGACCAGTGCCAGCGGGAGCCCGGCCTCGCGCAGCCGTTCCATGGCCGCCACGGTGCCGGGCAGCGGCTTCCAGGACACCGTGAGGACACCGTCGATGTCGATCAGGACCGCTCCGATTCCTTCCATGCAACCGACCCTGCCCGAGTTGCGCGCCCGCCGCACTTGGGGTTGTTTCGAAGAAGGGAAGCGAAGGGGACACCCACGTACCCGTGCACGTACCCGTGCCGTCCCTTTCTCCCCTGGTTGGGGGTGAACCGCCGTGCTGTTCGCCGACCGTACGGACGCGGGACAGCAGCTGGCCGAGGCGCTCCGGGAGCTGGAGCGGGAGAGCCCCGTCGTGCTGGGCCTGCCCCGCGGCGGAGTCCCGGTGGCCTTCCAGGTCGCGCAGACACTAGGTGCCGAGCTCGATGTGATCGTGGTCCGCAAGCTCGGTGTGCCGCACCACGAGGAGGTGGCCTTCGGAGCCATCGGCGAGGGCGGCGTACGCGTCCTCAACGAGGACGTCGTCAGCCAGATCCGGGTCGGGAAGCAGGATCTCGCGGCGATCGAACGCGTCGAGGCGGCGGAACTCGCGCGGCGGGCGCAGGCGTACCGCGCGGGCAGGCCGCGGACACCGGTCGAGGGCCGGACCGTGATCGTCGTGGACGACGGCATCGCGACCGGCGCCACGGCCGAGGCCGCCTGCCGGGTGGTACGGGCACAGCACCCCGCACGCATCGTGGCGGCCGTACCGGTGGCGCCGCCGGACGCGGTCGACCGACTGCGGGAGAGCGCGGACGACGTGGTGTGTCTGTCCATGCCGCGCCTGTTCTACGCCGTCGGCGAGTGGTACCGGGACTTCGGGCAGACCTCCGACGCGGAGGTCATCTCCCTGCTGGCACAGGCCAGGCAGCGCGGGCACATGACGCCCGGCACCGACTGAGGGACGGGGACGGGCGGCACCGGGCCGGCGGCCGTCCCGGTTCCCGTGGTGCTCGGTTCCCGTGGTGCGGGCCGAGCGACGGCGGCGTCCACGCGGCGTGGCGCAGGATCGCGCGGACCGTGACGCCCGACGGTGCCGGCCGGAGCGCGGTGTCGCGCAGGGCGACAGCCATCGGGTCGCTCAGCTGCCCGCCCATCCGCCCGGCCCGGCGCGCGGCGAGGGCGACCGACTGGCTGCGGGGCTGGCGCTCGGCGTCGTAGGGGGGAGCGGGGGCGGGGACAGGGGGAGCGGGGGAAGCCCGCTCGGTCCGCCTGCTCGCTCCGCGCCCCGGTCCGCCCCCGCTCCGCGCGCTCAGTTCGCGCAGTACGTGTCCCGTTCCGGCCGCGTTCCCGTCGTCAGGAACGTGGTGACCGTGCTGTCGCCGCACGCGTTGCCGTTGCCCAGGTAGACACCGTGTCCACCGTGGTCGACCGCGACCATGCGGGCCCGGTCGCCGAAGGCCTCGCGCATCTTCAGGGCGCCGGAGTACGGGGTCGCCGGGTCGCGGAGGTTCTGGATCATCAGGATGTTGGACGGCCCCTCGTCCGTGATCCTGGCCGGCTGCTCCACGGGCACGTCCTTCCAGAACGCGCACGGCGTGATGTTCACCGGCATCCCGGCCGTCAGCGGGTGCTTCACGCGGTCGTCGGCCACGGCGCGCCGGTACGACGACGGCGTGCCCGACCAGTGCACGTCGTTGCAGACCACGCCGATCGTGACCGCAGCGTCCTGGTCCGTCAGCGGCTGGTCCAGCCCGGCGGGCAGGACGGGCTTCGCGGAGGCGTCCCGGGCCGCCCGGATCAGCCCCGCCAACTCGGCGAAGGCGTCGTCGTCGTACAGGGCGTTCTGGAGCGCCTGCCGCAGCCGGTTGCCGGTCAGCGGGACGCCCGCCGTGGTGGACTCCTTCGGCTCACGGTCCAGTCGCGCCGCCAGCGCCAGGACCGACGGCCGTACGTCCTCGGCCTGTTTCGCCAGTCGCAGCCCCTCCGCCTCCCGGGCCGGGTCCGCCGCCCATCGCGCGAAGTCGGGGAACCGGTCGTCCGCGCCCACCGCCATGTTCGCCAGCCACCCCTGCGCGACGCGGGACGGATCCGGGTCACCGCTGCTGTCCAGCACCCAACGGTCCGTGTGCTGCGGGTACTTCTGCGCGTACACCGCGCCCACGTAGGTGCCGTACGAGGTCCCCCAGGCCGACAGTTTCTCCTCGCCCAGCGCCTGCCGGAAGCGGTCGATGTCCCGTACCTCGTTGGCCGTGGTGAGGCTCCGCAGCCGCTCGCCCCCGTTGCGGGCGCACGCCTCGGCGACCCGTCGCGCCCGCTCGGTGTTCTCGGTGATCGAGCCGTCGGCGGCGGGCCAGGACCGCAGGTTCACCAGCTCACGGTCCTCCGGGGCGAGCCCGCAGCTCGCCTTCGCGCTGCCGCCGGCCCCGCGCGGGTCGAGGCTCACGATGTCGTACTGTCCCGCGGTCTCCTGTTGCAGCTGCGCCCCCTTCTGCGTCACCCGCTGCACCCCCGACCCGCCCGGGCCGCCGGCGATCACCAGCAGAGTCCCGCGCCGGGCCGCGGGGCGGTCGCTGCGCAGCCGGGTCACCGCGAGGCCGATCCGCGGGCCGTCCGGGTTCCGGTAGTCGAGCGGTACGGGCAGTTCGGCGCACTCCTGCGCGGCGGGGCCGCCGGACGCGGCACAGGGCTGCCAGTCGAGTGCGGGCACGGCACCCTCGGCGTGGGCCGGCGGGGTCACAGCCCCGGTGAGGGCGGTGGCGGCAGCGGTGATGGACAGGGCGAGGAACGTGACAGATCTGCGGTAAGTCGTCATGGTGCAAGCCTTGTTGAGCCGAACGCCGCAGCCCATCCGGGAGGCATGCCGGTACGCGGTGGGGTTAGCCCCCGGGCCAACTCCCGGTCACTCAGCGGCTTTTCCTGCCGAAGAGCAGCTTCCACGGGGCGATGGCGGACTCGATCTGCACGCCCAGGCCGAGCTTCGACTCGCCCTCGACCCGCTCCTCGAACCGGATCGGCACCTCGACGATCCTCAAGTGGCGTGTGAACGTGCGGTAGTTCATCTCCACCTGGAAGGAATAGCCGTTGCTGCGGACCGAGGACACATCGATCGCCTTCAGCGTCGACGCCCGCCAGGCCTTGAAACCCGCGGTGGCGTCCTTCACCCCCAGCCGCAGGATCGCGTTCACATACAAATTCGCCCATGCGGAGAGCGCCTTGCGGTGCCAGGGCCACTCCGTGGCGAGGGAACCGCCCGCGACGTAGCGGGAACCGATCACCACGGCGGCGTCCTCGGCGAACAGCGTCTCGATCATGACCGGGAGCCTGGACGCCGGGTGGGAGAGGTCCGCGTCCATCTGGACCACCACGTCCGCGCCCTCGGCGAGCGCACGCGTCATCCCCGCCACGTAGGCGCGTCCCAGCCCGTCCTTCTCCTTGCGGTGCAACACACCGACCACCCCGGCGGTGCCGGCCGCGAGCTTGTCCGCGACCTCGCCCGTACCGTCCGGCGAATTGTCGTCCACCACGAGAATGTGCAGGTCCGGCAGGCCCAGATCCATCAGGAGATCCACGAGGACGGGCAGGTTCGTCCGCTCGTTGTAGGTGGGCACGACCACCACGGTCTTCGGTGAGGTCTTCTCCACGGCCATTCCCCCATGTCCGCTTGAGGCTCTTTTGCGTCGTTCTCTGCGCAGGATCGCGCGAGCCTAGCATCCGCCGGGGAAGGCGCCCGCGGTGACGAACGCGACGGCGGCCGTGAGCAGCGGACGCGAACCGAACCGGCCGAGCAGCGCCTCGCTGGAGGACTGGCACAGCGCGAACGCAGCGTCGGTCGGCGTCCCCTGCCACCGCGATGCGAGGCGGTGGCAGGGGAACGCCGTTGGGGAGGAACCGCCGCCGGTCCCGGGCGATTCGACCCGTTCCACGCCGGCAGCGGTCCGTCAGCCGCCGACCCTAGGCACGGGAGCGCCGCCCCGTCGCACACCACGCCGGCGGCCCGCCGGGCGCCACTCCAACGGCAGGCGCTCTCCGTACGATGCGACGTGCACACATGACCCGAGAGTGAGAGGTTCCTCCAGTGGCCGTCAGCAACACCGCTCCTGCGTCGTCGCGCCCCGTCACGGTCGTCACCGGCGGCAGTCGCGGCATCGGTGCCGCCACCTGTGTCCGGCTGGCGTCCGAAGGGCATGACCTCGCCCTGGGCTTCGTGCACGACGCCGAGGCCGCCGAGCGGACCGCGGCGGCGGTGCGGGCCGCGGGGGCGCGCTGTGTCACGGTGCGGGTGGACACCGCCGTGGAGGCCGATGTGGAACGGCTCTTCGACACCGCGGCCGCACAGCTCGGCCCGGTCACCGGGCTCGTCAACAACGCGGGGGTGACGGGCCCGCTCGGCCGGCTCGTCGACACGTCCACCGAGACGCTGCGCCGGGTCCTCGACGTGAATCTCCTCGGCTGTCTGCTGTGCTGCCGGCGGGCCGCGAGGGACATGACGGCCACCGGCTCCGGCGCGATCGTCAATGTCTCCTCGGCCGCCGCCACCCTCGGCAGCCCCGGGGACTTCGTCCACTACGCCGCCACGAAGGCGGCGGCGGACGCCCTGACGATCGGACTCTCCAAGGAACTGGGGCCCGACGGCATCCGGGTCAATGCGGTCGCGCCCGGAATGATCGACACCGACATGCACGCCACCGCGGGCGACCCCGACCGCGCGACCGCGGCCGCGTCCGGCATCCCGCTCCGCCGCCCGGGAGCGGCCCCGGAGATCGCGGCCGCCATCGCGTGGCTGCTGTCGAGCGAGGCGTCCTACGTGACGGGGGCGGTGCTGCGGGTCGCGGGCGGGCGGTAGCGGAAGAGGGGCGGACCCGCACCGTCGGCGCACGGCCGACCCGGCTCCGTCCGGATCGCCGAACGCGCACCGCACGTCCGGAACTTCCGGTTTTCCTCAGCCCCGTCGTCCCACTGACTGTGCGGTCAGTTGATGCCGACCTGACCAGCGGTCATAATGAACGGGTAGCCCTTCACGCATCCCCCGTCGTGAAGGGCTACACCCATACACTCATATGTGGAGCATGTCCCTTTTATTCAAGTCGACTTCGCGGGCAGGGGACTCCCCTCGTGGCCCCCTGCCCATGTTTTTTCGAGTTAACAGTGACGTAGAGTGTTTACGCAAGCCCACTCCCGTACGGCCGCCCGCGCAGAGGACACCGCGGCGGGGGTCGTTACAGTACGACCCCGTTGACGGAATCGAAGACCGTGCGGCACCGGTCGGACGGGGACGGACACCTGGGGGGCCGGATGGGCAGCGGAGAGGAACGCGCGCCGGAGCTGCGGACGTTGCAGCAGAAGGCCGAGTACATGGTGGAGAAGACGTTCCCCGGTCAGAAGATCTCGGGGCGGGTCTTCGCCGATCTGGTCAAGGAGCGCGGCGGCTCCCTCTCGCACAGCTACTTCTCCAACATCCTGGCCGGAAAGGTCACCCAGCCGTCCGAGGACATCCTCAAGGCGCTCGGTCTGGGCTTCGGCGTCGACTGGCGGTTCTTCAAGGAGGAGTCCGAGGTCGTCGACGACGTCGTCGCCGGTCTGCAGTTCCTCGCCAAGCGGCGTACGGGGGAGATCAGCGGACTGGCCGGGCGCGGCCTCGACGAGGACGGACTCCCGCCGGAGCTGCTGCAGTTCGCGCTCTCCCTGCTGGAGGACGCCAGGGGCCGGCAGGGCGCGGGCGGCGGCGCCGCCGCGCATGGCGAGCCGGAGAAGTAGGTCTCCATGTCCCTGCGCGAACTACGGAAGGAGTGCGAGGCCGGGCTGGCCGACCTGCCCATCCCCGCACCTTTCTCCATCGACGCACTGGTGGCGAACATGGAGGCGGCCCGTGGCCGCACCATCGTGCTGCACGAGATGCCCGACCGGCTGGCGCGCGTCAACGCCGCCTGCGGTCTGCGGCTGAAGACCGGCGAAACCAGCTTCGTGCTCTACCGGCGCCGGCCGACCGCCTACCGGACCCAGCACGTCATCCTGCACGAGCTGTGCCACGAATGGTTCGACCACGGCACCTCGCTCGACCCGGAACAGCTCCGGCGGCTGCTGCCGGTCTTCGACACCTCGCTGATCAGCCGGGTCCTCGCAACCGACCCCCCGCCGCGGCCCACCGGCACCGCCCCGCCGCCGGTGGCCGCCTCGATCGCCGACGCGATCGTGGCGGGGGACGGCACCGTACAGGCCCGCGCGCAGTACGACACCCACGACGAACGCATGGCGGAGTTCGGCGCGTCGCTCATTCCCCGGATGGCCAGGGACGTCACGAGCGACGACATGGTGGGGCGGCTGGCCAACTCCCTCTCCCGCCCCGTCGCCAGCCGCCGCCGCGGCCTGTTCCGCCGTACCTGACACCGCACCTCCCGCCTTTCCCCCACCCCCGAGGATTCCGCCGTGAACCCGCTCGACCTCGCCGGCTATCTCATAGCGGCCCTGATGACGGCCGTCGCCCTCTGGCGCATGCCGGCCGCTCTGTGGGGCGACGAAGAAGACAAGCGCCGCCGGGCCCTGTGGGGCTGCTACGCGGGCTTCGCCGCCGCCCTGTGGACCAAGACCCGGGCCGTGCGCATCGCGCTCAACGACAGCGCCGTCACCGACCTCGCCGTCCTGATCAAGCACTACACGGCGACGATCGCGATCCTGGCGATCCTCAGCTACATCGTCGCGATCTACGGCCGGTACCCCGACGCCGGAACCGTTCCGCGGCACGTACGGTTCGCCCGCGCCATCCAGCAGGTCGCGGCCAAGGCGTCGATCGCCACGCTGATCCTGCTGACGGTGCTGTTCTTCACCGTCGTCGACCGGTCCGCGCCCTCGGACCGCTTCGTCGCCGACCACGCGGGACAGTGGGGCGCCACGCTGTACATGAGCGTGTTCTATCTCTACCTGGGTGCCGCGTCGGCCGTCTGCGCGTACCAGTGGGCGCTGGCCACCGCCGGTGCCGGGACGCGTCATCTGCGCGTCGGCCTCGGGATGATGACCTTCGCCATGTTCATCGGGGTCGGATACACCGTCAGCCGGACCCTGTTCCTGTGGGTCAGCGTCGTCGACACCCCGAGCGAGGCCTTCGCCCTCCGGTTCGACGAGGTCACCGAGGCCGCGCAGGTGGTGCTGTTCGCCTTCTTCGCCGTGGGCGCCTCCATCCCCGCCCTCAGCAAGGGGAGGCGCCGGGCGAAGCTGTGGCGGGCCCAGGTCAAACTGCACGGCCTCTGGCGCGAGCTGATGACGGCCTTCCCCGACCAGCCCTTCGACCCTCCGGCCTCGCTGGCCCGCGAACTGACCCGCTTCGACACCCCCGCGGACCTGCGCGTCGACCGCTGGGCCGCGGATATCGCGGACGCCGTCGAAAAGCTGCGCCACTACGTCCCCGACACGCTGCTCCCGGCCGCCGAGGCCGCCGCCGCGGAGGGCACCCCCGACCGCGAGAAGGCCGGACCGCTCGCCGACGCGTACTGGATCAAGGCGGCGCTGCGGGCCAGGAACGCCGGAGCGCCCGCCACGACCGCCGCCACGGTCGGGACCCAGCACGCCACCGACCAGGACGACGAGGTGGCCTGGCTGGTACGGGTGGCCGCCGCGTACCGGACGGTCACGGAGGACCGGGCGGAGGCGGTGCTGGAACACGCCAGGTCCGCGGCGAGCGCCGACGCCACCGGGACGACCCCCACGCCCACCCCGGAGGAGACAGCATGACCACCACCGACACCGCCGACGCCCCCGTATCGCCGCGCACCGGCGCCGCGCGCACCGTCACCGACATGTTCCAGCCCCGCAACGTCCTGCTGGTCGGCATGCTCGGCATCGGCCTGGCCGCCGCCGGTCACTGGACCGGCCTCCTCTGGGGATTCCTCGGCGCCCTGTGTGCCGGACTCGTCCCCGCCGGGTACATCGAATGGGAGCGCGGGCGTGGCACCTGGGGCGACCGCCATGTCGTCGACCGCACCAAGCGGGCACCGATCTTCTTCGTCATCCTCGGTTCCATCGGCGCCGGTTCGCTGGTGATGGTCCTGGGCCACGCCCCCACCGGCATCCTCGTGGCGATGCTCGCCCTCTGGGCGATGACCGTGATCCTCCTCGCCGTCAACACTGCCTGGAAGATCTCGGTGGACGCCGCGGTCGCCTCGGCCGTCGTCGCGCTGTCCGCCGCGGTCCACTCGCCGTGGTGGCTGCTCGCGTACGCGATGACGGTCGCCGTGTGCTGGTCGCGGGTCGCGCTCGGGTACCACTCGGTGGCGCAGACGGTCGCCGGTGCGTCGCTGGGGGCCGCGACGGCGGGCGCGTTCCTCTTCGTGTGATCCGGGCGCGGGCGACCGGTCCGGGGGCGGGCGTCGAACCGATCGCCCGCGGGTACAGGTGCCCCGTGCCGAATTTCGAGATCACCACCGCAAGCGCCGACGACCTCACGATGCTGGCCGAATGGGCCCACGCGGAGGGCTGGAATCCCGGACTGACCGACCGCCACGCCTTCTTCGCCGCCGACCCGCGCGGCTTCCTGACCGGCCGGCTCGACGGCGATCCGGTCTCCTGCGTCTCCGTGATCCGCTACGGCTCCGGCCACGGGTTCCTCGGCTTCTACCTCACCCGCCCCGAGCTGCGCGGGCAGGGTTACGGCAGCCGGCTCTGGCAGGCCGGCATGGCACGGCTGGACGGGCGCAACGTCGGGCTGGACGGGGTGGTGGCCCAGCAGCCCAACTACCGCAAATCCGGCTTCCGTCCGGTCTGGACGACGATGCGTTACGAGGGCCGGCCGCCCGCCGGCCTGCCCGCCCCGCCCGGCACCGTTCTCGTCGATGCCCGCAGCATCCCCTTCGGCCGGCTGGCCGCGTACGACCGCCGCTTCTTCCCCGCCGAGCGCGACAGCTTCCTCGCGCCGTGGATCGCCGGGCCCGCCCGCACCTCGCTCGCCGCCGTCCGCGACGGGGAGCTGCGGGGCCTCGCCGTGCTGCGTCCCTGCCGCACGTCGTCCCGCATCGGCCCGGTGTACGCGGAGTCGCCCGAGGTGGCCGGCGCCCTGGTCGGCGCGCTCGCGGCCACCGATCCGCAGACCCCGGTGGCGATCGACGTACCCGACATCAACCCGGCGGCCGTGCGCCTCGCGGAACAGCTGGGCCTCGGCCCGTCGTTCGAGACCGCCCGGATGTACACGGGCCCGTCGCCGGACGTCGACCACACCGGTCTCTTCGGGATCACGAGCCTGGAGCTGGGCTGACGTGCCGTCCCTTCCGGCGGCGGCCCGGATCAGCCGATGGTGCCGGCAGTACGGGGCCGGGTGCGCGAGGCGAGTACCGCTATGTCGTCCTCCGCACCCGGTCCGAACCGTTCGAGGACCTCGTCGAGCAGGTCCTCGAGGCTGCCGCTCACGGGCAGGGTCAGTTCCCTGAGCCGGCCGACCGAGACGTCGATGTCCTCGCCGCGCCGCTCCACCAGGCCGTCGGTGTACAGGAACAGCACCGTGCCCGGCCCGAGCCTCAGCCGCGCCGTCCGGTACCCGCCGACACCGGTGCCGAGCGGCGGGCCCACCGGTACCTCGTCGCACACCCTGGCTCCTGCCGTCCCCGGATCGATGAATACCGGCGGCAGATGTCCGGCGCTCGCCACCTCGCAGGCCCCGCCGAACCGGTCGACGACGACCAGCAGGCAGGTCGCCGCCCGGTCGAGGCCGGACTTTTCGACCATCCGGTCCAGCTGTTCCAGGATGCGGTGCGGGGGCAGATCGTCATCGGCGAACATCCTCAGCAACGAGCGGTAATGGCTCATGGCGACCGCCGCCTCCACCCCGTGGCCCATCACATCGCCCATCGCCTTCAGATGCCGCCCGTCCCGCAGCGGGATGACGTCGAACCAGTCGCCGCCGACCATCACGCTCCGGTCGGCGGGCAGATAGCGGGTGGCGACCTCGATGTGCGGGTGCGGTGGGTGCGGCTCGGACAGCAGGGAGCGCTGCAGCTCCAGGGCGATGGTGTGTTCGTGGCCGTACCGGCGGGCGTGGTCGAGATCGACGGCGGCCCGGCTCGCGAGCTCGCGGGCGATCACCACGTCCTCGTCCGTGAAGGGTGGCGAGTCCCCCGCCCGGATCAGGCCGAGGACGCCGAGCGGGCTGCCGCGTACGGCGACGGGCACGATGACCGCCGAATGCATCCCGAGGGCACGGTAGGCGGCGACCCGTTCGGGGGCCGGGGCCGAGCGCCTGAGCTCCTCGTCGGTGGTGTGGTTCTCCACGACCGGCTGATTGGTCGCCAGGCAGCGTGCCACGGCCGCGCCCTCCTGGTAGTCGACGTACTCACCGGTCAGCCCGAACCCCGGCAGCTGGGCGCGCAGTCCGGCCACCGCTGTCAGCGCCGCTCTGTGCAGCCGCAGCACACCCGGCGGTGCGGGGCGCACCGGAGCGGCGACGTCGGGCGGGAACACCTCGACCGTGGCGAGGTCGGCCAGCCCCGGCACGACGAGGTCGACGAGTTCCGCACAGGTGGTGTCCATGTCGAGCGTGGTGCCGATCCGGGCGGCCGCGATGTCGAGCATGGTCATGCGCCGCCGGGCCTGTTCCAGCTCGCGCCGTACCTGGTCCGAGGCCATGACCTCCAGCACTATCCCGGCCAGGCCCACGACCCGCCCGTCGACCTCCAGCCGGTGGAACGCCCCGTGCCAGTACCGCCGGACCTTGCCCCCGGAGGAAGCGGTGTACCCGCTGGACGTGATCTCGCGGGGCTTCCCGTCGGCGAGCACGGCCCGCATCAGGTCCTCGCGCGCGTCGACCCCGGGAAGCACCTCGGCGACGGTGCGTCCGAGGTGTGCGGCGGCCGGGACGCCGTTGATCCGTTCGAGGGCCGGGTTGACGTACACATAGCGCAGCCCCGTGTCGAGCACGCCCACCCCGGCCATGGAGTCGCCGAGCAGGGCCGCCAGGGTCGCGGCGTCGAACGGCACGACGCCGGGGGCGTACGCATCGGCCGGCACATCAACCTCCTGGGGCGGGGGCGCGGACCTCCCGCCGCCCGGCCCTTCATCGTCGGCCGCCCACCCCGGCCGCGCATCCGCAGCCGTCCCCCGACACGTCCTCATCCGCAGGACGGGCCCGGGGCCCGGCCCCTCGGCACACCTACGGTCCGTGTACTACCCACAGGGCCCGGGCGGGTGAACGCCCGGGGCTCCGCGATCCCGGCTCAGGCGAGCGGGTGCGACGTCCGGCCGGACGCCTCGTCGATCTCGTCGTGCGCCTTCGTCAGCATCTTCATCGCCAGCTCATTGAGTGCTCTGGCCCCGGCGATCTCCTCGCCGACCCTTGCCTGCTGCTTGTCGGAAGGGTGACGGCTCGCATATCCGTGGGCGCGCACCTCGGCCCCGTCCGGAAGCCGCACCAGTGCGGCCGCACGGGTGCGCTGAGTGTCCTCCTCGAATTCCATCTCCACATGCCACCCGACTGCTGTGTGCATCATGACGATCACCTCTCTACCAGGGTGCTCCCGTTCCACCGCCCCTGCACGACGAACGGGACCGGCTTCCGGGCCGGTCGTGGCCCAGCCGGTGAGGCGAGAACTCGAGGTTTATCCACAGGCTGTGGACAGATTCTCCGGCCGGGACAGCCATCCGGCACCGAACCCGGACAGCCATCCGGCATCAAAAGCGAGTAAAAGATTGCCGTAACCCGGCAGTATCCGTTGCCGGGCGTATATGGGATCATCCAGCCAGTTCGATGGAATTCGTGGATCGGGGAGGGTGATCGCGTGACCTTGTTTCTCGGTCTCGGCATTGCGGGAATCGTCCTGCTCGCCCTGTCTTTGATCTTCGACGGCATCCTCGAAGGTCTTTTCGGAGGCGTACTGGACGGCCTCTTCGACGGCCTCCTCTCTCTCCCCGTCATCGCCGGGTTCCTCTCGATGCTCGGCTTCGGCGGCGCGATCGTGCTCGGCACCACCGGCGTCGGTACGGTCGCCGCGACCGCCGCCGGGGTGCTCGCCGGGATCGTCGCGGCCTGGCTGACCTGGAAGTTCAGCCGGGCCCTGATGCGGGACCAGACCAGCACCACCCCGCGCGGCGACGATCTCGTCGGCACGTCCGGGTCGGTCGTCACCGCGATCCCGGCCGACGGCTACGGCGAGGTCCTGCTGCGCCTCGCGGGCCAGACCGTGAAGCTGGCGGCGAAGAGCCCGGTGCCGGTCGAACGCGGCACCGAGATCTGGGTGGAGGCCACGCTGTCGACCACCTCGGTCGCGGTCCGCCCCGTCGAGCGCTGATCACCGCCGGCCGATACACCACCCGAAAACAAGCTGCCGTCCCCGCAGGGAGGCAGGGGGGGACACCCTTATGAGCCCAGTCGTGACCGCAGTCATAGGAGTCGTCGTACTCCTGGTACTGCTCGCCCTCGTCGTCATCACCCGCTACAAGGTCGCCGGGCCCAGCGAGGCGTTCATCATCACCGGACGCCGCGGCAAGAAGTCGACCGACCCGGTGACCGGCCGCACCAGCATCGACAACAGCGGCCAGAAGGTCGTCGTCGGCGGCGGAGTCTTCGTCGTCCCGTTCGTCCAGCAGAAGTTCACCCTGGACCTGTCCAGCCGGCACATCCCGGTGGCCGTCCGCGGAGCCGTCACCCTGCGCGGGGTGAAGTCGCACCTCGAAGGCGTCGCGATCGTCAAGGTCGGCGGCAGCGAGGAAGCGATCCGGGCCGCCGCCCAGCGCTTCCTCCAGCAGCAGAACGGCATCGTCGGCTTCACCCAGGAAGTGCTCTCCGGCGCGCTGCGCGCCATCGTCGGCCGGATGTCCGTCGAGGACATCATCCGCGACCGTGCCGCGTTCGCCGGCCAGGTCGCGGAGGAGGCCGAGGCCAGCCTGTCCGGGCAGGGCCTGATCCTGGACGCCTTCCAGATCCAGGACATCACCACCGAGGGCTCCTACCTCGAAGACCTCGGCCGGCCCGAGGCCGCCCGCGCCAAGCAGGAGGCGGACATCGCCGAGGCGATCGCCAGGCGCGCCTCCGAGCAGGCCCGGCTCAAGGCGGCCGAGGAGATCGCCGTCGCCGAGCGGACCTTCTACCTCAAGCAGGCCGAGATCAAGGCCGAGACGGAAGCCGCCGCGGCCAAGGCCAACGCGGCGGGCCCGCTCGCCGAGGCGGCCCGCCAGCAGGAAGTCCTGGAGGAGCAGGAGAAGGTCGCCCAGCGCCAGGCCGCGCTGACCGACCGCGAACTCGACACCAAGGTCCGCAAGCCCGCCGACGCCGCCCGCTACCAGGCCGAGCAGGAGGCCGAGGCCCGCCGGATCGCCCAGGTCAAGGAGGCCGAGGCGGACGCGGAGCGCTCCCGGCTGACCGGTCAGGGCGAGAAGCTGCACCGTTCGGCCCTCGCCGACGCCGTGCGCATCGAGGGCGAGGCGGAGGCCGCGGCCATCGCGGCCAAGGGTGCGGCCGAGGCCGAGGCCATGCAGAAGAAGGCGGACGCGTTCGCGCAGTACGGCGACGCGGCCGTGCTCCAGATGATGGTCGAGGTGCTGCCGCAGGTCGTCGCCAAGGCGGCCGAGCCGCTGAGCGCCATCGACAAGATGACCGTCATCTCCACGGACGGCGCCAGCCAGTTGTCGCGCACGGTCACGGACAACGTCGCCCAGGGCATGGAACTCCTCAGCTCCACCACGGGAGTCGACCTGGCAGCCCTGCTCAAGAACCTCAAGGGTGGTGCCGCAGCCGTGACGTCGGCCGGTCCGCCCGCTCAGGCCAAGGACGCGGCGAGCGGCGCCGCCGCATCTCCCGACGGGAAGATCGAGATCACCGACTGATCCGGCCGACACCCCGCTCGTGCCCGGCCGGCACCCCACCGGCCGGGCACGCGCATGTCCGGGGCCCGCGTACGTCCCGGGTACGAGCATGTCCCGGGCATGTCCGGGCTCGTGGCGGCCGCCGCCCCGGCGTCACTCCGTCAGATCCACCCGCACCGTCAGCAGGTTCGTCCCCAGGGCCCGCACCGCCGCGCTGTTGTAACGCGGGAGCGCCTTGAGCCGGGCGCGCGCGTCGTCCTCGGGGAGCAGGTGGGCGGTGCCCGGGTACCACCGGCCCTTGATCCGGACCCGGACCCGGGGGTCGGCCTGGATGTTGCGGACGTACTGCGACTTCTCGCCGTACTCCGAGACCAGCCAGAACGCCTGGCCCACGCGCCGGCCGCCGACCGGGGTGCGGCGCGGGAGGCCGGACGTGCGGCCCGTCGTCTCCAGGAGGGTCTGGGAACGCAACCGTCTGGTGAGCGGGTTGGCGACATGCCGCTGGAACGACGTGACCACCCGGAACTTGAGCTCTCGGCTACGCGACATTCTCGGCCCTTTCGCCGACTGCTGCGGTCGTCCGGACGGCGGCCTCGGCCGCCGTCCGGCCCGGGCGAGTGTAGCCGTGGGCCCCGCTCCGCGCCGTGCGGCAGGAGCGGCGGGACCCTCCGGATAAGGTAATGCGCAGCTAAAGAGATCACCAAGTGCGTCGCCACGCCGCCGCACCACTCGGGAGGAAGCCATGGGAACCCACCGCACCACGCTGCCCGGAGTCGGTGTGCAGTACGACTACACGACCGAGTCGGGACAGCACATCTCCGTCGTCGTCCACCACGACGGGCGGCGGTTCATCGGCTTCTACGACCAGGACGATCCCGATTCGTGCCGCCTGTCGGTGCCCCTGACACCACAGGAGGCCACCGGTCTCGCACACCTCATCGACGCCGCGCCCATCGACGCCGTACGGACCGAGGGCATCGATCTCGTCACGGAGCACATACCGCTCGGGACGCGCTCCCCGTACGGCGGGCGGCTGCTCGGGGACACGAAGGCGCGGACGCGGACGGGGGCCTCGATCGTGGCCGTGCTGCGGACGCACAGCGCGCATCCGTCACCCGGGCCGGACTTCCGGCTGGCCATCGGGGACACGCTCGTCGTCGTCGGTACGAGGGAGGGCGTCGACGCGCTCTCCGAGATCATTGCGGAGGGCTGACCGTGCACGACACGACCGCACTGCTGGTGGAGCTCGGCTCCGTCATTCTGGGCCTGGGCATCATCGGGCGGTTCGCCGGGCGGGTAGGGCTCTCGCCGATTCCGCTCTATCTGCTGGCGGGGCTCGCCTTCGGGGAGGGCGGGCTCCTGCCGCTCGGCGCCAGTGAGGAATTCACCGCCGTGGGCGCCGAGATCGGGGTCATTCTGCTGCTGCTCCTGCTCGGTCTGGAGTACAGCGCATCGGAACTGGTGACCAGTCTCAAGACCCAATACCCCTCCGGCGCCGTGGACTTCGTGCTCAACGCGACCCCGGGGGCGGTGGCCGCGCTGCTGCTCGGGTGGGGGCCCGTGGGAGCCGTCGCACTGGCCGGGGTCACCTGGATCTCGTCGTCCGGGGTCATCGCGAAGGTGCTCACCGACCTGGGTCGGCTGGGAAACCGGGAGACGCCCGTCATCCTCGGTGTGCTGGTCATCGAGGACCTGTCGATGGCCGTGTATCTGCCGTTGCTCACCGCGATGCTCGCGGGCGTGGGCTTCGCCGGGGGCAGCATCGCGCTGCTCGTCGCGCTCGGCACCGTCGGGTTCGTGCTCTATCTGGCACTGCGGCACGGGCGGCTGATCAGCCGGGCCGTGTCCTCCGACAATCCGGAGATGCTCCTCCTGGTGGTGCTCGGGCTGACGGTGCTGGTGGCCGGTGTGGCACAGGAGTTGCAGGTCTCGGCGGCCGTCGGGGCGTTCCTGGTCGGGATCGCGCTCTCGGGCGAGGTCGCCGAGGGGGCACGCAAGCTGCTGACGCCGCTGCGGGATCTGTTCGCCGCCGTCTTCTTCGTGTTCTTCGGACTCTCCACCGATCCGTCCGAGATTCCGCCGGTGCTGCTTCCGGCGGCGCTGCTGGCCGTCGTCACCGTCCTCACCAAGATCGGCACCGGATGGTACGCGGCCCGGCGGGCCGGGATCGGTTCGCGCGGGCGGTGGCGGGCCGGTGGAACGCTCGTCGCCCGCGGTGAGTTCTCCATCGTCATCGCCGGTCTGGCCGTGGCGACCGAGCCGCGTATCGGGCCCATCGCCACCGCGTACGTCCTCATCCTCGTCATCGTCGGACCGCTCACCGCCCGCTGGACCCAGCCGGTCGTGGCCAGGATCCAGGCGTGGCGGGGCCGGGACGGCGGCAGCGGAACAGGAGGCGGCGGTACGGAAGGCGACAGCGTTCCCGCGGGCCGTCCGGCGCCCGCCGCGCAGGAGGAGTTCGCCTCCTCGGCCGACTGAGCCGAACCGTGGCGGCGCCCGGCTGCTTCGTGCGGCTCACAGCGGGGTCGCCGCGTGCAGGATCTGCACGAGCGTCACCGTCGCGTTGAGCGACGACAGCGCCGAGCCCGCCGTGCCCGCTGTCGCGACGAGCGCCGCCAGGGCGGCATGGGCGGACGACGGGGGCCACAGCCGCGCCGACGGAACGGGGGCGAGCAGCGCCGCCACCCGGCGCGGTACGGGGCCCGCAGCGGATGCGGAGGCCGGGGCGGGAGCGGAGGTGGAGGCGGCGAAGGCCGCGAAGCCGACCGAGGCGTCCGGCGCCCGGTGCGAGAAGAGCGCCGCCTTGCCGACCGCGATGGCCACCACCCGCCGGTCGCCGACCGCCCGCGCGGCCTCCTCGTCCGCCCACCGCTCGGTGCTGAACGCCACCGCCGTACGCAACGGCAGCAGGAACGGGTTGGCGCGCGCCGCGAGTTGGACGGCCAGCAGGTAGCGGTGGTGACGGGCGGCCAGGTGGGCCCGCTCGTGGGCGATCAGGGCCCGGCGCTCACGGGCGTCCAGACATTCGGTCATCGCGGTCGAGACGACGACCCGGCCCGGTTTTCCGGGCAGTGCGTAGGCGTACGGCTCCGGGTCCGGGAGTACGGCGACGTCGCCCTCGGTGACGGAGGGGGCGGCGGACAGGGCGCGGCCGGCCCGGACGCGCAGCCGTACATGGCGGTACACCGTCCACCCGCACGCCCCGAGCACCGCCGCCAGCGCCCCGATCGCGACGATGCCCGCCTTCACCTCGTACGGCACCGCTTCCCGTACCTCCGGGTCCGACCAGCTGTCCGGCAGCGGATTGCCCGGGAGCTGGGCCGTGCCGACCACCATCAGCAGGGCCAGGCACAGCGTGCTGCACAGGGCGAGGAGCGTGCCGACGACGGTGAGCAGCAGGGTCGCGCTGCGCGGGTGCAGATGCTGTTCGGCGAGGCGCGCGACCGGCAGCGCGGTCAGCGGGAGCACGAGCGGCAGACAGACGAAGACACCCATCGGACCGCTATCGGCCTTCCGGGTCGGGGGAGTTGCCCGGATCGGACGGATCGCGCAGGCCGCCCGGGCCGGCCGGCTCACCGGGGTCGTCCGGTGCCGCCGCCCGCGCCAGGAGCGCGCGCAGCCGTTCCTCGTCGCCGGGGGAGAGGGCCGAGATGAAGTGGGCGAGCACGGCGTCCCGGTCCCGTTCGCCGTCCAGTACGCGCCGCATCCGCAGGGCCGCGAGACCGGCCTCGTCGGAGGCGGACGTCCAGGTGTAGGAGCGGCCCTCGCGCGACCGGGTCACGGCGTTCTTCGCGTAGAGGCGGGAGAGGATCGTGATGACGGTGGTGTACGCGAGGTCGCCGTCGAGGTGTTCCTGCACCCAGCCGGCGGTCGCCGGGCCGTTCGCCGAGTGCAGTACGGCGAGGACCTGGGCCTCCAGTTCGCCCTGCCCGCGCCTGCGAAGCCGCCGGGTGTCGGGGCGTACGCGGTCGGTGCGTACCGGATCGGTGCGTGCCTGATCGGGGCGTACCGGGCCGGGCACTTCTTCGTGGGGCGGTTCGTTCTCCGGTGGGTGGCCGGGCCTGGCCGAGTCCATCTGATCCGCCCTTCTGCGATACCGCGTCAGCCGCGGCGTCGCAGCATCCTACTTACTGCTGTTTCCGGGACACAGCAGGCACCCATCCTGCTAACTTCTACACGTCTGTAGAGTTGGTTCTCATTCCGGCAACACAACGCAACGCAACGTATGGAGACGACGACATGGCACTGTGGGATCGGATCAAGGAATCCGCTTCGTCGATGCAGTCGCAGCTGGAAGCAAAGAAGAACGACCTGAAGAGCGGGGCGTTCCGCGACGCGAGCATGGCCATGTGCGCCCTGGTCGCCGCCGCCGACGGTTCCATCGACCCGTCCGAACGCCAGCGCGTCGCCTCGCTGATCGCCTCCAACGAGGTCCTGCAGAACTTCCCGGCGGACGATCTGCAGCGCCGCTTCAACGACTACGTGAACAAGCTCACCGCCGACTTCGCCTTCGGCAAGGTCAGCGTGCTCCAGGAGATCGGCAAGGCGAAGAAGAAGCCCGCCGAGGCGCGTGCCGTCATCCAGATCGGCATCGTGATCGGCGGTGCCGACGGCGACTTCGACAAGTCGGAGCAGGCCGTCGTTCGGGAGGCGTGTTTCGCGCTCGACCTTCCGCCGCACGAGTTCGACCTGTAGGTCTCGCCCCTGCCGGGCGGGCCGGCCGGCGGATCCCCGCCTCGCCCCCATACCGCCGGGAGACCGCGGACCGACTGACCACCGGTCCGCGCCCGGCAGGCCGGAGGTGCGCTACTCCCCCGATGCGCACCTCCGGCCACTTTCTTCCGGGCCCCCGGACTCCTGAAACCTGTCCGCTGTCACACCTCTTTGGCCGGCCAGTCCAGCAGCCGGGCGCCGATGACCGCCGTCTGCAGCGTGTAGCGGTGCATCGGGTCGGACGGGTCGGCGCCGGTCAGCTGGTGGATCCGCTCCAGCCGGTAGGTCAGCGCCCGCACGCTCAGCGACAGCCGGCGCGCCGTCTCCGCGGCGACACAGCCCGCGTCGAAGTAGACCGTGAGCGTTTTCAGGAGGGGCTCGGCACCGCCGCGGGCCCGCTGGAGCGGGCCCAGCTGACTGCGCACCAGATCGGCCATCGCCTGCCGGTCCCGGGTCAGTACCGGATAGACGAGCAGGTCGGCGGCGTACAGCACCGGCTCGTCCAGATCCATCCGTTCCCCGAAATCGAGCGCTTCGAGCGCCTCGTCGTACGAGTGGACCACGCCCCCGGGGCCATGGTGAGAGCGGCCGACCGCGACCCGGCCGCCGTCCGTCGCCGCGTGCGACTGCTTGGCGAAATACCGCAGGACATCGGGCTGGCTGGCGGGGGCGATGCAGACCAGCCGCCCGTCCTTCGTCGTGATCAGGATCTTCCGGCCGCCGAATCGCGCGAGCAGCGCCGCCTCGACCGTGCGCGGCACGGAGTCCGTCTCCGTGTACGTCTCCGGGCCCGTCGCCACCGCGACCGCGTGGGCGCGCGAGAGCCGCAGCCCGAACCGGGTGGCCCGCTCGGCGAGCCGCCCCAGGTCGCTGCGCCCGTACAGCAGATCGTCGATGAACTCGCGCCGCGCCGCCTCCTCGCGCCGCACGGTGAGCCGCTGGGCCCGCTCGAAGCCCTCGGCGAAGGCGTCGACGGCCTGCTCGACCGCGGCCAGCACGCAGTCGGTGGACGCGGCATCGGCGGAGGCCGTGCGCGGCCAGGCGGTACGGGTCGCCGCGAGATGGAGGCCGACCAGGGCGCGCAATTGGAATCCGGCCTCGGCGGCCTCCCGGCCCAGCAGCCGGCGCGCCTCCAGCTCGTCCCGGGTCAACCGGCGGCCGGTGGCGGCTACATCGGCCAGGATGCGGGCATAGTCCCCCACATACTCGTCGGGAATCTCCGGCTCCGGCACGCGCACTCCTCAAGTCCTGGCACGACATCGACACCCACTCAACGCATACGGGCTAATGCCGGTGCCCGGCATCAAGGGCCTATAAAGATTGCCGGATTCCGGCAGTGCGACGGACGGCCCCGACTGAGACGATCCGGTCAGCACCACACGGGGGAACACGGGGGGTACGGGGGTACGGGGGAGATCTGGCTGCTGCGGCACCGCGCATCGCGGTGCCGCAGCACCGGAGCCACCCACCACCGGACAGCCCATGAACGGCCCCCGCACGAAGATCGCCCGCATGAACAGACAGGGGGTGGGCCGATGCAGGAGTTCCTGAACGCGGGAACCGCCTTTCCGGCCGTCCTGTTCGGCGCCGCGCTGGCCGTGGTCGTCTTCTTCTGGCTTCTCGTACTGGTCGGTGCCGCCGACCACCATTCCTTCGACGGGGATCTCGGCACCGGCATGGCGGGGGTCGGCGGAGTGCCGGTCACCGTCACGGTGTCCGTGATGGTCGTCGTCGGCTGGTTCACGAGCCTGACCGGTACGGTCCTGCTGCACCGCAGCGGTGTCACCGGCCTCACCCGCGCCGGCCTCGCCTGCGCCGTGCTCGCCGGGGCACTGCTGATCGCCTGGGCCGTGATGCGGGTGCTGGTGCGCCTGATGCGCCGGCGCTTTCCGGAGGAGCCACCTCCGTCGCGGCAGGACTTCCTCGGCCGGATCTGCACGATCCGTACCGGCTCCGTCAGTTCCGACTTCGGCCAGGCCGAGGTCGCGGCGGCCGACGGTTCCACCGCGATCGTCCAGGTCAGACTGCTTCGCCCGGCGAATGCCGCGGACGGCGCGGATGCCGCGGACGGCGCGGACAGCGCGGACGGTGCGGAACTCACCGCACTCACCTCGGGCAGTGCCGGGCTTCTGTACGCGTACGACGACGAGGGCGAGTTCTTCTGGGTCTCGCCGTACGACAGGGCGCTGGATCCGGGACCACCACGCTCCGGCTGACCTGGCCGCCCGCCACCGCCACCGCGCCGGAACCGTCCCACCGGAACCGCCGCGCCGAAACCTTCCGGCGGACCCACCCGCCTCTTCACCTTCCTCTCACCAGCTGCCAAGGACTGCCATGGATGCCATCACCCTGGGCTTCGGTGTGCTCGTAGCCGTCGTCCTGCTCATCGCCGTCGCCCTGCTCCTCGTCATCAGCCGGCTCTTCCGCAAGGTGGAACAGGGCAAGGCACTGATCATCTCCAAGACCAAGAAGGTCGATGTCACCTTCACCGGGGCCGTCGTCCTGCCGGTGCTGCACAAGGCCGAGTACATGGACATCTCGGTGAAGACCATCGAGATCCGCCGCACCGGGCGCGAGGGCCTGATCTGCCAGGACAACATCCGCGCCGACATCCACATCACCTTCTTCGTCCGGGTCAACAAGACCGTCGAGGACGTCATCAAGGTCGCCCAGTCCATCGGTACGGGGCGGGCCAGCGACAAGGTGGCGATCCAGGAGTTCTTCGCCGCGAAGTTCGCCGAGGCGCTCAAGACCGTCGGCAAGCAGCTGGACTTCGTCGATCTGTACACCAAGCGCGAGGAGTTCCGGGACCGGATCATCCGGGTCATCGGCACGGACCTGAACGGCTACCACCTCGACGACGCGGCGATCGACTTCCTTGAGCAGACGCCCATGACGCAGCTCGACGGCGCCAACATCCTCGACGCGCAGGGCATTCGCAAGATCACCGAGCTGACCGCGATCGAGCACGTCCGCACCAACGAGTACCAGCGCACCGAGCAGAAGGAGATCACCCGGCAGAACGTCGACGCCCGGGAGACCATTCTGGAACTGGAGCGCCGGCAGGCCGAGGCCGAGATCAAGCAGCGCCGCGAGGTCGAGACGCTGCGGGCCCGCGAGGAGTCCGCGACCGCCCGGGTCCAGGAGGAGGAACGGCTCGGCGCCCAGACCGCGTTCATCCGCACCGAGGAGCAGCTCGGCATCCAGCGCGAGAACCAGGCCCGGGAGATCGCCGTCGCGCAGAAGAACCGCGAGCGGGTCATCGCCGTGGAGAACGAGCGCATCGAGAAGGACCGGCTGATCGAGGTCATCGGGCGCGAGCGGCAGACCGAACTCGACCGGATCGCCGCGACGAAGGAGGTCGAGGCCGAGCGCCGAGAGGTCGCCGATGTGATCCGGGAGCGGATCGCCGTGGACCGTACGGTCGCGGAGCAGGAGGAGTCCATCAAGACGCTGCGGGCCGTGGAGGAGTCGGAGCGCACCCGCAGGTCGGTCATCATCGCCGCCGAGGCGGAGGCCCAGGAGAAGCTGGTCAAGGACATCAAGGCCGCGGAGGCCGCCGAGGCGGCGGCGACCCACCTGGCCGCCGAGCAGCTGACGCTCGCCGAGGCCCGGCTGAAGACCGCGGACCTGGACGCACAGGCCAAGCTGCGGCTGGCCGAGGGCATCCAGGCGGAGTCCGCGGCGCCCGGCCTCGCGGAGGTCCAGGTGCGTGACGCGGAGGCCGACGTCATCGAGAAGACCGGTCTCGCCGAGGCCGAGGCCGCGTCCGCCCGGCTCAAGGCCGAGGCGGAGGGGTCCAGGCTCAAGGCGCTCGCCGCGGCGGAGGGTACGCAGGCCCAGGCCACGGCCGACGCGGCGATGATCGGCGAGAAGCTGAAGGCCGAGGCGGCGGGGCTCACCGAGAAGGCCGCCGCGATGGCGGCGCTGGACGACGCCTCGCGCGGGCACGAGGAGTACCGGCTGCGGCTCGCCGCGGAGAAGGAGATCCGGCTGGCCGGGCTCGATGTGCAGCGGCAGGTCGCCGAGGCGCAGGCGACGGTGCTGGCCGCGGGGCTGGAGAACGCCGACATCGACATCGTCGGCGGGGAGTCGGTCTTCTTCGACCGGCTCGTCTCGTCCATCTCGATGGGCAAGAGCCTCGACGGGTTCGTCGAGAACTCGGACACGGCGAAGGCGCTCGCGGGGCCGTGGCTGAACGGCACGTCGTCGTTCACGGACGATCTGACGCGGGTGCTGGGGTCGGTGTCGACGGGGGACGTGCAGAACCTGACGGTGTCCGCGCTGCTCATGCGGATGATGCGGGCGCCGGGGGCCGGGGTCGCGCCGGGCCAGGTGCAGCAGCTGCTGGCCGCGGCACGGGAGTTGGGTCTGGCGGACGTGCCGGTGTCCGCGATGACGGGTGCGGACGTCTCCGAGGTACCCGCCTCGCGGAACGGGTCGCCGGTCGCGTAGGGCCAACCCGAGCCCGTCCGGTGGCCGCTTTGTCCTCAATCGCCGGACGGGCTTGATTCTGCCGGACCGTTCCGTGAGTCAGGCCTGCTCCGGCGAACCGTCCGTCCTCAATCGCCGGACGGGCTGAAGTGGCCCACACCACACACCTCGTAGGGAGAGCCGTACGTATGGAAACCGACACCACGACCGCACCGGCCGCCGGCGGCCCCGTGGACGCGGGGACGTACGACGTGCTGCGGCGCCGGCTGAACGACCGGGCGGCCGAACTCGTGAGCCGCGCCGAGGCGCTCAACGCGCGGCGCACCGAGGAGTTCGGCTCGACCGAGCTCCGGCTGACCGGCGCCGAGCAGATCCGTACCGAGCAGGCATCCGTACCCCGCGACCTGGTGGCCGTCGGCGGCCGGCTGCTGTTCGGGTTCGAACGGGGCCCGGGGGCGGCGGACCTGGCCGGGGTGGGCGACGTACTCGCCCTGTACGGACCCGAGTTGGAGGAGCTGCCCGCAGGCGAGGGCGGCCTGCTCGACGACGAGGCCTTCGTACGCGAATTCACCGCCCTGCACCGCTACTACCGCGACGCCCGCCTCCTGCGGCTGCGCCGGGTGGACGGCAGGCTGCTCGCCGTCTTCCGTACCGGGGAGAGCGCCGACGGCATCCGGGTGCTGCGCTGGGCGCTCGGCCCGGACGGTTCGCCCGGCGCGTTCCTCGACGCGCGCGGCGACCGGGACCACGTCTTCCCGCCGTCGCACGACTTCAGCTGGACCGTCGCGGGCCGCGAGTCCCACGTCCTCGGCCGGCACCCGCACATCGCGGTGGGCGGCGACGGCGACGGCACGGGCGCCGTCCTCTTCGTCGACACGCTGGGCGGCACCCTCACCGTCAAGACGGTCGACGACACCGACACCCCCGACGGGATCTACGAGGAGCCGGTCGCCGAACCCCTCCAGTCCCTTGCCGACGCGGACGTCGAGCATGCCGTGATCGGCCCGCTGGTCCTGCTCCGGGTCCGCCCGTACAACGAGGAGTCCTGGCGGTATCTGGTCTTCAACTCGCTGCTCGGCACGGTCCTGCGCCTGGACCTCATCGGGCCCGCCTGCCACCGGCTCCCGGAGGACCAGGGGATCATCTTCCCCGGCGGCTACTACCTCACCACCGGCACCGCCAAGACCTTCGACATCGCCGAACCGCTCACCGACCCGGTCTTCGAGGGCGCGGTCCGCTCCCCGAACGGCGAGGACGTCCTCTACGTCTTCCGTTCCCCCGACGACGGCCGCAGCCTGCTCCTGCCCTACAACCTGATCCGGCAGGAGGTCGCCACTCCCCTCCAGGGCCGCGGCCACGCCCTGCTGGACACCGGCACGCTCGTCCTCCTGCGGGCCGGCACCACGGGCGACGAACCGGCCCGCGTCCACCCGTTGCAGCGCTGGCAGACCCCGTACGTCTCCGACACCTACGCCGCCTCCCGCCCCGCCGGGAGCGGCCCCCTCGCCCGGGTCGGCAACGCCGACCTGGTGCGCGGCATCTCCGACTGCCTCGCGCTCGCGCACAGCGCCGCCGAGACGACCCCGACCGCCGCCGTGTACGCGCGGCTCGTAGCGGACTGCACCCGCGCCCGTGACCGCTACCACTGGCTGACCGAGCCCGGACTCGGCGCACTCGCCGACCCGTTGGCGGAGCTGCGGGACACCGCGCAGCAGGTCCTCGGCGAGTTCGAGACGGTGCGGGAGCTGACCCGGCAGGCCGCCGACGCACTCACCGAGACGGCCGACCGGCTCACCACACTCGTCCGCCGCATCCGGGGCGAGGCCCCGCGCTCGGCCGCCGCCTGGGTCGACCGGCTCACCGAACTGCGCCGCGCACACGGCCATCTGGCGACGCTGGCCGAGATGCGGTACGCGGACACCGAGCGGATCGCCGAACTCACCGCCGCCACGGCCGAGGACATCGAAACGGCCGGCCGGCGCGCCGTCGCGTTCCTCGGCCGCGACGACGCGTTCGCCGGCTACCACGAGGACATCGCCCGCCTCACCGCCGAGGCGTCCGCGCTCACCGGCGTCGTGGACGCGACGGTGCTCGGCGACCGGCTGACGGAGATGACGGAGGGCCTCGGCACCGTCACGGATGTCGTCGCCGGGCTCGACATCGGTGACGCGACGGTGCGCACGTCGATCCTGGAGCGGATCGCCGAGGTGCTCGGCGGGGTCAACCGGGCCCGCGCCACGCTCGACGCGCGCCGCCGCGAGCTCCTGGACCACGAGGGCCGCGCCGAGTTCGCGGCCGAGTTCGCGCTGCTCGGGCAGGCCGTCACGGGAGCGCTGGCCGCGGCGGACACCCCGGACGCCTGTGACGAGCAACTGGCGCGGCTGCTGCTCCAGTTGGAGAACCTGGAGTCACGGTTCGCGGAGTTCGACGACTTCCTCGCCGAGCTGGCCGAGCGGCGCACGGAGGTGTACGAGGCGTTCTCGGCCCGCAAGCAGACCTTGCAGGACGCCCGCGCCCGACGGGCGCAGCGGCTGGCGGATTCGGCGGCCCGGGTCCTGGAGACGGTCTCCCGGCGGCTGGCCGCCCTGCCCGACCTGGACGCCGTCCACACGTACTTCGCCTCCGACCCGATGGTCGCCAAGGTCCGCCGCACCGCCGAGGAGCTGCGCGAACTCGGCGACCCGGTGCGCGCCGAGGAGCTGGACGGGCAGCTGCTGGCCGCCCGGCAGGAGGCCGGGCGAGCACTCCGTGACCGCAGTGAGCTGTACGCGGACGGCGGTGCCACGATCCGCCTCGGCCGGCACCGGTTCGCCGTGAACACCCAGCCCTTCGACCTGACGCTCGTCCCGCACGGGGACCGGCTGGCGTTCGCCCTCACCGGCACGGACTACCGGGCGCCGGTCACCGACCCGGAGTTCGAGGCGACCCGCCCGTACTGGGACCGGACGCTGCCCTCCGAGTCCCCGCACGTCTGCCGGGCCGAGCACCTGGCCGCCCGGCTCCTGGACGAGCACGGCACCGACACGCTCGCCGCCCTGGACGCCGGCGAACTGGCCGCACTGGTACGGGAGGCGGCGGCATCCGCGTACGACGAGGGCTACCAGCGCGGGGTCCACGACGAGGACGCCACCGCGATCCTCACCACCCTGCTCGCGCTGCACTCCGGCGCCGGACTGCTGCGCTGCCCGCCCGCCGTACGAGCGGCGGCGCAGCTCTTCTGGGCGTACGGGACGGACGAGGCCCGGCGCACCTCCTGGACCCGGCGGGCCCTCTCGCTGGCCCGCGCCCGCGAGACGTTCGGCCTCTCTCCGGCCATCGCGGCCCTTCAGGAGGAGTGGGCGGACGTCATCCGGGCCGACGGCTCCCGGGGCGGGGACTCCGGGGGACGAGAATCTCGGCCCTTCCGCTCCGACGCCTCCCGGCCCGACGATTCCCGGGCCGTCGCCGCGTATCTCTTCGAGGAGCTGACGAGAGGCCCCGCCGGATTCGTCACGAGCGCCGCCGTCGTGGAGTTCCTGGACAAGTTCCGTCGTGCGACGGGCTCCTCGGCGTACGACGAGGACCTCGCCGCTTTCCGCGACGACCTCCCCGCCCGGCGCCAGCTGGTCGAGGGCTGGCTCGCCTCGTACGCCGCCGCGAGCGGCACGGAGACCGACGCGGGTGATCTGGCGGAGGCCGTCGCCGTGGAGCTCTGCCCGGAGCCGGTGCTCGCGCGGTACGAGTGCGAGGCACCGCTCACCGCCACCGTGGACGGGTTGCTCGGCACCCACCCGCGCATCGACCGGGGCCGGCTCACCGTCCGCCTCGACGAACTCCTCGCCCGCACCGCCGAGTTCCGTACCACTGCCGTTCCCGGCTTCCGCGCCTACCAGCGCCTGCGCACCTCGCTCGTCACCACCGAGCGGGCCCGGCTGCGGCTGGACGACCACCGGCCGCGCGTCATGTCGGCGTTCGTCCGCAACCGGCTCCTGGACGAGGTGTATCTGCCACTGATCGGCGACAGCCTCGCCAAACAGATCGGCACCGCCGACGCCGACCGGCGCACCGACTCGCAGGGCCTGCTGCTGCTCGTGTCGCCGCCCGGCTACGGCAAGACGACGCTCATGGAGTACGTCGCCGACCGGCTCGGCCTGGTCCTCGTCAAGATCAGCGGACCGAACCTCGGCCACGACGTGACCTCCCTGGATCCGGCACAGGCGCGCACCGCGACCGCCCGCCAGGAGATCGAGAAGATCAACTTCGCTCTGGAGTCGGGCAACAACACGCTCCTCTACCTCGACGACATCCAGCACACCTCGCCGGAACTGCTCCAGAAGTTCATCCCGCTCTGCGACGCCACCCGCCGGATCGAGGGCGTCCGGGACGGCGAACCCCGCAGCTACGACCTGCGGGGCAAGCGGTTCGCGGTGTGCATGGCGGGCAATCCGTACACCGAGTCCGGGGCCCGGTTCCGTGTCCCCGACATGCTCGCGAACCGGGCCGACGTCTGGAATCTCGGCGAGGTGCTGAGCGGCCGCGAGGACGTCTTCGCGCTGAGCTTCATCGAGAACGCGCTGACCGCCAACCCGGTGCTGGCGCCGCTCGCCGGGCGTTCCCGCGACGATCTCACCCTGTTCGTACGGCTCGCCTCCGGCACGGACCGCGCAGCGGGCGCGGACCGGCTCGACCATCCGTACGCGCCCGCCGAGGTGGACCGGATCGTCGCGGTCCTGCGCCATCTGCTGCGGGCCCGGGACACGGTGCTCGCCGTGAACGCCGCGTACATCGCCTCCGCCGCGCAGACGGACGCGACGCGCACCGAGCCCCCGTTCCGGCTCCAGGGCTCGTACCGCAACATGAACAAGATCGCCGAGCGGATCGTGCCGGTGATGAACGAGGCGGAGCTGTCCGACGTCATCGACGACCACTACGCGGGCGAGGCCCAGACGCTGACCACCGGCGCGGAGTCCAACCTGCTGAAACTCGCCGCGCTGCGCGGCCGTCTCACCGCCGAACAGTCCGCGCGCTGGTCCGCGATCAGCGCCTCCTACGTCCGTACGCAGACGCTCGGCGGCCCGGACGGCGACCCCGTGACGCGGGCGGTCGCGGCGCTGGGGCTGCTCGCGGACCGGATCGCGGCGGTCGAGTCGGCGATCGTCCGGGTCGCGGACCCGCGCCATCTGCTCACCAACCCGCAGGCCCGGCACGCGGCACCCCCGTCCGCCGGACTGCTGCCCGCCGGACCGTCAGAAGATCACTGACCCGCCAGATATACGGGAGAGGAACAAGGCATGCTGAGTCACGTGCCCCCACTTCCCCAGCAGCCCCAACGTTTCCCGTTCAGCGGACACATGGTCGTCTGCGGCGACGACGCGCTGGCCCGGCGGCTCGCCGTCGAACTGCGCTACGTGTACGGGGAGCGGGTAACCCTCGTACTACCGCCCGGACGCGACGCCCGCCGCCCCGAACTGCCGCTGACCGGACGTGGGTTGGCGTCAGCACTGTTCGGTCGCATGTCCTCGGCGATGAACCGCAACGGCGGCAACGGCGGAGGCGGCGGCGCCGACTCGCTCGGCGACGACACCAACGCCGGGGTCGAGGCGGTCCGCATCCTGGAGGCGCCGGAGCCCTCCGACGAGGCGTTCGAGGAGGCGGGCGTCGCCTCGGCCGCCGCGCTGGCCCTGGTGTACGACGACGACGAGCGCAACATCCGCGCCGCGCTGACCGCCCGCCGCCTCAACCCCCGCCTCCGGCTGGTCATCCGGCTCTACAACCGCAAGCTGGGCCAGCACCTGGAGACGCTGCTCGACCAGGCCGCCGCCGTCGCCACCCCCGGCCTGGACCGGGCCGCCCTGGACGCCTCCACCACCGTCCTCTCCGACGCCGACACGGCGGCCCCCGCCCTCGCGGCCACCGTCCTCACCGGCTCCAGCAAGGTCATCCAGGCGGAGGGCCTGCTGCTGCGCGCCGCCGAACGCACCCCGCCCGGGGGCGGCCAGATCGCCGACCCCGGCCTGTGCACCCTCGCGCTGCTCTCCTCCACCACCCATGACCCGGCGGGCACCGAGGGCTCCGACAGCAGCGGCGACGAGGGCCCCCGGCTGCTGCCCGACGAACGGCAGGTGGCGGCGGCGACGGGCCGCGGCACGATCGTCCTGGAAGCGGTCAGCCAGGCCGGCCCGCCCGGCCCGCCGCCCCGGATGGGCGGCCGGGGCGCACCGCTCGGCCAGGTCTTCTCGCGACGGCTGCGCTGGTCGGCGCTGGGCGTCGGCCTGGCCGTGCTGGGCCTCGCCATCGCCTCCACGCTCACCACCGGCGACGACCCCCTGCACGCCACCTACCTGACTCTGCTCGACCTCTTCGCGATGGGCGACCCGGCGATCGGCGACAAGACGGCTCGCCAAATCATCCAAATCCTCTCGGGTGTAGCCGGCCTGATGCTGCTCCCGCTCCTGGTCGCGGGTGTCCTGGAAGCCTTCGGCTCGCTCCGCACGGCCTCCTCCCTGCGCCGCCCGCCACGCGGCCTGTCCGGCCATGTGGTGCTGCTCGGCCTCGGCAAGATCGGTACCCGGGTCCTCGTCCGGCTGCGTGAACTCGGCATACCGGTGGTATGCGTGGAGGACGACCCGGACGCGCGCGGCATCCCGGTCGCCCGCCGGCTGCACGTACCGGTGGTCCTCGGCGATGTCACCCAGGAAGGCGTCCTGGAAGCGGCGAAGATCCAGCGCTCCCGCGCCCTCCTCGCCCTGACCAGCGTCGACACCACCAACCTGGAGGCGGCCCTCTACGCCCGCTCGGTCAAGCCCGACCTGCGCGTGGCACTGCGCCTGTTCGACGACGAGTTCGCCACCGCCGTCTACCGCACCCTGCGCACCGCCCACCCCCAGGCCGTGACCCGCTCCCGTTCCGTCTCCCACCTGGCCGCCCCGGCCTTCGCGGTCGCCATGATGGGCCGCCAGATCCTGGGCGCGATCCCGGTCGAGCGCAAGGTGATGCTGTTCGCGGCGGTCGAGGTGGCGGGCCACCGGCAGTTGGAGGGCCACACGGTGGAGCAGGCGTTCCGGGCGGGCGCCTGGCGGGTCCTCGCCCTGGACGCCACCCCGCCCGGCGACCGCCGCCCGGACCTGGCCCCGCTCTCCCCGGACAGCCCGTCCGGCCTGGTCTGGGACCTGCACCCCGGCTACGTACTGCGCCCCGAGGACCGCGTGGTGATCGCCGCGACCCGCCGGGGCCTGGCCGAACTGCTGCGCAGGCGGGGCTCGGTGACGCACCGCTGAGCTCTCGGGCGCCCGGCGGGCCCGCGACATCCGGGTGCCGGCCCGCAGCGGCACCGATCCTGGAGGTGGCGGCACGGGGCGCCCGGACGACCGCGTTCCGACCGGGTGCCGGGCCTACAACACGCCGCCCATCACCCCCCGCACCTCGTCCAGCGTCGCCTCGGCGATCTCATTGGCGCGCTCGTTGCCGGCCCGGAGCACCGAGCGTACGTACGCCAGATCCCGCGCGTACTCCGCCCGCCGGGCCCGGATGGGCGCGAATCGGCTGTTGACGGCATCGGTCACCGTCCGCTTGAGCGCGGCGGCGCCCCCGCCACCGATCTCCTCGGCCACGGCATGCGGATCGCGGTCCAGACAGAGCGCCGCCAGCAGCACGAGCGAGGACACCCCGGGCCGGGTCTCCGGCTCGTACGTGATGCGCCGCTCGGCATCCGTCTTCGCGCCCTTGATCAGTCGCGCCGTCTCGTCGGCGGTGGCGCCCAGCGCGATGGAGTTGCCCCGGCTCTTGCTCATCTTCGTGCCGTCGGTGCCGAGGAGCATGGGCGCGGCGGAGAGCAGCGCGTCCGGCTCGGGGAACACCGGGCCGTACCGCTCGTCGAAGCGCCGCGCGACGGTCCGCGTCACTTCGAGGTGCGGCAACTGGTCCTGCCCTACGGGGACGAGGTTGCCCTTGCAGAACAGGATGTCGGCGGCCTGGTGCACGGGATACGTGAACATCAGCCCGCTGACGGCCGCCTGCCGGGAGTGCGCGATCTCGTCCTTGACGGTGGGGTTGCGGTTCAGCTCTGCGACGGAGACAAGGCTGAGGAAGGGCAGCATCAGCTGATTCAGCGCGGGAACGGCGCTGTGGTTGAAGATCGTCGAGCGCTCCGGGTCGATCCCGACGGCCAGGTAGTCCAACAGCATCCCCTCCATGTGCTCGGAGAGCCGCTCGGCGAGATCCCGGTCCGTCAGTACCTGGTAGTCGGCGATGATCACGAAGACATCGACGCCGAGGTCCTGGAGCCGGACGCGGTTGTGGAGGGTGCCGAAGTAGTGCCCGAGGTGGAGCGGCCCGGTGGGCCGGTCTCCGGTCATCACCCGGAACCGGCCGGGGGTCTGCTGAATCAGCCGCTCCAGCTCGGCACTGTGACGCCGGGCGGACGCGGCGACATCGACGGTGTCTGCGGCGGGGGTGGCGACTGTGGCAGTAGTAGTCATGGGGGCTCTCCTCGCGGGTGCTGGTTGCGTGGAGGACGGCCCGCCGGGATCGGCTTCCGTACCCGTACGAGGGCAGAAAAAAGGGCCGTCCATATCGAACGGCCCTGGTTCCGTGCAGATCAGGCGGCCGCTCCTAGGAGGAGCGCCACCAGTTTCGGCACGGTACGGAGGTCATGGGGCGAGTCTAACGGAGGCGAACTCCGCCCACACGACTTTTCCCGGCCCGCCCCGCGCGCCGTACCCCCAACGGTCCGCCGGCGCGCTCACCAGGACCAGCCCCCGCCCGCCGCACGCGCCGGGCTCCGGCGCGTGCACATCGGGCGGTACGTCCGAGGCATCGTGAACCTCGATCCGCACCCCGTCGGCCATCGGCCGGAACCGGGTCTCGATCTCCCGCCCCGGCGAGACCCGGGCGTGCTGCCCCGCATGGGTCAGCAGCTCGGAGAGCACGAGTACCGCCGACTCCTCAAGGGCGCAGAGCCCCCAGCCCGCGAGTGCGGTGCGCAGTTCCGCCCGGGCCAGCGATACACAACGCGGATGCCGGCTCCAGCGGAGCACGACGGTGCGGTCGGCCGCCTCGCTCATCGGCCCACCGCCCCGCCGAGAACGAGGCTCGGCCCCGCCTCGACACCCTGCTGAGCCGGCCACCACACCCGCCGCCGCTCCCGCCGAAACCGGTTCTCGGCCCGACCACTCCTCGCCCACCTACGGGCGCAGGTTGGCCAGCGCCTGCGGAGTCAGGTGTCGGGCGAGTACGGCAAGGGCATCGGCGACTTCCTGAATCCGCTTCGGATCGTCGGCACCGAGCGCCTTGGCGAGTGCGTCGTCGATCGTGGTCGCCCGGACCTGCGCCACCCGGTCCGAGAGGCCGGGGGACTGTCGGACCAAGAGGCGGCGACGGTCCGCGGGGTCGGGTGCTGTCGTGATCGCGCCCGTCTCCTTGAGGCGAGCGACGGCGGTGGACACCTGACTCTGCGGCAGGCCGGTGCGTGCGGCGATCTCGCCGACGGCACTGTCCGGATGAGCGGCAATGTCGCTCACCGCGATCAGGACGGACCGGACGGCGGCCTCCAGGAGGGCGAGCACTACCACTGGGGCCCCGGTATCTGGGCGCTGCTGGCCGCCGGAGCCGGGCTCGTCGCGGGCTTCCTGCTGAACCAGCGCGGCAAGCAGGACCAGGAGCCGCTGGTGCCGTTCACGCTCTTCCGCGACCGCAATTTCACCGTCATGACCATGCTGGTCGCGCTGGTGGCGATGGCCATGATCGGACTGGCACGCGGCCCCCTCGCCTGCATCGGCACACAGTCCTGGTCCGGGCGTACGGCCTCCTGCGTCCGAAGACCTATGCCCCTCCGTGCACCCCCGGCGCAACAGCTGAACCACGACGCGGTCGCTTTTCAACGTGACGAACACACCCCCGAGTGTCACGTTGAACAACGACCCCCGGAGTGCTCGCGCCGAAGCCCGGCCGGGACGACCGCCGCCCCCGCCCGGCTCACTTCTTGGCGTGCTCGCCCACGTAGAAAAGGATCCAGACGAAGCCCGCGAAGAGGTGCGTGGCGAAGACGTGCACGAAGACGCGCAGCGCCACGCCGCGCTCCTTCCAGCGCTCGCTGCCGCCGCCGCTGCTCCCGCTCACAACCCAGCCTCCGTCCGGCAGGGGCACGCGCGGACGCCTGCGGCCCTCCGCGTCGCCTCGAAACCCGGTCCAGGGTACGCACGGCTCCCACCCGCCCCACCTCGGCGGAATAGGTCAGGGGGGTGCCCCGTTGTAGGATGCGAAAGATAGTTCAAGGTTCAACCAACCTGGAGGCGGGCGCCATGGAGTTCGGGATCTTCACCGTCGGAGACGTCACCACCGACCCGACGACCGGCAGGACACCGAGCGAGCACGAGCGGATCAAGGCCACCATCGCGCTCGCGCAGAAGGCGGAGGAGGTCGGCCTGGACGTCTTCGCGACCGGCGAGCACCACAACCCGCCGTTCGTCCCGTCCTCCCCGACGACCACGCTCGGCTACATCGCCGCCCGCACCGACCGCATCACCCTGTCCACGTCCACGACGCTGATCACCACCAACGACCCGGTGAAGATCGCCGAGGACTACGCGACGCTCCAGCACCTCGCGGACGGCCGCGTCGACCTGATGATGGGGCGCGGCAACACCGGCCCGGTCTACCCGTGGTTCGGCAAGGACATCCGCCAGGGCATCCCGCTCGCCATCGAGAACTACGCCCTGCTGCACAAGCTGTGGCGCGAGGACGTCGTCGACTGGGAGGGCAAGTTCCGTACGCCGCTCCAGTCCTTCACCGCGACCCCCCGCCCCCTGGACGGCGTCCCGCCGTTCGTCTGGCACGGCTCGATCCGTTCCCCGGAGATCGCCGAGCAGGCCGCGTACTACGGCGACGGCTTCTTCCACAACAACATCTTCTGGCCCATCGAGCACACCAAGAAGATGGTCGACCTCTACCGGCAGCGGTACGCGCACTACGGGCACGGCACCGCCGAGCAGGCCATCGTCGGCCTCGGTGGCCAGGTGTTCATGCGGAAGAACTCGCAGGACGCGGTACGGGAATTCCGCCCGTACTTCGACAACGCGCCGGTCTACGGGCACGGGCCCTCCCTGGAGGACTTCTCCCGGCAGACCCCGCTGACCGTCGGCTCCCCGCAGGAGGTCATCGAGCGGACCCTGTCCTTCCGGGATGCCGTCGGCGACTACCAGCGCCAGCTGTTCCTGATGGACCACGCGGGACTGCCGCTGAAGACGGTCCTGGAGCAACTCGACATCCTCGGCGAGGAGGTCGTCCCGGTGCTGCGCAAGGAGTTCGCCAACCTGCGGCCGGCCGGAGTCCCGGACTCCGCCCCCGTGCACCCGGCCGTCGCCGCCGCCCGTACGGCCACGAAGGAGGTCTGATCGCCGTGTCCACCACGTCCACCGTGTTCGCCACCGAGCCCCTGCGGATCGTCGCCGTATCGGCCGGGCTCAGCAGCCCCTCCTCGACCCGGCTGCTGGCCGAACGGCTGGCCGGCGCCGCCCGCGAACGCCTGCTGGCCGAACAGGACCGCACGGTCGAGGTCCACGTGATCGAGCTGCGCGACCTGGCCGTCGACATCGCCAACCACCTGGTGACCGGATTCCCGCCGAGCGCCCTGGAAAGGGCGATCAAGGAGGTGGCGGAGGCGGACGGACTGATCGCCGTCTCGCCCGTCTTCACCGCCTCGTACAGCGGACTGTTCAAGTCGTTCTTCGACCTGATCGACAACACGGCGCTGACCGGCAAGCCCGTCGTCATCGCGGCGACGGGCGGCACCGCCCGCCACTCGCTCGTCCTGGAACACGCGATGCGCCCGCTCTTCGCCTACCTGCGGGCCACCGTCGTACCGACCTCCGTGTACGCGGCCTCGGAGGACTGGGGCTCGTCCGGTGACGAGTACACCGACGGCCTGCCGTCCCGCATCCGGCGCGCGGGCGGTGAGCTCGCGGCCATGATCGCGGGCGGCCGGGCGGTCTCCGGGGCGTCGAGGGCGCTCGGGCTCGACGACGAGGTCGTGCCGTTCGAGCAGCAGCTCGCCGATCTGCGGCTCGACTGAGTGGCCCGCCCGAGTGGCCCCGCCGCTCGAAGCCCTGTCCGGTTTGATTAGAGTTGGATCGAAAGATGCGTCGTGCGGGGTTTTCTCGCACGACGCCTCTGCGCACTGAGCCGAAACGAGCTGGAGGCAGAGATGGGCAGGATCGTGGTGGGCGTTGACGGCTCCGAGTCGTCGATCAAGGCACTGCACTGGGCCGTACGCCAGGCGGAACTGACCGGCGACAAGGTGGAGGCCGTCAACAGCTGGGAGTACCCCGCGACGAGCTGGGCGTCCATGATGCCGGGCATGCCGGAGGACTTCGACCCGCAGGCCGTGGCGACCGTGTCCCTCACCGAGGCACTGGAGGAGGCCCTGGGCGCCGAGGGCGCGGCCGAGGTCAGCAAGGTCGTGGTCATCGGCAACCCGGCGCAGTCCCTGCTGGAACGCGCCAAGGGCGCGAACCTGCTGGTCGTCGGGGCGCGCGGCTACAGCGGCTTCAAGGCGACGCTGCTCGGCTCGGTCAGCCTCCATGTCACCCAGCACGCACCGTGCCCGGTGACGGTCGTACGCGACTGAGCACGACCGGGCACAGGGGAGGACATGAGGACGGGCCCGCGCCGAGCGCGGGCCCGTCCTCATGTCACGGGAGGCGCGCTCACGTCCGCTCGTGGGTGTAGAAGATGTAGAACGTCGTGATGAACATCCCGAGGCCGACCGCCAGTCCCAGCGCCGAGGACCGCAGCACGCTCGAACCGGTCACCCCGACCAGCAGGCCGATCGCCGCGGCCGTCAGCGCGCCGTACGCCGCCGCCCGCACCAGGGGCAGCAGGGTGTGCTGGATCCGGCCCAGCGCGAAGCACAGGACAGCGAGCACCACCGCGGTGATCAGGCCGTACCAGAACTGCCGGCCGCCGCTCGCGCCGTTGTTGCGGAGGACGAACGACGCGTAGAGGCCGTACGCCGCACCCAGCGTGACGGGAACGGCCCAGGCGCGCGCGCTGTGCTGACGTGTACGTGACCGTCTTCGGGGCCGTCCGCGTGTCGGTATCGCTGCATGTGTGGCCATGGCGGAGAACTCCTTCCGTCGCCCCTTTGTCCCTCCAGAGCACACCCGGCCGCACCACCCGGCAACTCGGATGGCGTACGGCCCGGGGCGCACCGGCTCCGTACGGGATTCCCTGGAGGGATGCGGACGTACATCTCGGCGGCTCCGACGGCGGTGGTACTGGTGCTGCTCGCTGTGCTCGTCCCGCTGAGCGCGCTCTCCGCCTGGGCGGATCTGGAGATCGACAACACGGACCGCTACGTCGCCGCGGTCGCCCCGCTCGCCTCCGACCCGGACGTGCAAGGCACCGTCGGCGACCTCATCACCGACGCGACGATGCAGCAGGTCGACGCCGGTCCGCTCCAGAGCACCGTGCGGGACTTCCTGCACCAGGCGGTCATGTCCTTCACCACCACGGACGCCTTCCGGGCCGCGTGGAACGCCGCCAACCGCACCGCCCACGAGGCCGTCAGCGCCGCGCTGAACGGCAACACCGGCGAGGCCGTGACCATCGACCTGGCACCCATCACCCAACAGGTCAAACAGAACCTGGAGGGGAACGGGGTGCCGTTCGCCGACCGGATTCCGGTCCAGCACACCGACATCACGCTCATCTCCGCCGACCGCGCCGGCCAGCTGCGCCAGACCTTCCGGTGGCTGCGCGCCGCCGGCGTCCGGCCCGCCGTGGGCACGGTCGTGTTCGCCGTCCTGACGGTGCTCGTGGCCTGGGTGCGCGGCGGGCCGGGGCGCGGGCGCTCCGGGCGCGCCGCGCTCTTCGCCACGGCGGTGGCCGGGGCCGGTTTCGCGCTGGGGGCGCTCGTGCTGCGTGCGGTGATCGCGGTCGCCCGCGACCGGGTGCTCGCCGAGGTGCCCACCAGCGAGACGGGCGCTGCGGCGGCGGTGTACGACGCGCTCACGAGCTCCCTGCGCACGACGGCGTGGATCGTGTTCGGGGCGGGGCTGGCGGTGGCGGTGTGCGCGGTGCTCGGGAGGTGGTGGGCGGCCCGGCGGCGGACGGTTGTGTAGCGGGCCCGGTTCGACGTGCGGCGGCGGGCGCGCCGGGGAAGAGTGGTTCTCGTGACTGCCGGATCGGGGCGACTGAGAGGTCTTCCGTATGCGAGCGATAGCCGTCAGCGCGTTCGGGGCCGACCCCGCACTGGTCGAGCTGCCCAAGCCCGAGCCGGAAGCCGGGGAGGTACGGGTCAGGATCGAGTACGCCGCACTCAACCCGTGCGACTGGCAGGCCGCCCAGGGCTCCCCGGACGCCGGACCCGCCCGGCGCGTGTTCCCGCTGGTCGTCGGCGTGGACTTCGCGGGCCGGGTGGACATGATCGGCCGCGGCGCGAACCGCTTCCGGGTCGGCGACCAGGTCTTCGGCCGGATCGGCGACGCCCACGACTTCGGCCGGGCCGGAGGGCCGACGGCCCGCGCCGGCACCTACTGCGACTACGTGTCCGTGCCGCAGGACTCCGCCATCACCTTCGTCCCGGCCGGCCTCCCCCTCCGTACCGCGGCCGCCCTGCCGTCCGCCGGGATGACGGCCGCCCAGATCCTGGAGAGCGCGGTGCTCCGCGGCCACGAGAGCCTGCTGGTCATCGGGGCGGCGGGCGGCGTCGGCAGTTGTCTGACCCAGCTCGCCTCGGCCCGCGACGTACGCGTGATCGCGGCCGTGCGCGGCGACGAACACCAGCGGATGGCGGCCCTGGGCGCCACCGTCACGATCGACACCACGGAACGCCCCCTCGAAGCGGCGGTACGGGAGAGCTGCCCGGACGGCGTCGACGCACTGGTCGACCTGGTCTCCACGATCCCCGAAGCCTTCGCCGCCCGTGCCGCGCTGGTACGCACCGGCGGGATCGCCCTCACCACGCGGGGCGTCGCCGCCGGAGCCGCGCTCCCCGCGGACGTGACCGGCATCGACTTCCGGCTCGAACCCAGCCCGGTCCTGCTCGACGTCCTGGCCGCGGGCGCCGCCGAAGGCGTACTGCGCGTGCCCATCGACATCGAACTCCCGCTGGAGAAGGCCCCGCAGGCCCTCGACCGGAACCGGACGGGCGGCGGACGCGGCAAGACCGTCATCGCACTCCGGTCCCGGACCACGCGCGCAGACCCGTAAGGAGACGCCATGGACGACCGGGAACGCGACATCGAACACGACATCATCGACAACATCGGCGGACTCATCGCCGAGGAACGGGACCTGCGCAACCGATCCACCGGGGAATCGGGCCTCACCGAGGACCAGATGTCCCGCCTGCGTACGGTGGAGATCCGGCTCGACCAGTGCTGGGACCTGCTGCGACAGCGCCGCGCCCTCAGGGAGTTCGGCGAGGACCCGTCCGCGGCGACGGTACGGCCGGCCGACGAGGTCGAGGGCTACGAGGGCTGAACGCACCACACAGGGGGACGCATTGACCGACACGGAGGCCGGAGCCGGACGCAGGCGTGCCGCACCGCCCCCCTGGCTGCTGAGCGGACTCCGCCCCCAGCCGGCCACGCCCGTCCCCTGGGCCGCGGCCGTCCGCGCCTCTCTCGCCCTGGCCGGCCCGCTGGCCGCCGGCTTCGCGCTGGACCGGCCGGCGTACGGCGCGCTCGTCTCCATGGGGGCGCTCTCCGGCGTCATCGGCGACACCGCCGACGCGTACCGGATGCGCATCCTCAACATCGCCGTACCGCAGCTCTTCGGCGCGCTCGGCATCATGCTGGGCACGCTGGTGTTCGGGACCGGCTGGGCGGCCGTCGCCGCGCTGACCCTGGTCGCTCTGGTCTCCGGCATGATGTCGACGATCGGCGCCGTCGCTTCCGTGTCCGGGCTGCTGCTCCTGCTCAACGCGGTGGTCGGCGCGGGGCTCCCGATGCCGAAACCCTGGTGGGTGGCGCCGCTGCTGCTGACGGTCGGCGGCCTGTTCGTCCTCACCATGACGCTGCTGGCGTGGCCGCTGCGGCGCAAACTGCCGGAACGGGTCGCGGTCGCGGGCACCTACCTCGCGGTCGCCGACCTGCTTGCCGCCGCGGGCACCGACGCGTACGAGGAGCGGCGGCAGGCCGTCACCCAGTCCCTCAACACGTCCTACGACCTGATCCTGGCCCGCCGGGCCCGCTACCACGGCCGCAGCAACGCCATGGTGCGGCTGCTCGCCCAGCTCAACGTCGTCATCCCGCTCGTCGAGGCGGCGCCCGCGGTACACGTCCGGCGGTGCCCGCTCCCGGACGAGATCCCGGCGGCGGTACGCGAACTCGCCGCCGCCGTCGAGGAGAGCCGCACCGGCGACGCCGAACTCACCCTGCCCGCCCCGGACTCACCCGCCACCCGGGCGGTGGACAGCGCGCTGCGGCACGCGGCGGCCGTCGTCCACAAGGCCGACCCCGACCCGTACAACGTCGACGACCGGCTCGGCCGCCCCGCCGCGCTCGGGGTACGGATCCGGCGGACGGCACGCGACGTGCTGCTCTCCGGGCCCTCATGGCGGTACGGGCTGCGCCTGGCCCTCTGCATCGGCCTGGCGCAGGCGCTGACCTCGCTGATCCCGGTGCCCCGCTCCTACTGGGTCGCGCTGACCGTCACGTTCGTCCTGAAGCCGGACTTCGGCTCGGTGTTCTCGCGGGCCGTGCTGCGCTCGGTGGGGACCGCGGCCGGTCTCGTGATCGCCGCGCCGATCCTCGCCGCGGTGCCGATCGGCTGGTGGGACGTGCCGGTGATGGTGGTGCTCGCGGCACTGATCCCGGCGTTCACGGCGAAGGGGTACGCGTTCCAGACCGCGGCCATCACCCCGGTCATCCTGCTCCTGTCCGACCTGCTGAACCACCAGGGTTTCCACCTGGTCTGGCCGCGCTTCCTGGACAGCCTGATCGGCTGCGCCATCGTGCTCGTGGCGGGCTACCTGCTGTGGCCGGAGAGCTGGCACGTCCGGATCGGCCACCGGCTCGCGGACGCGGTGACGGACATCGCCGACTACGTGGCGTACGCGTTCGAGCCGGGCGGCCCCGGCGACCGGGCGGAACGGGTGAGGGCCCGGCGCCGCATCTACCGCGACCTGTCCGTCGTACGTTCCGAGTTCCAGCGCGCCCTGACCGAACCGCCGCCGGTCGGCACCCGGGCCGCTGCCTGGTGGCCGCTGGTCGTCGCGGTCGAACGCATCGTGGACGCGACGACGGCGGCCCGGGTCCGCGTCGACCACGGAGCACCGGAACCGCCCGCCGCGGAAGTGGCCGGGATCCAGCGGCAACTGCGGGAACTGGCCGAGGGGATACGCGCCAGCGAGACCCTGGTCGGCGTACGCGCGGAACTGCCGGGCGACGAGGAGGGGGTACTGGCTCCGCTGCGCCAGGAGGTGGCGGCGGCGCGGGCGATCGCGTCACCGCAGCCGTAGCCGCAGCCCGCGCTCTCCTCGTCAGGCGGTGGGCCCGGCCCCCCGCAGGCGCTCCATCTCCCGCCGGTCCCGCTTCGTGGGACGCCCCGCGCCCCGGTCCCGTACCGGAACCTGGATTGCCGCCTCGCGCGGCGGCGGGGGCGGGCTGTTGTCGGCGAAGCACTCCGCCGCCACTGGAGGGCCGACCCTCTTCTTGACCAGCTTCGACACGACGACGATCCGGTCCCGGCCCGCGTGCCGGAGCCGCACCTCGTCGCCGACGTGCAACGCCTGGGCGGGCTTGGCCCGCTCGCCGGCGACCTTCACATGACCCGCGCGGCAGGCGGCAGCGGCCTGCGAACGGGTCTTCGTCAGCCGGACCGACCAGATCCAGACGTCGACCCGAACGCTGCCCTCCGCCTGCGGCGCCTCACCGGAAACCATGCAGCCGACTCTAGTGCGGTGCGGGCCCCGGGTCAGGTCACGCGACGCGGACCAGGTCCTGTGAACCAGGCCCTGATCCGGTGAGGTCCTGATCCCGACAGGCCTGATCCGGTCAGATTTTGATCCGGTCGGATCCCGGTCCGGATCAGTTCCTGCGGATCAGCCGAAACCACTGATCACCTCGCCCGCCACGGCGATGCCGGATAACAGGCAACGGTGCGCCTGACTGCTGGTCAGGCACACCTTCCGCTCACGCCGACCAGGCAACTCGGGACCACGTGGGCACATGTGAACGACGTACATCAGGTCCGCACGGCATGCGCGCAGGACTCGGTCGGAGCTCGGTTGCGGCTCAGTTTTCCCACGGGCGGGCCGCACCACCGAACGGCCGGATCCGGCCGCTAACCTTACGTATCCGCCCTGGCCAGGGATGAATCCCGCAGGTCGGACATTTATCGCACCCAACTCACGCGAAAGGCCTCGCCCATGGGCATTCGGAGCTTGCTGCGCAAGGTGTTCGGCCGCGACCGCGCGGAGCAGGACGCGCCGGCGTCGGCGCCGACGGCCACGGTCCCGCCCCAGACCGAACGCACCGCGCCCGCGGAGTCGGAGCCGGTCACGACGACGGTGGACGAGCCCGCTACGGAATCCGCCCCGGTGCGCGAAACCGCCCCGGCCACCAAGGCCTCGGTACCGGCCCCCGCCTCGCCCCGGCCCGCCACCGGTGACAGCGGTCTGGCATCCGACCTGGTGGCAGCGGCCTTCGACAAGGCGTCCCTGGCCACGGTCCCCTCCCAGGGCTCGGCCCCGAAGCCGAAGCCGAAGCCGAAGCCGGCGGAGGCCGAGGTCACGGAGCCGGTGGCCGCGCCCGCCACCGAGACCGAGACCGAGCCGGAGATGGTTGCTGCGGAGGGCCCCAAGACCGAGCCGGAGGCCACGGCCGTCGCAGAGGCCGACGTTCCTGCCGAGGACGAGCCGGAGGCCGAGCCCGTCAAGGCCGAGGCCACGGCGGAGGCCCCCGCCGAGCCGAAGACCGCACCCGCCACCGAGCCGGAGCCCGTCGTTGCCGAGGCCGAGCCGAAGGCGGCCACCGAGCCGGAGCCCGTCGTTGCCGAGGCCGAGCCGAAGGCCGCTGCCGTGGACGAGCTCGAGCCCGTCACCGCCGAGCCCGAGCCCGTCGCAGCCGTCGCCGAGCCGACGGCGGACCCGGCCACCGAGCCGGACGCACCTGCCACCGAACCGGGGCCGGAGCCCGTCGCCACCGCTGCCGAGCCCGTCGCCACCGCCTCCGAGCCGACGGCGGAGCCGGCCACCGAGCCCGAACCCGCCACGGCGGAGGCTCCCGCCGAGCCGGAGACTGTGCCCGCCACCGAACCGGAGCCGGAGTTGGAGCCCGTCGCCGCCGCCGCCACCGAGCCGGAGCCGGAGGCCGCACCCGCACCCGCACCCGCCACCGAGACCGAGCCGGAGGCCACGTCGGCCCCCGACCCCGCCCCCGAAGCAACCCCGGCCCCCGCGCCCGCCCTCCCCCTCGCCCGGGTCAAGTCCGGTGCGCCCGGGCTCGTCGAGCCGTACGAGGCCGCCCAGGCCGCGCTGGAGGCGCACGGGCTGACCGGGCTGCGTGCCACCGTCTACCTGGTCTTCGACCGCTCCGGCTCCATGCGGCCGTTCTACAAGGACGGCAGCGCCCAGCACCTGGGCGACCGCACCGTGGCCCTCGCCGCGCACCTGGACGAGAGCGCCACCGTCCCCGTCGTCTTCTTCTCGACCGACATCGACGGCACCGGCACGGTCGACCTCGCCGCCCACGAGGGCCGGATCGACGAACTGAACGCGGGCCTGGGCCGCCTCGGCCGTACGAACTACCACCGCGCCGTCGAAGAGGTCGTCGCGCACTACGAGAAGTCGGGGGCGACCGGCCCCGCTCTGGTGATCTTCCAGACGGACGGCCCGCCGGACGCCAAGCAGCCCGCCAAGCAGGCGCTGGCCGACGCGGCGCGGCTGCCGCTGTTCTTCCAGTTCGTCGCGTTCGGCGACGAGGACGCGAAGGGCTTCGACTTCCTGCGGAAGCTGGACGTCCCGAACGCCGGGTTCTTCCACGCGGGCCCCGCCCCCCGTGAGGTCGCGGACGCCACGTTCTACCGCGAGGTCCTCGCCGCCCTCCCCGCCTGGGTCGCGGCGCGCGAAGCGGCGACCGAAGCGGCGACCGAAGGCTGAGCCACCGGCAGGCGTACGGTCACGGCGAGCCCGCCCGCGGGGCCCGGCACCGCCGTGACCGTACCGCCGTGCGCCACCGCAATAGAACGCACGATCGAGAGACCGAGACCCGAGCCCCGCCCCATCCGGTCCTTGCCCTCGCCCCGCCGGAACGGCTCGAACAGCCCGGGGATGTCCGCCGCGTCGACCACGGGCCCGGTGTTGCGTACTTCCAGCAGTGCCCCGCCGCCGGCCGTCACCAGGGACACGTCCACCGTCCCGTCGGGCACGTTGTACGTGACGGCGTTGGCCAGCAGATTCGCCACCAGCTGTGCGAGCAGCAGCCGGTTCCCCCGTACCGCGCACGGCCCGGCGTCGACGTTCACGCCCGGGTGCCGGGCCGCCTCCTCCGCCACCACCTGCGCGAGGTCCACCGCTTCCCGCTCGCTCGCCGCGAGTCCGCGTTCGCTGCGGGCCAGGACCAGCAGCCCCTCGATGAGCCGCTCGCTGCGCCGGTTGTTGTCCAGGAGCGTCTGCCGGGTCCGTACGAGATCCTCCTGGGACGGGTCGTCCAGACCGATCTGGATCGCGGCCCGCTGGGTGGCGAGGGGGGTGCGCAGTTCGTGCGAGGCGTTGGCGATGAACCGGCGCTGGCTGTCGAACGCCTTCTCCAGCCGGGCCAGCAGCGCGTCGAGCGTGTCGCCGAGCTCCTTCAGCTCGTCGTCGGGGCCGCTGGACGCGATCCGTTCGTGCAGGGTGTGCTCGGAGAGCCGGCGCGCCTTCGCGGTCATGGCGTGGACGGGCCGCAGGACCCGCCCCGCGGTCCACCACCCCACCGCGACCGCGCAGGCCGTCATGACGAGCAGCGCGGCCACGGACCATACGAGCAACTGATGACCGGCCGCGTCGCTGACGTGGTCGGTGAGGTCGTAGACGGTGGGCGGGCCGAGAGTCCGCCGGGTGACGAGGGGGCCGTTCACCGCGTAGCCGGGCTGGACGACCGCGGCGGTGCGGGCGATGGCGCGAGCCTGGGAGTCCGTACCGGCACGGGAGGCGAGGTTGACGGTGGCGAGCAGCGCCGTCCCGAGCACCAGGAACACCCCGCCGTACACGAGCGCGATCCGCGTCCGGATCGTGGAGTGCTGGACGTGCGGGACGCGTGGAACGCGCTGGACACGCAGGACGCGCAGGACCGACGGGCCGCGCGGCGGGCGGTTCACAGGGCGTACCCCACGCCCTGCACGGTACGGATCAGGGCCGGCTCCCCGAGTTTCCCCCGCAGCTTGCTCATACAGACGCGTACGGCGCCGGTGAACGGATCGGCGTTGGCGTCCCAGGCCCGCTCCAGCAGCTCCTCCGCGCTGACGGTCCCGCCGTCCGCCTCCAGCAGCAGCTGGAGCACTGAGAACTCCTTCGGCGAGAGGTCGAGCTCCCGCCCCTCCCGGGAAGCGGTGCGCCGCACGGTGTCGAGCCGGATGCCGTGCCGCTCCAGCTGCGGCGGTACGGGGCGGGCGCTGCGTCGCCGCAGCGCCCGTACCCGCGACACCAGCTCGGGGAACTCGAACGGCTTGCCCAGATAGTCGTCGGCGCCGAGATCGAGGCCGGCGACCCGGTCCTCCATGGAACCGGCGGCGGTGAGCATCAGGATCCTGGTCCGGGAGCCGGAGGCGACCAGCCCGCGCGCCACGTCGTCACCGTGCACCCGTGGCAGATCGCGGTCGAGGACGACGACGTCGTAGTCGTGCAGCCCCAGGTAGGCGAGGGCGGCATCGCCGCTGTACACCGTGTCGACGGCGAACCCGGCCCGCCGCAGCCCGGTGGCGACCAGCTCCGCCAGTATCTCCTCGTCCTCGGCGACCAGTACCCGCATCGTGATGTCCCCTGCCTCGTGCATGCGTGTCCACTCCCTCCCAGGATGCGTCTTTGTTACCGGAAGGGATGTTTCGCAAAGGTCTCCGCACAGCCTGTCACCGGGCTCCCGGAACCAACTCCGGCCTCAAGCGCGTTACATGTTCAAGGTGTTGGACCCGTGTATGAAACGGAGGGGTGCGGTGACCGGTTCCACAGACGGCGACGACTGGCTCGACCTGGCGGACGCCCTCGATCTGCTGCGCTCCCAGGTGGCCGAGTCGCAGCGCAGGGCCCAGCGCTCCGAGGTCCGTTTCGGTGTGGAGCAGATCACCGTCGACTTCGAGCTGGAGCTGATGCGGACCCGGGAGGGCGGTGGCGGTCTCCGCTTCGGCGTCGCCGACGCGAAGGCCCGCCAGGAGAGCGGCCGGAGGTCGGTGCAGCGGGTGAGCCTGACGCTGAAACCGGAGCGGCCGGGCGGTGGGGACGTACAGATCGGCGACTGGGAGTAGGTGACCCGGATTCCGGGCGGGACGCGCCGGGCACGGCGGACGAGACGTACGGGGGTGGGGTGCCGTGGACGAACACCGTGTGGTCCGCATCCATGTCCGCCACCGTGACGGACGTACCCGCACCGGCTCGGGCTATCTGGTCGCACCCCGGCTGGTGCTGACCGCGGCACACCTGCTGGCCGAGGACGCCGAGCCGCTGGTCGCCGTCCCCTCGGACCTCTCCGCGCAGCCGGACGCCTCCGCGCCCCCGGACCCCGCCGCATCACCGATCCCCGCCGCGCAACCGGACGCCTCCGCGCAACCGATCCCCGCCACGCCACCGGACCCCGCCGCACCGCCGAATCCCGACGCGCCGCCCTTCACCGACTCACCGCCCTTCACCGAGTGGCCCGCCCCGTCCGTATGGTCCCGGCTCGACGACACGGTCGACGCGGCGCTGCTGCACATCACCGCAGCCGCCTGGCGGCCGCCCGCCTGTTCGCACGGGTCCGGGGACTTCCGCATCCAGCGCTGGGGGCGGCTGGTCACCGACACCACGGGGCACACCGTCTCCTGTGTCGGCTACCCCCGTATGCAGCGCGACGCCTCCGGCAGCGGCGTCGAGCAGCTGTCGGCCACCGTCAATCCGCTGACCGGCAGGGCCAAGGGCCGCTACGAGCTGCTGGGGACGGCCTCCACGTTCGGTGGCCCCGGCGGTGGCACGCCGCACGACGGCGTGTCCCCGTGGTCCGGGATGTCGGGCGCCGCGGTGTTCAGCGGCCCCCTGCTGCTCGGGGTGGTCCGGCACGACCGGGGAGCCCGCACCGGTGCCCGGCTCTCCGCCACCCGCAGTCATGAGCTGCTGCGGGACGACGCCTTCGTCCGCACACTCACCGCCCACACCGGTCTGCGCCCCGAGGCCGAGGCCGCGGACCTGGCCGCCCTGCTCTCGCCCGCGCCCCCGCAGCGTGCCCTCGTCTCCCCCGCGACACTGCTGCGGGCCGATGTCGAGGCCGTGTCGTTCCGCGGCCGGACGGACCAGCGCGAGGAGCTCCGCGCCTGGTGCGAGGCGCCGGGCCGACAGCTCGCCGTGCAGGTCCTGGTGGCGCCCGGCGGCCAGGGCAAGACCCGGCTCGCCAGGTGGCTGGTGACCACGATGCGCTCGCTCGGCTGGGCCGCCGGATTCATCCGGAGCGAGCTGCCGGACACCGCCGCGGCGCTGCTCCCGCACATCGGCGGGTTCGCCCGGATCCAGCACCCCGCCGTGTTCGTCGTCGACTATGCCGAGTCCCGGCCGAATCTCATACGGGAGCTGATCCGCCAGTCGCTGGAGTGTGCCCACCCCGTCCGGGTCCTGCTGCTGTCCCGTTCGATCGGCACGTGGAAGACGGAGGCGAGGGACGCCCCCGCCTCCGTGCACGAACTCCTGGACCTCGCCCCGTTCACCCTCCTGCCCGCCCTCGACGACTCGGTCGTCGACCGTGACTCCGCGTTCGTACAGGCGGCGAAGGACCTGGCGGAACTGCTGGGGCAGGTGCCGGACCACCACGGCGTGGACTGGCCGTCGGTGGCCCGCTCGGTGTCCCCGCCGCCCACGGCGGACCGGCCCGTCTTCGAGGCGGCGCTCACCATTCAGATGAGTGCCCTGCTGGCCCTGCTCCGGCACGACCGGGCACAGTCCGCCCCCGCCACCGAGCCACTGCCGATGGCGCTTCTGAGGCACGAGAAGCGTTACTGGGTACGGTCCGCCGCCGCCGTGGGCATCCCGCTCGGGGAGGCCGAGCTGTCCCGGGCCGTCACCGCCGCGACCCTGTGCGGCGCGTCCGGCCCGGCGGAGGCGGTGGCCACGGCCGGCCGGATCCCGGGCATCCCGTCCGGTCTGCGCACCCGCGTCGCCGAGTGGCTGCGCGCCCTGTATCCGTCCCCGCAGAACACCCTCTACTGGGGCCAGCTGCACCCGGACCGGATCGCGGAGTACCACGCGAGCCGCACCCTCATCGAAACGGACGGCCTGCTGACCGCGCTGTTCCGGGACGGATCGCCGGAACAGCAGATCCGTACCCTGGACGTGCTCACCCGGGCGGTGGTCGGCCATGCCAACGCGGGCCGCTCCACCATGGCGGAGCAGCTCCTGTCCCAGCTGAACGGCACCCTCGACGAGGTACGGGTCGCCGCGCCGGTGCTCCGGGCGTGCGCGGCCGCGCTGCCCGACAGCTCCCATGTGCTGGCCCCGCTGGCCCTGCGGATCGCGCGGATGCTCCTGGACCGGTACGCCACCGAGCCCGGTACGCCCGCGACGGTGCTGGCGTGGGCGTACCGCAATCTGGCCACACGCAGCCTCGACATGGCGGACGAGCAGACCGCGCTGGCGGCCGGCAGCAAGGCCGTGGAGCTCTGCCTCGGCCCGGTCGCGGACGAACCGGGCGACCACGAGGCCGATCTGGCCCACGCGCTGTACCTGTACGCGATGGCCCTCTCCGACGACGACCTGGAGAGCCAGTCCCGGGCCGCTCACCACGCGCTCCGCCTGCGGCTGCGGCTCGCCGCCCAGGACCCGGCCCCGCACCGGCGAGACCTCATCCAGTCGGAACGCCAGGTGGCCTCCGTCCTGTGGCGGATGGACCGGCGGGAGGAGTCGGACGAGCACAGCCGGAGGGCGGGGGAGGAGAGCGAACGGCTGAACGAGGAGCAGCCGGGACGGCATCAGGACCTGCTGGCCTACAGCCTGCGGGATCTGAGCGTCGGGCACTGGCACGACGAGGAGTACGACCAGGCCATCGCCGCCGACGAACAGTCGGTGGCCCTGCTGCGGCGGCTGACCGCGGCCAACCGTGACGGCTACGCGACACGCCTGGCGCACTCACTGCAGTCCCTTTTCGTCACCTACAACACGGCGGGCCGGCTGGCGGAGGCCATGGCCATGGCGGACGAGGCCCTGGGCATCCTTGAACCGCTGGCGGCCGAGCGCCCCGCCGTCCACCAGGCACCGTTCGCGGAGGTCCTGCACAATCTCAGCTTCGTGCACGAGGACCTGGGCGACCGGGGCGCGGCGCTGGAGACCGCCCGCAGAGCCGCCTCGCTGCGCGAGGAACTGCCCGCCGGGACACCGCGGCGACGCCGACGCACCGCACTGGCCAACTCCTTCGTCCGCATCTCGTACCTGCTCCGGGTCGAGGAGCGGTGGGCCGAGGCCCTGGACTTCACGTCGCGCGCCCTGGCCCTGCGACGCCTCATACCGAACCCCCTCGGCCCGGAACGAGCACGCACCGCGGACACCCTGTCCGATCTGGGCTGGACCCTGTCGCGGATCGGCAGATACCCGGAGGCGATCACTGCCCTGTGCGAATGCGTCGCTCTGCGGCGTGTGCTTCTGCGGGAAGCCGCCGGTGTTCCCAGGAAGCACGACGAACGCGAAGGGGAACTGATCTACGTCCTCACCGAACTCGCCTACGCCTACAACCGGCAGGACGGGATCGTGGCCCAGCGCATCCTGCTGCGGGAGGCGCTGATCCTGCTGCGCCGCAGACACCGGGCGGACCCCGACAGCTGGGCCGAAGCGCTCGCCCGGTGCCTGAGCGCCCTCGGCGAGAATCCGACGGACGTCCGTCAGGTGATCCCGCTCCTCGAAGAGGCCGTCGATCTGTACGCCGGCATGCTCCGCGCCGGGGGCGACGAGACTGCGCGTGACGGGCTCCTTCTCGCGCTCGCCCGCCTCCGTAACGCCCAGAGCAACACGGGCCGCCACCGGGCCGCGGTGCGCACCGGGCTGCGTCTGCTGGAGACGGCCGCAGGGGCCGACGCCCGGCCGGCCGTCCACCGTGCCACCGACCACACCTGCCTCGCCTCGGCATACGCGCGGACGGGGGCGTACACCGAGGCGCGGGCCCACTCCCGACGCGCGGTCGCTCTCTGCCGGGCCGCCCTCGCGGAGGGTGCCTGCAGCCTCGGCAATCTGGCCTGGCACCTCCTGGAACAGGCCCGGGTCCTGGACCGCGGCGCCCTCCGGGGCGACTGGCACGCCACGGCCGCGGCTCTCGCACCGGCCCGCGAGTCGCTCGCGCTCTACCGGTACCTGGCCCGCAGCGACCCCGCCGGGTACACCACGGCGCAGCGGGAGGCGGTCACCCTGGTCGCCGGAATTCTGCTGCGACTGGGCCGCGTCGCCGAGTCCGAAGCCGTCCGGCACCGCCACGCCGCATGAGCCATTGCCTCCGGGAACAACCGCCAAGAAGCGGCCGCCGACAAACGAATGCCGACAAACGACTGCCGACAAACGACTGCCGATAAATGATGGCCGGCAAGTGCCCGACGAGAAGTGCCCGACGAGAAGTGACGGACGAGGAGTGCCCCCGTGACCACCGAGAACCCCTACGACTCCTTCGACGCCGATGCGGTCACCCGTCAGGAACAGCAGCGCGATCTTGTCTTCCCGACCCTCGACGCCTTTGTCACCCAGTACCTCGCCCCGATACTCCGGGACCGTGACGTCACCGGGGTGGGCGCCTGGTGCCCGAACTGGTGGAAGCATCCGGAGGTCATCGCCAGGCTCGGGGTGCTGTGGCGCGCCTTCGAATATCTGCGGCAGGACACGGGGCTCGGCCTGTCGCACTGGTGGCTGCACCATCTGGACCCGCATATGACCGTGCTGTTGCACCCGGTGACCGGCCCCTTCCGGAACTGCCGCTCGGGTCATGGCGACGGCACCGACCTCCCGGTCGTCCCTGCCCCGGCGGAGTTGCTGGACATCCCCGCCTTCTCCGTCCACGCCGAGGACCCCTTCGCCCCCTGGTCCGAGGGCGGCCGACCGTAATCGGTGTGAGTCGATCTTCCGCAGGCCGTTAGGATTTCGACCATGGCGGCCACTGGATCCGAGAAGCAGGGGGCGACGGCGTACTACGTCTCGACCCCCATTTACTACGTCAACGACGCTCCTCACCTGGGCCACGCCTACACGACCGTCGCAGGCGACGTGCTCACGCGCTGGCACCGCCAGCGCGGTGAGAAGGTGTGGTACCTCACCGGCACGGACGAGCACGGTCAGAAGATCATGCGCACTGCCGAGGCGAACAACGTCACCCCGCAGGAGTGGTGCGACAAGCTCGTGGAGGAGGCCTGGAAGCCCCTCTGGGAGCACCTGAACATCGCGAACGACGACTTCATCCGTACGACGGAGAAGCGGCACACCGACCGGGTGCAGGAGTTCGTGCAGGACCTGTACGACAAGGGCGAGATCTACAAGGGCGGCTACGAAGGCCCGTACTGCGTGGGCTGCGAGGAGTACAAGCTCCCCGGCGACCTCATCGAGGACGAGAACGGCGTCAAGCTGTGCCCGATCCACAAGACGCCGGTGGAGATCCTCAAGGAGGAGAACTACTTCTTCAAGCTGAGCGAGTACGGCCCGAAGCTGATGGAGTTCTACGCGAACAACCCCGGCTTCATCCAGCCCGAGTCCGCCCGCAACGAGGTCGTGAACTTCGTCAAGCAGGGCCTGCAGGACCTCTCCATCTCCCGCTCGACCTTCGACTGGGGCGTCCCGGTGCCGTGGGACGAGAAGCACGTCATCTACGTGTGGGTCGACGCCCTGCTGAACTACGCCACGGCGGTCGGCTACGGCGCCAACCAGGAGAAGTTCGACGGGACGTTCCCCGCCGACGTCCACCTGGTCGGCAAGGACATCCTGCGCTTCCACGCGGTGATCTGGCCCGCGATGCTGATGGCGCAGGGTCTGCCGCTGCCGGGCCGGGTCGCGGCCAACGGCTGGCTGATGGTCGGCGGCGAGAAGATGTCGAAGTCGAACCTGACCGGCATCAAGCCGCAGGACCTGACCTCGCACTTCGGCGTGGACGCGTACCGCTGGTACTTCCTGCGCGCCATCGCGTTCGGCAGCGACGGCTCGTTCTCCTGGGAGGACTTCTCCGCCCGCTACACCTCCGAGCTCGCCAACGACTACGGCAACCTCGCCTCGCGCGTCGCCGCCATGGTCGGCAAGTACTTCGGCGGGGCGCTCCCCGAGGCCACGGCCGCGGGTGACGCCGAGAAGGCGGTCCAGGAGGGGCTGGCGAAGGCCGTCGCGACGGCCGACGAGAAGATCGGTGAGGAGCTGGACTTCCAGGCCGGCATCCTGGCGATCTTCGGCTTCGTGAAGCAGGTCAACGGCTACATCACGGAGCAGGAGCCCTGGAAGGTCGCCAAGGACACGTCCCCCGAGGGCCAGGCCCGCCTCGCGACGATCCTGTACACGGCCGCCGAGTCGCTGCGCGGTGTCGCGGTCCTGCTGAACGCCGTGATGCCGGAGACCTCGCAGAAGCTCTGGGACTCCCTCGGCGCCGAGGCGTCCCTGGGCGCGCTGTCCGACCAGCGCGTACAGGACGCGGGCACCTGGGGCCGGCTCCCGGTGGGTACGACGGTGACGAAGGGCGCGGTGCTGTTCCCCCGCCTGGAGGAGAAGCCGGCGTAAGTACGTACACACGACGAGGGGCCGGGACCGCACGCGGCGGTTTCCCGTGGTCGTTGCAACGCGTGGCCGGTTGTCCGGGCCGCGAGCAGTTCGGACAGACGCCCGGCTGGGGTTTCCCAGCCGGGCGTTTTGCATGGGCGCCGGTTCGGTGACGATCGGCCCCGCTGACAGCGGGTCGGTCAGGCAGGGTCACCCGGTCGGTCCAGGTCTTCAGGGCGCCGGGGACGGAGAAGCTGTACATGGGCGTGCCGATGAGCAGGACGTCGGCCGCGAGACGTTGTTCGATCAGCGGGCGGGTGACCGCCCAGTCCTCGGCAAGCCTGTTCACGGCGGTCACCTCGTCCATGGTCCTGAGGTCCTTCACCCCGTTCAGGGACGACTGGGCGGACAGTTCCGGGGAAAGGACCGGTCTCAGCTCATCGCCTTCTTGATGAGCGAGCCGATGCGTGCCTCGTCGGCGGCGGTGAGTTCCGTCAGGGCGTAGGCGGTGGACCACATGGTGCCTTCGTCGAGATTCGCCTGGTCGCTGAAGCCGAGCGTGGCGTACCTCGCCTTGAACTTCTGCGCGCTCTGGAAGAAGCAGATGATCTTGCCGTTCTTGGCATACGCGGGCATCCCGTACCAGAGCTTCGGCGAGAGGCCCGGCGCGTTGGTCCTGACGATGTGATGAATCCGCTCGGCGAGGACACGGTCCGCCTCCGGCATCTCGGCGATCTTCCCGAGCACCTCGCTCTCCCCGTCCGCCTTGGCCGCACGCGGACCGCGGCGCGCGGCCTTCTTCAGCTCTTGGGCGCGCTCCTTCATCGCGCCTCGTTCCGTGTCCGTGAAACCGTCGTACTTCTCGTCGACTGCGCTGGTGCTCCTGATGGATGTCTGCGTGCTCTTCATCGCGGGATTCCTTTCTCGCGGCGGCTTGAGCAGGACCCATTGATGCCAGGGATCCGCTGCGGCGCCGACTTCTTCAGAACTGGTCGGTTGTCGTCCGGGTGAGAACAGCACCAGTGACCTCGACGCCCACCGGCGACACCACTTGGCCTACGAGCACCAGTGACTCCGCGCCCTCAGCGGTGCGGACGGGTGAGCAGGACCCGGGGGTGTTCCCGTGCGGCGGGAAGCCGAGCCGACGGCCGTTGCGCACGAGGTCTCGGTCCTGTTTCGCGCGAGTGTTCCGCTGCCCCTCCAGGGGCAGGAATCCGTCGGGGCGGTCGTCCCGTGACCGGCAGCCGGGTCGGGCGGACAGCGAGGACGGATCAGGGCGTGGGCGTCACCGACGCGGCCTCCCAGGCAAACCCGTCCGGGTCGGTGAAAGACCCGGCATCGCTGCCCAGCACGAGCCGGCGCGAGCCGCTGCCGTCGATGGGGACGCCGACGTCCTTGGCAAGGGCACGGCGCCCGTACAGCGCCAGCTTGACGGAACCCGCCGGTGAGACGAACTCGACGTACTTGCTGCCGAAGCTCTTCGCCACGGCGAGGCCGCGGTCGACGTAGAACCGCTTGCTCGCGGCCACGTCCGTGGCCCCCAGCAGGAGCACGGTCTGCTCGATCTGCCCGGTGGCCGGGCCGGTGTCCTTCTTCGCGGATGTCGCGACTTTCCAGATGGTCCCGTCCGGAGCCTGTACGACGCCGCCGTAGCCCCAGAACGACTTCGAGACAGGCTTCAGCGGCGTGGCACCGGCGTCGAGGGCGGCCCCGATGAAGCTGCTGACGTCGGCAGGCCGGGACACCGTGAGCGACAGCGCGAACCCACGGAACCCGGTCGTCGGCGCCTTTGAGGCTCGCAGGTGCACCTGAATACCCGAACCGAAGGCGGTGTAGAAGCGGTCGGCGGCCGTGGGATCGGCCACCTCAAGGGTGACGGACTCGATGGAGGTCATAGTGGCCAAGCTAGTTACGGCTCGTCGCCGGCGCTTCTCGATTCCTGACCGGTCTGGTCACCTGTTTCGCCACACACGACGGTATCCCCGCCGCACCGCCCGCCTCCCGGCGCCGGTAGACGCTGGGAGGCACACCGACCAGCTCGGTGAAGCGACTGCTGAAAGTGCCCAGTGACGAGCAGCCGACCGCGAAACAGACCTCGGTGACGCTGAGGTCGCCACGGCGCAGGAGCGCCATCGCGCGCTCGATGCGCCGCGTCATCAGATAGGCGTACGGCGACTCGCCGTAGGCCAGCCGGAACTGGCGACTGAGGTGTCCGGCCGACATGTTCGCGCCGCGGGCGAGCGCCTCGACGTCCAACGGCTGCTCGTACTCCCGGTCGATCCGATCGCGAACGCGGCGCAGCCGCGCCAGGTCGCTCAGGCGCTGCGCCGCGGTAAGTGCGCTCATCCAGGCAGGATGGCACATGAGAGAACTCCCTTCATCGATGTTCGCGAGCACGTGGGTTGCCTCCCGAGACAGGCGGCGAGGTGATCGTGGCGCCGGCCACCGAGGCCGAACCGACTGCCGAACGCCTCAGCGAAGCTCTTGGATACGGACCAGGTTGCCCGCGGGATCGCGGAAGGCGCAGTCGCGGACGCCGTAGGGCTGCTCGGTCGGCTCCTGGACGACCTCGGCGTCGCCGGCCTGCACCTTCTCGAAAGTGCCGTCGAGGTCCCGGGTGGCCAGCAGGATCCAGCCGTAGGTGCCCTTGGCCATCATCTCGACGATGGTGCGGCGCTCGTCCTCGGTGACCCCGGGGTCGGCGGCCGGTGGCGCCAGGAGGATGGAGGTGCCGGGCTGGTCGACGGGGCCGACCGTGATCCAGCGCATCTTGCCTTGTCCGACGTCGGTGCGGATCTCGAAGCCGAGGGTGTCGCGGTAGAAGGCCACGGCGGCGTCCGGGTCGTCGTGCGGGAGGATGGTCGTGTGAATGGTGAGGTCCATGGCCATCACGCTAGTTGCGGTCCGGTGACCGGCGCTTCTCGATTCCTGACCGGTCCGGTCACCCGACCCGGATCGGCGCAACGCGAGCCCCGGCAGGTCTGGACAACGACGAAGCCCCGGACCGTTGGCGGTCCAGTGCCATCCAGGCCGACAGCCCTTCCGAGTCCAGCACGACGGTTTCGATGCGCTCACTCATGCGGCGTCCGCATCCTTGGAGGTGCTGGCGGGCTCTTCGGGCAGTTCGCCGGTCAGCAAGCTCGTCCCGGGGGCGTGCTGCTTCCGGCACGCGACCACTTTGCCGTTGACCAGGAGCTCGATCTCTCCGTGTCTTCCGGGCCCGACGTTCACGGTGATCGAGTGGTCACCCTGATCGAGGTGGAAGTGATGGCTGCGCCCCATGACGCACCTCCACAGTGCTGTCGGCAGGTCCGGCCCAGATCCGGCGCCCTCCCCGACCGTATCTACGCAGCGACGCGCTGAACGGGGTCCACGGAACTGAGGAGGGAACGCGTCCTGGTCCCTGGCCGACTGCGGGAGATTCCGAGAGCGACAATGGTGGGTGGGTGCCGTGCTGGTCGGTTCATGGAGTCAGGTCGCGAGGTCCTGCCCGGTGGACCGGGTGCCGAGCCGGCGGGAGACGACGATGAACGGCTCGGTCCGTGTCGGACAAGTTGTCGGGGTACCACTGCGGATGCACTGGAGCGTGCCGCTGCTGGTGGTCCTGTTCGCGTACGGTCTCGGCCGCCAGACCCTCCCCGCATGGACTCCAGGGCGCTCGGATGCGGTGTACACCTTCGCCAGTGCCGTGGGGGCCCTGCTGCTCATGGGCAGCCTCCTGCTCCACGAGACGGCACACGCTGCGACTGCCCGCAGGAAGAAGATCGCGGTACAGGATGTGACGCTGTGGGCGCTGGGTGGGATGACCCGGATGGGGCGACCGCCGACGGCCGCGGTGGCTTTCGCAGTGGCGATCAGCGGGCCGCTCACCAGCCTGGCCATCGGAAGCGTCGCGCTCGGAGCGGGAATCGGGCTGCACGCGATGTTTGGCTGGGCGGTGCCCGCCGCCGTTCTGGTGTGGCTCGGCTGGGCGAACCTGTTCCTGGGCGCCTTCAACCTCCTTCCCGCTGCGCCGCTCGACGGCGGAAGGGTGGTGCAGGCGCTGTTGTGGTGGCGCACCGGAGACCGGGAACGTGCGGATCGGGCGGCCTCCCGAAGCGGTCAGGTCATGGGCGGGCTGCTGATGGCCTTCGGCTGGATCTCCTTCCTGCGCGGGGCGCCGGGCGGGCTGTGGCTCATCTTCGTCGGTCTCTTCATCACGGTCGTCGCCGGCACCGAACGGCAGCGCGCCGTGATCCACACAGCACTGCGGGGCATCAAGGTCGCCGATGCCATGTCCAGCCCGGTGACCACCGGCGCCGACTGGCTGACCATCCGGCATTTCATCGACGAGGTGGCAGTGAACTCCCGCCATTCCGCTGTGCCGCTGCTCGATTTCGAAGGCCGTCCCAGCGGGATCGTTCAGATACGCAAGCTCGCCCGGATACCGGGAGCGCGCCGGGAGGAGCTGCGGGTGCGCGAGGTGGCGGTCCCGCTGTCACAGTGCGCAGTTGCCGCCCCGAGTGATCTTCTGAGTGAGGCTCTCGACAAGCTCCGCCCGGGTACTGGTATGCGCATTCTCGTCGTGGACGGGCACCATCTGGTGGGAATCGTCACCGCGAAGGACATTTCACAGCTGATCCAGCGGCACACACTGGGGGGCCAAGGGCCCGACTGAGCCCGGGGCCCATACTCTCAAGTGGTGCGTCCGCGGGTCGTGGGGAGCTGCCTGTCGACCACTGTTCACCGGTTCCTGACCCCCTTGACCGGCACGTAGTGGCACGCGTCTCCCTCGGTGACCGAAGTGTCTCTCGGCCGGCCATCCAGCCCCGACGGAGTGCACGACGAATCAGGGCCGGTCGTACCAGGCGATTGCCGTGATCCGCCAGCCGTCCGAGGTACGGACGAACTGGATGGTCTTGGTCCCGCCACCCTCGAACGGCTCACCGTCCAAGACTCCGGACTTGCGGTATTCGCCGAACCTCGACGCGATATCGCCCGCGACCTCGGTCCGCTCGGAGGTCTCCCACTCGTAGAACCCGACCAGTCGACCGTCGGACAGCAGTCGCCGGCGAGGCTCGATGAACTCGTCCACGGTGTAGACCGTGAACTCTGGGGCGGTCTTGACGATCACGCCGTTCGGAAGAACCAGCCGCCGGATCCGGGCCACGTCGGCAGCCTTGCCGCCCCGATTGTCAAAGGCGCCGAAGAACTCGGCGGTCACTGAGTCGATCTCGGTCTTGGACATGGACGCGACGCTAACACCGAAGGGCGAGGGCTCAGTTGCCGAGACCACCCAGCCGACCGGGGCGGATGCGGGCATCCCGACCTGCAGCGGTCTCCTGGTCAGGGTGACTGGTTGGAATCCATGAGCCGGCTCTTCCAGGCCCGGGCGGCGGTCTCGACCCGGTTGCGGACTGCGGCTGCCGACGGTCACGCATTCCTGCCACGCGAGGTGCGACCGCGGCTACAGCGGTGCGGCGGAACCGGCGATTGCCCTCCGCAACGGTCCGGCCGCTAGGGGTCGGCGCCGCGGACAGACCGAAGCGCACTGCCCCTCGTCGCCACCGATCTCCCCGACCGGTACACGCTCCATCACCGGCACAGCGTGACCCCTTTCGCGTTTCACAGGTATCGAAGCAACGAATCGGTCCGCGTCCCCTGTCGCCGGCATTACAACCGGAATCGCCGCCGGCTGCTGCCCTCGGACGAGCCGTTCGAGGGCACTGCCGGCTGTCATCGCCCGCGTTGTCGGATCGGTGGGCCACGGAGTGCGGCGAGGACCATGACGACGGTCCACGCGTCCGGGGTGAAGGTCGCATACGTTCGGGGCCGCCCAGTCCGTACCCGTCTCAGGACCGGCCCGCCACACCAGCATCCGCCGTACGGTGGCACCGGCGGGTCCGGGCAGTGAGCGTACGTTCAGAACACCGGCAGGGCGACGACCGAGCCCCTGTTCAGCAGGAACACCCGGTTGCCCGCGGCGGCCATGTGCCAGAGACCTTTCGACTCGGGTTCGTAGGTCCACATGAGTCGGCCGTCCGATTCGCCGCTCGGGCTGTTCCCGAAGGCAGATACGCCTGACGAGGTGCCCCCCTCGACGATCCACAGGGTGTTGCCCTGGACGACCGGTGGAGTGCGGGACGGGAGGGTGCCGTCCGGCCATGAGACACCGGCTTCGCTGCCGGATGCCTTGTCGACCCGGTAGAGACGGCCGTCGTCGATGGCGGCGATGGAGTCGTCGGTTGTCGCGGGAGAGCCCCACCCGTCCTGATCGGGGTTCAACGACTGCGAAGCCGCGGACCACACCTCGTCGCCGCTCTTCAGGTCGAGTGCCAGGAGCGATTTCCCGCCGACGTAGACGAATCGGTCCTCGACGGCCGGTGTCAACGCCGTCCTGGCCTGGCCGTCCAACTGCCAGGCGTTGCTGCCGTCGGCCGAGTCGAGGGCGAAGTAGTGCCCGTCCGCTGTGCAGACGACCAGCCGGCCGGATCCCGCACCGGCCACGGCCGCCGGGTCGATGACGATGCCCGCGGGGGCCTCCGCGGTCCAGCGGACCTTGCGGGCTTCGGTGTCGACCGCGGCCACCTCGCCGTCCTTCGTCAGCACGTACACGAGCGCCGCGTCGGGTGCGGTGGCCAGTAGTCTCTCCGCCTTCGCCGGGACACTCCACCGCGGCTCACTGGTGGACGCGTCGAAGGCAAGGACGTTGCCGTCGGCATCGGCCGCGACGAACTGCTCGGCCGTCAGCCGCAGGAAGCCCGCGGACGGCGACACCTCCGGAAGCGACCACTTCTGCCGGCCGTCGGTCACGCTGTGCGCCGCAAGTCCTCCCGACGGGCCGGCGAACATGACGACATCCCGTACCGGCAACAGCATGGACGCGCTCGGAGCGGCTGCCTTCAGCGGCCCCCACAGGGGTTTTGGCGGCGTGCCCGGCTCGTACTCGCCGGAAGCCAGCAGCTTTGCCGGTTCGGCGTCCGCGGCGTCGGGCAGATCGGGCCCTCTGGTCAGCCACCAGGCTGTTGTGCCTCCTCCCAGTGCCAGCACCGCTCCGCCGGCGGCGAGCGAGGTGAGGAAGCGCCGCCGCGACGGCTTCGCACCCGGAACAGTGGTGGCGGCCAGAGTGGTGAGCTGATGTGTCCGGGTCTCGTGCTCCTTGATCTGCCTGCCGAGAATGCCTTGTTTCCACAACCGGTGTGCGCCGCGAGGGGGTGCGAATGCCTGGATGACCGACGAGGGGTGGGGACGGTGTGCGGGCTCTTTGGCCAGGCAGGGGGCGATGAGGGGGCGGAGCGCTTGCGGCACGGCGTCGAGGGCGGGGCTTCCGTGCACCACTTCGTACTGCACCGCCGCGACATGCGCACCTTCGTACGCCTGCCTGCCGCTTGCCGCGTACACCAGTACCGCACCGAGGGAGAACACGTCGGCCGACGGGCCGACCCGCTGACCCAGAATCTGCTCAGGTGCCCCGTATCCGGGGGTGGCCGGTGCCTGGCCTGTGGTGGTGAGGGTGAGGCCGTGCTCGGGGCGTGCGATGCCGAAGTCGATGATGCGGGGGCCCGAGGAAGTGAGCACGATATTGGCCGGCTTGAGGTCGCGGTGGATCAGCCCCGCCGCGTGAATCTCCTGCAGCGTCGATGCCAGGGCGCCGGCCAGCGCGCGTACGCCGGCGTCGTCCAGCGGTCCGTGGTCCGTGATCGCCTGCTCCAGTGTCGGCCCCGACAGATACTCGGTGGCGATCCAGGGGCGCCCGCCCTCGGTCTGCGAGCCGACGACGCGTGCCACGCCGGTGCTGGTCACCGCCTGCGCGGTCTGGGCCTCGCGCAGGAACCGCTGGGCGAGGTTGCGGTTGTGCGCGAGTTCAGGACGCAGCACCTTGACGGCTGCGAGGCGGCCGGAACTGTCGTGACCTACGTACACCTTGCCCATGCCGCCCTCGCCGAGCACTCCAGCGATGCGGTACGGCCCCAGCCGGATCGGGTCGCCGAAACCGAGAGGTTGCATGGTGTGAGCCGAGCCCTTCGTGGTGATGAGGTGGGGAGCCTATGAGGAGGCGTGGTCCGAGGGCTCCAGCGGAAGAGCGACCACGGGTCCTTCGCCGACGCCGATGAGCAGTCCCGTCGTGGTCAGGGCGGTGAACCTGTCGAGACTCTCCGGGTGGAGCCAGGCGGTTTCGTGGGTACGGAGATCGATCGCGCGCAGCCCCGCCGCACCGTGCTTGTAGATGTACTTGTCGCCGACAGTGGGTGCCACCTTCAGCTCGTGCCCGGACGACACGGGATTCTTCTCCCGCCACAGGAGTGCGCCCGTGTCTGCGCTGATGGCCACGAGACCCGGCGCTCCCGCTGCTTCCACCGCGTAGACGACTCCGTCCTTCACCGTGGGAGGTCCGTACGCGGTCACGTTCGTTCCCTGGTACCTCCAGGCTTCCTTGCCGTCGGTCATGCGCCGCGCCCGCACCGCGTCCGACGCGGTGTAGAGGTGCTTGCTGTCCACGGCGACGGGACTGCGGGCGGCATCGTCGGCGTTGAGGCCGAGGGGTGCCCGCCAGACGCCGGTTCCTGTGCGCGTGTCGCAGACGAGTACGTCGACCCCGCCGGATTTCGTACGGAAGAAGAGGACCAGGCTCGAGCCGATCGCGCGCACGCCGGTCACCCAGGGGTATTCCCCGGGCACAGGCTCGTCCAGGACCAGCTCGGTGCGTCTCTTGCCGGTCGAGAGCGAGAAGGAGGCGATGAGCCAGCCTCGTTCGGGACCGACGCCGCTCGACTCGTCGGTGTCTTCCTTCCGCACCCGCGCCGTGAGCAGCCAAGCGACGTCACCGCCGACGCAGAGAAGCTGATTTCCCACCAGCTTCCCGTTGTATGCCTTCTCGTTGACGGCCGGATCCATCAGCGAGCCGTCGTCGAGGTCGATCTGCGCGATACGCAGTCCTTCTCCCGGGGACAGGGAGTAGTCCACCGCGAAGAGCTTCGTTCCGTCCGTGGCCACGTCCCAGGAACTCAGCACCGGGTTGCCGGACCAGAGACTCCGCCCGCTCGACGCCTCGACGGCGCTCACTCCGGCCTCGGTGGTCACGATCAACTTGTCGCCGACCACCAGCGGACGCCCCAGCTCGGCGGGTGCCGCCGTTGCGATGCTTCTCCGCCACAGAGCCGCAGGAGCGTTGCCCGAGCCCGTGGACTTCGGCGTGTTCGGGTCCCGCTCTCTCGTCGCTGCCCACACACCCGCGCCGATCCCTGTCGTGGCCAGCAGTGAACTGCCGCTGACGGTGAGGAGCTTGCGGCGGCTCATGCCGGGCGCGGCGGTGACCGGGACGGTCTCGGCGGTTGCGTGATCGGCGGGGGTGGGAAGCCGCTCCGGCTGGTGCTGCCAGACCTCCGATGCCCGCCGGGCTATGTCTGCCAGTAGTGCATCGGGCAGATGGTCGGCGAAGTGGCCCTGACCGCTGTGGAGTTGGATGGCGAGTTCATGGGTGGTGGGCCGGCGGGCCGGGTCCTTGGCCAGGCAGGGGCCGAGGATCGGGGCCAGGGCCTGGGGGAGGCCGGTGAGGTCCGGGTCGGCGTAGCGGACGCGGTAGAGGAGGTCCGCCGGCTGTCCGGTGCCGAAGGGACCGTGGCCGGTGGCGGCGTAAAGAAGGACTCCGGCGAGGGCGAACACGTCGCCCGCGGGGGTGTGTTCCTGGCCGATGGCCTGCTCGGGGGACATGAAGGCAGGGGTTCCGGCGGCCGCTCCGGTGCGGGTGAGGTGGTCGTCGCCAAAGGCGCGGGCGATGCCGAAGTCGATGATCTTCGGGCCGTAGGCGGTGACCATCACGTTCGAGGGCTTCAGGTCGCGGTGGACGACGTCGGAGGTGTGGAGTTGGGCGAGGGCTCCGGCGAGTGCGGCGCCCAGGGCGCGTACGGACCCCTCCGGCAGGGGGCCGCAGAGGTCGATGGCGTCGTCGAGGGGCGGGCCGAGGACGTATTCGGTGGCGAGCCACGGGGTGGGCGCCAGGGGGTCGGCGTCGACGACGACGGCGCCGTGGTGGCCGCCGATGATGCGGGCCGCGTCCGTCTCCAGGCGGAAGCGCGTGCGCGACGCCGGGTCGGTTGCGATGGACGGGTGCATGGTCTTCAGAGCGACGGTGCGGCCGCCCGTCGAACGGGCCAGGTAGACGGTTCCCATGCCGCCGTGGCCCAGCCGCGCGAGCAGCCGAAAGCCCGCCAGCCCGGCCGGATCGTCATGGGTCAGAGGGGAAAGCATCGCGTCAGATCCTGGCCGTCCGTGAGATCGGAGTACTGACTTCCGCGGCGAGGACCTCCGCGGACTGGCGCGCCATGGCCGCGACCACCCGGCTCGGCAGCCAGCCCGGCCCCAGCAGCGCACCGGCCGAGTCCAGGACCGTCGCCATGGGGGTGGACGACGCTCCGGGCAGCGCGCGCAGCACCTCGGGCGCGGTCGGGCGGGCGGCGGCGTCGCGCGTCAGGCAGCGCGCGACCAACGACTGCAGTGACTCGGGTAGTTCCGCGGAGTCGGGGACCGAGTGGCCGGTCGCCGCGTATGCCAGAACCGCACCCAGTCCGTAGATGTCGCCGGGCGGCCGGGGCCGCCCGCCCGATGCCTGCTCGGGGGCCAGGCTGCCGGGCTCGAGCCCGGGCAGGCCGGTGCGCTGCTCGCCGTCCGGGGCCGCCGCGCGGACCGCGCCGAAGCAGGTCAGGCGCGGTCCGTCCCAGGCGAGGAGTACGGAGGCGGGGGACAGGCCGGCGTGCGTGATGCCGATGGCGTGCGCGCCCGTAAGGGTCTCAGCCAGGGCCGCGCCCAGGGCTCGGACCGTGCGCTCGGGCAACGGGCCGCCGTGTACGGCGAGCGCCACCGGGAGCGGGAGTACGGGAAGGTACGGAGAGGCGTACCAGGGGGTCTCGGACGGGGCGGCAAGCTCGGCGACGGGCAGTACCCACGGGCCGAGGAGCCGGCGGCCCGCGTCGGCCTCGACGAGGAAGCGCCCCGGATCGGCGCCGTCGAGTGGCGCGCTGATGAGTACCGTACGGTCACCGTTCGCGCTGCGCCCGATGAACCGGCGTACGGGGACCGGCAGTTGGCCGGGGCCGCTCGGGTCGAGACGGGTGATGAGGTGGTACGGGCCGATCCGTCGCGACCCGTCCAGAAGTGCGCTTTCCGTGCGTGCTCGTTCCATCTGCGAATACCCCCAGCCACGACAACGGCCAGATGAGACTACCGGCGTGACGGCGCGGGCCTACGGGAGGGTCGGGGCGGCGGGCCTCAGGACCGGCCGGCCGGCTCGGGACGAAGAAGGAGCGCATGCCTGACGGCCCGGAGCACCCGTGGCACCCGCAACTGCCCGGGGCAGTGGAACGGTCTCCAACGGCCGTACGCGCCGGCACGTTCTTCCAGCCCGGTGCGCACGGTCCGCGAGGAGCCGCCGGTGCAGGTCTGTGAGGTTCACGTAACGGCTGCCGTGTCGTGAATCAGCTCTGGGAAGCTGCTCTCCCGGGCGTCGCGGATGTCGCAGCTGATCAAGGTGCGGAGAGCGGGCCACATGTTGATCAGCAGATCCTGGTTGCGACAGATCCTGGTTGCGGTACTGCACCAAGTCGTCGTGCATGCGGTGCGCACGGCAGTAGCGATGTCCTCCATGCGCTGCGGGTTCTCGGTCGCGACGTCGAGGTCCTGGCTGAGCCGGTCGGCCAGTCCGTGCGCTGAACCGCGTAGCCACCGGTAAGCGCCAGAGGGTAGGCACCGCCCACGGCGAGCACGTCTGTCAGCAGGCGGCGGTGCAGGTCCGTGAGGTTCACGCAGCGGCCTGAGCGCTGTGAGCCGGCTCGTCGAAGGAGCTCTCCCAGACCTCACGGACATCACGGCTGACCAGGGTCATGTGGCATTCCTCACAGCGAAAGCACAGCCAGTGAAAGCAACTGCACCCTTTCGTCTTTTCTGTCTGTCCCGGTGTTGTGGTATTGGCCGGAACAGGTGAAAAACTCGTGACGGTCGACCGTTGCCCCGGCCATACGATCACCTCAAGTCGCATCTGCGTGTCCCATTCCACTGCGACCCCTTCTTCTCTTTTCGGACCCCGAAGGGCTCTTGTGAAGATTCGCCGGATTCTTGCCACAGCTGTTGCCGCCGCAGTGACCACGCCTGCTCTCCTGCTGTCGGTCACCCCCGCGTTCGCCGACGACAAGCCGGCAGCGCAGACGCAGGAGAAGCCGTCCGTCGCGGAGCTGGAAAAGGCCGCCGCCGCAGCGAAGGCGGCGTACGACGACGCCGTGGCGGCCGAGAATGCCGCCCACGCGGCTCTGGAAGCGCTCCTGTCCGACACCGCTCCCCTGGCCGTGGCAGCCAAGGCCGCCGAGGCCGCGGCGGCCGACGCCGCCACCGCGAAGACCGACGCCGACCAGGCGGTCGTCGACGCCAAGGCGGCGGTCGACGCCCTCCCGGAGACGGCCACCGAGGAGGAGAAGACCGCCGCGGCGACGACTCTCACCGAGGCGGAAGCCGCCGCCGCAGTCGCCGCCGATGCCAAGGCCGCCGCCGATGCCAAGGTCGTGGAGGCCCTGGACGCGCGTGACGACGAGCGGGTCGCCGCAGTCCGGACGCTGGACAAGGCGCAGAAGGCCACCAAGGCGGCGCTCGCTGACAAGACCGCCGCCGACGAGGCGCTGGCCAAGGCGAAGGAGGAGGCCGGTGAGGGCGGCGAGGACTGCGTCCCCGAGGCCAAGCTCACCACGGTCGTCACGGGTCTGCCGTCCACAGTCGTCGCCGGCACGAAGGTCAACTTCAATCTCCGGGTGGCCAACGGCACCGACAAGACGATGGACGAGGTGCTTCCGTTCGCCTACGTCCACGCGACCGACAAGAGTGGGCTCAAGGACATCGACGACCTGGTGCACCTGCAGTGGTCGTCCGCCTCGTCCTCGACGTGGAAGACCGTCGACAACGAGCACTACATGGACGCCATCAGCCCGCTGAAGGCGGGCGCCCACGCCGACATCCAGATGCGCCTCACGGTCGACGCCTCGGCCCCCGCGGGCAACGGCATCACCTTCGTCGCCGGTGACTACTTCAACGACAACGGCACCTGCGGCGGGAACCCGGACCTCGAGGGCTACGAGTTCCTGATCGCCGCCGCGGGCAGCAAGCCCGGCAAGGTCGACGACGCCAAGCCCCGCACGACCAAGCCGAAGACCTCGGACCTCAAGCCGCAGAGCGGCGCGTCGGCCAGTCCCGTGAGCGGCAGCCTCGCCGCCACGGGCTCGTCCTCCGCGACGCCGCAGCTCGCCCTCGCGAGCGGCGCGGCCCTGGCGATCGGCGCGGGCGCGGTGTTCGTCGTACGCCGTCGCAAGGCCGGCTCCCACGCCTGACGCATGAGCCGGGGTGCCGACCAGGCACCCCGGCCCACGCGCTGACCGCCCAACGGGCCCGACACCGAGCGGTGTCGGGCCCGCTGCGGTGACACGGCCGCCCCGGCGCGTAGCCACCTGCAGACCAACGCCTACGGGCCCGGAGTTCGGAGCGCGGCAGCAGGGCCCGTAGCAGGAAGTCCAGACCTTCTCGGCAGCCCGCCTGGCGTCTGCTGGGCTCCCGCACCGAGGCGCCGGCCGCCTGCGGCACACCGCCCTCGTGCCCGAGACGAGCTACGCCTCTCCACCGACTTCACGACTCACTCGCGAATAAAGCCATACGGGCCGAGGGCACATCGCTGGCCGATGTCGCCCGTGACCTCCAGTTGAGACCCGCTGATCTCAGCGACCTCATCTTCGGCCTGGTGGTCACCGCGCAGGATGGTGGACGCAGCGGCATCCGCTCTGATGCCGCGTGTCGACCGCAGTTGTCGGTGGTCCGATGGCCCAGCACTTTGCGGACGAAACGAAACGCTTCCCCACGATGAAGTGACGTAGGCCCCACGAAACGGATCTCACTATGCGAGGCTCGCCGCCGCCGCGCCACCGATGTGGTGCGGCGGCGGCGGCCGCTTAACCGGAGCATTTCTCGGAGTTGGGGCACGCGGAGGGCACGGCCCGATCGGAGAGGCGACCGCCGTGGTTCGCTCGATTGGGTCGCCGGGTTGCCATTCGAACAAAGCCGCCCGCATTTCACTTGGCGGCTGACTTGGTTCCGAAAACCCCGCCGAAGCGGTGAGTCACCTCTTGGGCCTCACCTCTTGGGCCTCACCGTATTTCTCTACGGGGGCTGCGTTTCGCTGGCGATACGAGAGGATTTGCCTGTTGTTCTGTCGGAAGAAATTACTCGGAGGGTCGACTGTACTATCGTGAGAGCGAAGGTGTGCGTAAAGGGATTGGGCGTTCGTTTTCATGGTATAGTCCTAATGAATTTACAGGACGCCACGAAAAAAGGGGAATGGCGTGAATACCGAGAAGGTTACGGCTCGACGTCTTACGGCCGGAGAGGTTTCGGAATTGGGCCTCCAGGACGGCATCTTCGTCTCGGCGGAGATGGATGGCCTTCCTCTCGACTGCTACGCCCCGGCTTTCCTTACGAAGCCGGGTAAGAATTTCGAGGGAGGGTCCTTCACTGCGAGGACGATCTTCGGTGAGGAAATTCATGTTCTCCCGGAAAATGTCGAAGAGCGTGGGATCTGGATTGCCGACAAGGCAGGGGAAGAAATCGAGGTTCTCCAGAGTGCCGGCGTCCTCCTGAACCTCGCCCTTTTCGTGCCCGACGGGAACAAGGAATCCCTGGATTCGCTCTACTCCGCCGCACGGGACGCGTTCGGCGCGGGGATTGTTCAGCGTTGGAGCGAGGAAACCGTCGCGGTGCCGGACGTCAGGGTCGACCTGTACGAGGAGCCGGCCCGGGGGCGGAAGAACACGAACAGCCAAAACCGCGACCGCCGTGCCCTGGACATCTACCCGACCCGAGTGCGGTTCCTGGAGCCCAGCGATGGCTGGAGGTTCATTGTCGAACCGCACAAGGAGATCGTCGATGACACACCGACGATCTGACCTGATGGCAGGTTAGCCTCGATCTTTCGCGGGAGCCCGTCAGCTTGCTGACGGGCTCTTCTTCGTTTGTTGGGGCGTGTGGGCAGGCCGCTGGCCCGATTGTCGCGCTGGGTGGGCGCCGGGGTTCATGTTTCCGGTGGGATGGTTCAGGCTCGTCGGGACAGGCGGATCTGCTGGTCAACCGGGGTTCGGGAGGGCGTCGAGTCGCTCGATCGCGCTGGTGATGACGTCGGTCCGGTCCCAGTGGTGGGTGAATCGCAGGTGCCGGCGGCGGGCGGTGGTGATCAGCTGGGTGGCGGCCGAGCGGGACGGCCATCGGCCCTGCTTCGCGAGCCATTCGACGCATGCGTGGGTGCCTCCGCCGCAATCCGTGCGGATCAGCGTCTGCCGCCCTCGCCGGCACCTTTTCGCGGCCGTTGCGCCCCCTCATCTGTCGCGGAGCTCCTGCGTTTGTCGCCGGGACCCTGCGGATTCGTCTGCGATCGGTAACAGAGGGATCCTGTGCGGGCGTTCGTATGTCTTCATGAGGGCAGGGCATCGGCGGAGGCAGCAAAGGGGTGGGCGGACATGGCAAGGCACAAGGGAAGGGGATGGCACGGGCGGCTTCTCGCGGCGGCGCTCGGGGTGACAGCGGTGGCCGCTGCCACCTCGGTGTGGACCGCGCAGGCCGACCCCGCCGGAGGGCGGCAGCCGCAAGCGCGTGTCTCGGCGCCGGACGCCCGGCCTCAGGACCGGACCGTGGCCAAGGTCGCGGCGGACATCGCGCACGCCTCGGACCGCGGCGCCCGGGGCGTCAACATCACCATCGACGACGGACCGGACCCGGTCTGGACGCCGCAGGTACTGCAACTGCTGAAGGACAGCGGTGTGAAGGCTACGTTCTGCATGGTGGGCACGCAGGCCCAGGCACACCCGGACCTGGTCAAAGAGGTCGTGGCGGCCGGGCACCGGCTGTGCGACCACGCGGTCTCGCACGACACCGCCATGGACACCAAGTCCGAGGCATACCAGTCCCAGCAGATCCTGGATGCCGAACGCATGATCACCAAGGCGTCCGGAGGCGTCCGGCCGCAGTATTACCGGGCCCCGGGCGGTGCTTTCACCCCGTACAGCCGGCAGCTCGCCGCGTCCCGGGGGATGCGGCCGCTGGGCTGGAACGTCGACTCCAAAGACTTCGAGCGTCCCGGTGTGGACACCATGGTCGCCACCGTCAAGAGCGAGATCTCCAACGGGCCGACCGTCCTCTTCCACGACGCGGGAGGGGATCGCTCCCAGACCTTGGCCGCTCTGCGCGAGATCCTGCCCTGGCTGAAGCAGCAGGGATACTCCTTCGGCTTCCCCGTGCGGTGAGTGAGGCTCGCCCGCACTGACATCAAGACCCGCCCCCCGGCACCGGCAGACAGGCATGAACAAGTTGGTCGTCGCAACGTCCGACCAGTCTCGGGCGATCAGGAACGGCTGGACGGCCACGGAGGGAGATGATCCGGCCGTGGGGTAGCGGGGTGTGGTGGCGCAGGTTCCGGGGTTCCCCGCTGTGCGGGCCGGGGCCGCGGGTGAGGAGCCGTTCAGGCCCCGTGCGTCAGCCGTACGTCGTCCACGCCCAGCAGGCCGAGGAGGGGCACCTTGCCGACCCGCTGGTCCGGGTCGACCACTAGTCCGGAACCGCGGATGAGGTCCAGCAGCAGTTCAGCGAGGGGCATCACCATGTGCCGGCCCCAGCAGCGCTCCGACGAGTGACCGAAGGGCAGGTAGCCGGGGGCGGTGTCGGGGTCGAGATCCTTCCAGCGTTCCGGGCGGAAGCTGTCCGGGGCGTCCCACAAGGCCGGGTCCCGGTGGGACAGCAGGGGCAGCAGCAGGACGTCGTCCCGCTCGCCGATCCGGTCATCGATAACGGGGTATTCGGGCGAGGCATTGCGCAGGATGTTCCAGGAGGGCGGCAGCAGCCGCAACGCCTCATAAATGATGTGGCGGTTGGGCGTGCTGTCGTCGAAGGGCGATCCGAGCCACAGGGCGTTGGCGACGAGCGTGGAGACGGTGAAGCACACCGGGGCGGCCGCCCGGCGGTACATACCCATCGCGTACCGGCGTTCCTGGTAGCCGGTGGCCCCCGACGCCCGCCCCGCGAGCCCGGTGAGCCGCTCGCCGGGCCGGGGCCAGCCGGGCAGGGCGGCGCCGACCGCGATGACCGACCAGGTGAGCTTGGGGGTCAGTTCGAGGTTGCGGCTCATGAGCAGGCGCAGCCGGTAGGGATCCTGTCCCAGGATGAGGTCGCGCAGGAAGAGGTGCCCGGTCAGCGGCCAGGAACCGGAGAGGTCCACGTCTTTCGGCGCCGGCTTGGCCAGCGCCTCGCGTACGTCATTACCGATCGTGCGGGTGACGCCGGAAGCCTCGCCGCGCGATATGGAATGTCCGTGCAGCGGTTTGAAAGTGGGGCGTTCCGTCTCGGTGGCCCGGCGTGCGGCGAGGATGCGGTCGGCGACCTCGAATCCCGCGACCCCGATCGTGTCGGGTTCCAGCCGGAAGACGTCCCGGCCCAGGTGGTCGTCGATGAGGGCGGCCAGGCGCGGGGCGAACACGGTGGTGCGCGGGCGCACTGTGGATGACGGCGGCATCGTGGGCTCCGGTGCGGTGGGAAGGGGTAGCCGGGTGGAACCTTGCGGCTGAGCGTTGTCCGGCGCCGCCTCCCCAGAGCAGGCGGCGCCGGACAACGGTGTCACCTCGGCCGCACAGCAGCGGCGCGGGTTCAGTACCAGAGGTACCAGGCGTTCGCCTTGAGGCTCTTGGTAGCTGCGACCTTGTTACGGATAGCGAAGAGAAGCTTCATCACTGCACCTCCTCTCGGGGGACGTCACGCATCTCGGCGGTACCGGCGAGCCGTGAAATGGTCCACAGGTTCGATAACGCGCAGAAGCTACCCCACCCGGTCACACGGTAACCACAAGCAGCCAGAAGCCTCAGCAGGCCCTGAAACACTTCAGCCGCAAGGGCTCCTGACGATCCATCACCACGCGTCCCGTACACCGCCCTTGGCAGACACGCCCAGTGGCGCGGGCCCGCGCTGACCGGTGTGACCGGCCCCGGCGCGGACCGGCACCGGCCGGAGCTCGACGGGCGGCACCTGGCGGCGGTGCGCACCCGGCTCGAGATCGACCTCGAACTGGGCCGCGAGCAGCGGATACTGCCGGAACTGCGGTCGCTGGTGGACACCCATCCGCTGGACGAGCACCTGCGGCTGCTGCTGATGACGGCGCTGTACCGATGTGGCCGCCAGGCAGACGCAATCGTCTCCTGTCCGGAGTGCCTGAAGCTGCTCCGCGGCGAACTGGGGGTGGATCCGGATCCCCGGTTGCAGGAGCTGTACGGCCGGATTCTGCGCGCCGACGAGACGCTGCTCTCTGCCTCGGCCGTTTCCTCGGTACCGGCGCAGCTGCCCGCCCCGGGCGCGGCGTGCGTCGGCCGGGCGAAGGAACTGGACCGGATGGACGCTCTGCCGGACGGCGGCGTCGTGGTGATCTCCGGGATGGCCGGGGTCGGCAAGACCACGCTCTCGCTGCACGGGGCGCACCGGATCGTCGACCGGTTCGGCGACGGCCACCTCTACGCGGACCTGCACGGATTCGGCCCCGGACGAGATCCGAAGCCGCCCGCGGAGATCCTCGACCGGTTCCTCCAGGCGCTCGGGGTCGCGCCCGGCGAGGTGCCCGACGATCTCTCGGTGCGCTCCGGGCTGTTCCGCACGCTGACCACCGGGCGGAGGCTGCTGATCCTGCTGGACAACGCCGCCGGGGCCGACCAGGTGCGCGACCTGCTCCCCGGCGCCGGCCCCGGCCTTGTCGTCATCACCAGCCGCGGGACGCTTCCGACGCTGCTCACCCGCGTCGGCGCCCGGCTGCTGGTGCTGCAGCCGCCCGAGGACGAGGAGGCGCTGGCGTTGCTCGCGGCGCGGGTCGGTACGAACCGGACACGCGCCGAGCCGGTCGCCGCCCGCGAGATCGTCGCCCGTACCGGCGGCCTGCCGCTTGCGCCGGCCGTGGTCGCGGCGCGGGCCGTGGCACAGGAGCACCTGCCGCTGTCCGCGATCGCCGCCGAACTGCGCGAGGCGCACGGCATCTCGTGGTCGCCTCCGCATCCGCTGGGAACGCCGAGCCGGCAGCTACGAAGCCTTCCTCAAGCGGTCCTGCTGCTTGATCATCCACCGGCAGTTCAACTCATTGCGCCACTGTTATTGGCACGCGAATGGCGAGCACTATGAAAATGGTCTGGACAACAAAAACCCCCGGGTCGTTGACCTGGGGGTTCGTCGTGGAGCGGGTGACGAGAACCGAACTCGCGCTCTGAGCTTGGGAATCACCGGTGCCTGCGACGGCCACATATGCCCTGACCTGGCGCTACACCGCGCTGGGGGTGCTCCCGGTGTGGTCTCTCGGCGCCCCTGTCTACCGCTGTTGACCGCTCGGCTGGGCACGGATGGGGCACGAGCATCGGGGCGCTGTGCCGTCCACCGCGGTTGCACACCGATGACCATTTCGATGAGGAGGTGCCGAGACACACCTCCGCGGGCCGCCGACGAGTCATAGGGAGATGATCCGGACGTGATTACCGCAGAGTTTTGTCATGTCGCCGCTGTCGGATGTCAGCAGCGCGACCGGCCTTGGCCTCGCTCATCCTTCGGCTCCGAGAACCCCAGCGTGAACATTCGTCAGACGCCGCCTAGCGGGGGATGGCACCAGCAGCCCCGGACCGTGACAGCGACACCTCGTCGGCGAGCTGCCGTACGACGGCCATGTCGCTGAAGGGAAGCAGCTCCTCACCAATGATCTGGTGCGGCTCGCTGCCCTTCCCCGCGACGAGGACCACGTCGTCGGGCCCGGCGCCGGCGAGGGCGAAACGGATGGCCTGACTCCGGTCGGGGATCCGCTCGAACGGGGTGCCGGTCAGGGCGATGCCGGGGGTGATCTGGTCGAGGATCCCTCCGGGATCTTCAGTGCGGGGGTTGTCGGAGGTGAGGACGCAGAGGTCGGAGAGCCGGCCGGCGATCTCTCCCATGGCCGCCCGCTTGGTGGTGTCGCGGTCGCCGCCGCAGCCGAAGACGGTGATGACGCGGGCGGTGGCGAAGCCGCGGATCGTGGTCAGGACCTTCTCCAGCGAGTCCGGGGAGTGGGCGTAGTCCACGATCACGGAGGTGCCGAGCGGGGTTACGTGGCGCTCGAGCCTGCCCGGGACCGGCGGCATCAGCCGTAGGGCGGCGACGAGGGCGCCCAGGTCGTGGCCGAGGGCGTGGCAGGCGGCGACCGTGGCGAGGGCATTGGACACCGAGAACCGTCCGGGGACGGGGATGGACGCAGGGTACGTACGCCCCTGGTGGTGGAGGGTGAACCGGCTGCCGGTGGCGTCCATGGAGAGGTCGGTCGCCCGGTAGTCCACGTCGGCGTCGGTGTCCAGGGCGTACGTGGTGACCGCCCCGGCCCCCGGCATCAGGCGCTGGATCCCGGCGCTCACCGGGTCGTCGGCGTTGACGACGGCATGGCGGCACAGGCCCTGGAAGAGCCGCAGTTTTGCGTTCCGGTAGTTCTCCATCGTGCCGTGGTCGTCCAGGTGATCCTGGGTCAGGTTGGTGAATACGCCGACGTCGATGTGGGCGTCGTCCACGCGGTGGGTCAGCAGCGCCATCGAGGTGGCCTCCAGCACGACACTGCCCGTGCGGCGGTCGCGCATGTGACCGAGCAGGTACTGCAGGTCCGGCGACTCCGGCGTGGTCAGGACCGAGTGCGGCATCGGCACCGGGTCGTCGCCGATGCGGCTGCCGGCCGTCCCGATGACCCCGACCCTCGCGCCCTCGGCGATCCGGAGGACCGACTCGACCATGTACGACACCGAGGTCTTTCCGTTGGTGCCGGTGATCGCCACCATGTCCATCGCCCGACCGGGCTCGCCGTAGTAGCGGGCGGCGACGGCCGAGGCCGCAACCCGGACGTCCGGTACGCCTACGACGCACACCCCGTCCGGGACGACGACGCCCGTGTCTTCCACCAGGACCGCCACCGCTCCGAGTTCCACGGCACGCGTGATGGCTTCGGGGCCGCCTTCGCGGTGGCCCGGTACCGCGATGTACAGCGAGCCACGGGTCATGCGATGGGCGTCGAAGTGCATTCCTGCGCTGATTCGCGTTCCGACGGCGCCCTGAAGCACCTGGTGGGTGTGCCCGTCCAGCAGTTCGTTTAGTTTCAAAGCTGTCCCCTCGGAAGCGGAGCTCCGGTACACCGGTTTACGGCAGGCCGGAAGGCCGCGGTGATGACCATGGACCTGGCTGTCCGGTACCTGGAGTCAGGCACCCGACTGTCGGGGATCGCGCAGGACGTGAAAGAAATCCGGGCACGGCAGAATTCGGCTCGGCGGCTCGGTGCTGCGCGAGTCTACGCCTGCACATCGGGGGAACGGTCAGTCCCGGTCCGGCCGGAGTACGCCGGAGTACAGTGATGATTACTGAGAGCACCTCGTACGTCTGCTGCCATGCCGGCGTCGTTCTTGGGTACGCCGACAGGGACACGCCATGGGCGTGATCACACAGCACGCACCCCGCCTCAGAAATAGAGTCACCGTGAATCACGATCGGTCGCTGCCCATCAGGCTGCAACTGCTGCCCCAGGCACCGGGCGGCACAGGCTGGACGGCGCGTGGTGGCCCCGTTCTCATAACCTCTTCCGCGAACTGCCCGATCTGCTGGCGGCGTTGGACGAGCGGTGGCCGTACGTCGACAGGATCATGGTGAGCCGGCCCCTGTGGCGCACCGGGCTCAGCACGCTGACCCTCGCCAACCGTACGGTCCACATCAACCGCTCCGACGCCGGGGAGAGCCCGAGTGCGATCTGCCTGCTCTCCTACGGCGCCGGGCGCTGCGATCTGCTGGTCGTACCACCCGGCGCGACACCCGCGGAGGCGGACCGTCTCATGTCCTCGGTGAGCGCCCACGACGAGACGCGTGCCGGACAGGCCGGAAGGGCCCGGCCGCGGGTCACTCGATCGCGATGGCTCCTTGTCCTGCCGGCCTTTCTGGAGAAGGACCTCAAGCGGCATCTGGCCTGGTACGCGGAGAAGCAGCCGGACGGAATCCTGTTCGTGGGGGAGCGGGGCAAGCCGTTCCGGCGCTCCACGTTCGGGCGGAAGTGGCGGAAGGCTCGAGTCAAGGTCGGGCTGCCGGAGAGCTTCCGCTTCTACGACCTTCGTCACACCGGACACACGCTCTCGACGCAGTCGGGCGCCACGCTCAAGGACACGATGGTCCGCGCTGGGCAGTCCTCCGAGCGTGCCGCGCTGATCTACCAGCACTTGAACCTGGAGCGTCAGCGGGACGTGGCTGACGGGATCGGCGCCCGCGTTCGCGCCGAGCGGGAGAAGGCTGCGATTGCGCCCGACGGTCAGGCATCGGGCACGGAACGGGCACGCGACGCCTGATCCGGTCTAGACAACAAGAAAGCCCCCGGCCAATGGCCTGGGGCTTTTGCATGGAGCGGGTGACGAGAATCGAACTCGCGCTCTGAGCTTGGGAATCACCCGTGCCTGGATTCGATATCCGGTCTGGTCTGCGAAAACACGACCATGCGTGGAATCCTCGGCCCCCACTGGGCGCCGTTGCTGACCGCTGCCTACCGCTCCGACTGGCACGCAGTGGCACGGCCGGTCACAGATTCAGGACCAGGCGTCATGGAGGTCTTCGGGCGTGAGAGTGGGGACGCCGTCGGCGGTACACCCGCTGCGGGTGACGGCGAGCAAGGGGGTGGTGTCGTCGGCGCCGGGAAGCTGGGAGCGGTGAGTGATGAGGCGGGCGAGGTCGCGGTTGTCGAAGGGCTTCTTCTCCAGCCACTTGACCGAACCCACGAGGGTGATCTTCTTGGCGATGGGGGAGCGGTCAGCGCCGACGATGTCGATCTCCGGGTCGTTGGTGCGGGTCCAGTAGCCGCTGATCGCATGGGTGCCCGCGGGCAGCTGTCCTTCGTCGGAGCCCAGCCGCCACAAGGCTTCGCGGATAACAGGCTCGATGGCCCTGCCCCGCCAGGACGTCCAGCTGGCACGGATGGTGTCGAGGACGCGGTCCCCACGGCCGCGTTCGACCGCCGTGATGCCGGGGCCGATGAAGGAGAGCCAGAAGCGCAGGTACGGGTCGTCGATGCGATAGCGGGTCTCGCGGCTGGGTTTGGTGGAGAGGGGTAGTTCGGCGGCGACCATGCGGCGGGAGGTCAGGAGTTCCAGTGAGCGGGATACGGAACTGGGGTTGAGGCCGCCAGCGGCTCTGCCGATCAGGGTGAAGGTGCGTTCGCCGTGGCCGATGGCGCCGAGGACGGTGCGAGCCTGCGCCTCGGTGGGAAACTCGGCAGCCAGGGTGCGTTCGCCGCTGACGAGCAGGGCGGACGTCGGTCTGCGCAGGGCAAGTTCGAGGTACTCCCACAGCCCGGCGCCGTGTGGCCATTCCTCCAGGATGAGCGGGAGCCCGCCGGAGATCAGGTAGGCGTCGAAGGCGTCGGCGGGCGGCAGATCGAGCATCGAGGCGACCTCTGCCGGATTCAAAGGCGGCACGACCATCTCGGTACCCCGCTGGTAGAAGGGCCGCCCGTAGGTGTTGAGCTGTTCCATCATGGCGATGTCGGAGCCGATGAGGATGAGCAGAACGGGCAGCTTCGACAACGTCCGGTCGAACGCTTTCTGCAGCGCACCCTCGAAGCTTGGGTCCTCGCGTACGAGGTAGGGCATCTCGTCGAGGACCACCACGCTGGGAGAGTCGGTGGGCAGCGCGGAGGCGAGCATCGTCAGCGCGGCGTCCCAGGTCAGGGGGGCGGTGAAATCGCCGAACTGCGCCGCGTCGGGAAGCCGGGAGGCCGTCACCTCGGCGGCGAAGCCCACCAGATCCTCCTCGCGAGAGCCTCCGACGGCAGTGAAGAACACATGCGGCAGCCCGGCTTGCTCCAAGAACTCCTCCACCAGGCGGGACTTGCCGACACGGCGGCGTCCGCGGATCAGCACGGCACGTCCGGGCCGCCCGCTGCGCCCGCCGGTCTTCACTGGTTCTAGCAGGTCGTCCAGAAGAGCGAGTTCGGTGCGGCGCCCGATGAATCCGTTCACGGCAGTCCACCTCCAGGGTGCAGCCCTTGATACTTCCATTGAAGATACTATCATCAATGGAAGTGTTGCATCGCGGGTGCGCGGAGCGCGATGACGCCGACCGTGACATCGACATTCGGTAACCGAGGGTGGCGGCAGGGTCCGGCTGCGGCATCCCGAGCCGGGAATGCTGGCGGCGCGGGACAGCCGCGCGGCGGTACTCCCACACTGTTTCCAGTGGTCGGCACGATCGCTCCGCGACTTCTCCGACCAGTCCGCCGTCCTGGCTGGGGCGCGGCCTACGGGGGTGCCTTCGGGCGGGCCGCGTCTGCCGACGATGCTCTCCTGCCTGGTATTCGAATAGAGACGGCGCACCGAAGGGCTCAGTCGGTTGCCACGCTCAAAGTCACGATGGTCCGTGCCGGCCAGTCCTCGTGGGGCGTCTTGCAGGGAACAGCTGCATCATGCTGAGTGGTCAGGCCGATCCGCAGACGCCGCCCCCACTGAGTACCCGAATCTTATGCGGCTGTGGTCGGTCGCTTAAACTCCCAGTGGATCTCGGGGCGGGCCAGCGCGAGCCTGCGGAGCATGTTCTGGAACCGTTTCTCATTGGTCTGAAACTGCCCGTGCGGGCCCTTACTGAGCGCGTCCATGATGTAGTCGAGCGCCGCACGCTTTTCAGCGTCGGAGGCGAGCACACCCACGTCAAGGACGAGGAGTTCGGGCCTGTAAACCACGAAGGCCCAGCGTTCGTCGGAGTAGAGCAGGCGTTCTGGGAACGTGCGCAGACCTCGGCGCACAATCTGAGTACGGATCGCCTGCAGGCGCGTGATCCGCAGGCGATCCATCCCTTCCCGGTCGCGCACCCAAGCGTTGCGGATGACGACAGCGCCGTTGTTCTTGTCCACGGCAGCTTCGATCGAGTCGAGCGTGCTGCCGCGTACGTAGACCATGGACGCGCCTTTCTGTTAACCGTTTGTTAGCAGGAGACATGGTCGCTGTCACAGCACTTCCATGAACCGAATTGTTGAGTTTCCGACCCCCAGGGTTGGCTTGAGTGGTATTGCGGATGTTCGGCGGATCTCTTCATCGGCGGCGACGGCCTGGCTTGCCGCAGCCGGAGGGATCGGCTGGTGGCGGATCGGGTGAGGAGTGGTTAAGCGGGGCGACCGCGGCTGGCAAATGCGTACTCACCGTGAGCATTCTGTTCATCCTGGTGGCGCAGACCACATCAGGGGAGTCTCAGAATCCGATACACCTTTAGCTGTCGCGGTGTGATCTGGTCCGTCGTCTGCCTCTTCGGCAGCGGATCTGGGCGACTTGGGGCACGCGGAGGGCACGCCGCTCCGCAGGACGTCTAGGCAACAAGGGAGGCCCAGGTCATCGACCTGGGGCTTTGTCGTGGAGCGGGTGACGAGAATCGAACTCGCGCTCTGAGCTTGGGAATCAACCAGCATTTGATCGCCAGGGATACCTCTGACCAGCGAAAACCCTGTGCGGATGTGCTCCCGGCCAGCAGCTGGATGACGCCCGTAGTGACCGCTGTTTACCCCTACGGATGGCACCTAGTGGCACGCGGCACTCGTAGAGGGCCCGGGCGGGGCAGTCTCTTGCGAGAGGCATGCCGGTGCGGCTGGCTCTCCCCTCTCTGCCAGCCTGTGGTGACTCCTGTGGTGTGGACACCGGATCTGATGGTCCGGGCCGGTAGTCCTCACAGAAGGCTCAACTGATCCAACAGCACTCCACGCTGGAGCGTTGAGCGCCATCTCGCTCAGGACATCGCTGCGCACGTCTGCGCTGGGCGCAGTGTTCCCGGGAGCGCAGCCCGGCAGGCGTGAACGGCCGCCCATTTCGCGGAGCCCCGTCTCCTACGACGCCCACGATGCCGGCCGCGGCCAGGTCCGCTTCACCTTCTGCAAGAAGGACGAGGTGCTCAGCGAGGCAGTGGACCGGCTGCGGCAGCTCCGGGGCTGAGCGCTGCGGGGCCGGGGAGAGCCCAGCGCAGCACCGCGAGCCCGGGTACGGCTGCAGCCAGCAGGGTGCCGTCCGGGGACAGGGCGAGTGCGGTCACCGGACACCGACAAAGCACGTGCAGGACCGCGGGCGGGGTGGAGCCCTCGGGGCGCCACAAGGTGACGGCCACGCCTGTGCCGGACCCCGCCGGACCGGCGTGGGCGGCGACAAGGGTGCCGTCCGAGGCGAACGCCAGCGCCTCGACGGCCCCTTCGCCGGACGGCTCCGCTCCCGCCCACAGCTCCCGACCGTCCGCGCCGGCCTCCCACAGGCCCACGCGACCGTTCTCGTCCCCGACGGCCAGCACGGACGCGTCCGCAGCGAAGGAAAGCGCGCGCACGGCGCTGCCGCGGCTCGCCGGCAGCGGAACCCGCGTACCCGAGCGGAGGTTCCACAGCTGTACGGTCCCGTCCGCGCCTCCCGTGAGCAGCCCCCCGCCGTCCGGTGAGAAGGCCAGGGCGCGCAGGGGGCCGCCGTCGCGGGGGAGTCCGGCCTCCTGGCCGCCGGTGGCCGCGTCCCGGACCGTCACGGCGCCGTCCTTGTCCGCGCTCGCGAGGAGCGACCCGTCCGGGGAGAAGGCCAGCGCGGACAGCGGCCGTTCGCCGGTCAGCCGGTGCCGCAGCGTACGGGAGACCGGGTCCCAGAGACCGACGGTCCCGTCGTCGTACGCCGCCGCCATGAGCATGCCGTCGCGTCGGAAGGCGAGCCCTTGGGCGGGGCGGCGGTGGGTGTCGGCCAGCGGGAGCAGCGGCATGGGTTCGCCGGAGCCGAGGTCGGCGGCGCGGGCCCGTTCGGCGAGCGTGACCGTCGGTGGGACGGGCGCGGGGACCAACGCGGGGACAGCGGAGGCGTGTTCGGGGGCGTACGCTGACGCGGGAACGGCGGGGCCGCAGCCGGGCTCGGAGGTCAACGCCTCGGCGGCGGAGGCGCGTTCACGCGAGGAGGCCAACACCGGGGTGGCGGGGCCACTGTCACGCCTGGGCATCAACATCGAGGCATTGATGCCGGTTTCGGGCCCCGGCGCCGCCACCGGAACGGCGGGCTCCCGCTCCGGCGCGGTCGCCGGTTCGGGGCCCGCGAGGCCGTGTTCGAAAGCCGAGTCCCTTGCCGGGACAGCCGCTTCGCGTGTCGCCCGTGCGTACAGCTGGAGGCGGCGGTCCCCGTCGCCGGTGGCGCACAGCACGCCCAGCCGGGAGAACGCGAGCGCGGCGACAAAGTTGGGGCGGGCCGGTACGAGTTCGCCCCATGGCCGCAGGCCGGCCGGGTCCCAGAGCCGTACGGAGCCGTCGCCGCCGGCGGCGGCGAGCACGGTGCCGTCAGGGGAGAATGCGAGCGCCGTCACATGGCCGCTGCGGTCCGGTGGCAGATCACCCAGCGGCCGCAGCTCGCGCGGGTCCCACAGCCGTACCGTGCCGCCCGTGCCCGCGGCCGCCGCTGTCCGGCCATGGGGGGAGAAGGCGAGGGCGAACACGCTCCCGCTCCCGATCGCCACCTCACCCCTGCCCGCCCCCGACACCGGATCCCACAGCCGAACCACACCACCGGCACCCGCCGTCGCCACGACCCCGCCGTGGGGGGAGAAGGCGAGGGCGAACACGCTCCCGCTCCCGATCGCCACCTCACCCCTGCCCGCCCCCGACACCGGATCCCACAGCCGAACCACACCAC